>NZ_JAAGNI010000457.1 GCF_010550605.1 Streptomyces sp. SID9727
CTGCGCAGCGGGGGCGGGGATGCGGACGGCGCCGAGGTCGACGGAGCCGGAATCGCGGCCTCCGGCCTCGTGCGCGCCGGGGCCGGCCCCGGGCAGCGGCGCGGGGGCGGCCTGGTGCATGGCGTACGCGGGGGCCTGCTCCTGGAGCTGGACGGGGCCCTGGGCGTGCGCCGGGTCGGCCGGCTGGAAGTGCGGCTGATACGCGCCCTGCGCGGCGGGGTCCGCGTAGTGCTCCGTCGTCTGAGCCGCCGGCTGGGGTTCACCCCAGGCGCCCTGGGCGCTCGGCATCAGGAGGAGGTCGTCGTCCTCGGGGGTGTGCGCGGAGGGCTCGGGGTAGGTGTAGGAGTCAGGCGCGGGGACGCCCGGCTGCTCCACCGTGCCCGCGTCCTCCGGCAGTCCCTCGCCCGGGATCCGGCCGGTGTCACTCATGCGTTCCCCTCGCCCATCGTCAGTGCTCCTTCGGCCCTTCGCCCGGGACGCCCGGACACGGCACGCGGTGCTCGTCCGGTGGAACGAGCGGGCGCGCCGCGCGGCACGAACCGGTCGCGGACATCCTGCATTCTCGCGGTCGTTCGCCGCCGCGGCAGCTCATTTCGCCACGGCCCGCTGTGGACTGCGCCACGTTGCGCGTCCCAGGGTGCTGCCGTACCACAACGGGAACCAAAACGGTCCTCTTTTCCGGACATTGACGAACGAAGCGACGAACGTCCGGGAGCGGTGCGACGATCGGCCAGCCTACCTCGCACCGCATGCCGACGGGTCAGGGGGCAAGGTCCGAACGAAGTGCGGAAAGCAGAAAGACGACCGTGCGTTCGCGCTCCGACCAGGCGGTCGTGTCGAGTTCGACGGACTGCAGGAGCGAGCAGGAGACCGTGTAGCCGTTTCCGGCCAGTGCGGCCTCCAGGGCCTCGGCCTCGTCGCGGGTGGAGGCGTGCGTGACGATCCGCTCGGGCCGGCGGTCCGCGACGGCGGTGGCGACGGGGACACCACCGCCTCCTATGCGTACGACATCGGGCTCGGGCAGCCGTTCCAGGACGTGCGGGGCACGGCCCTCGACGACCTGGAGCTGTACGCCGAAGGCGCGGGCGGCGGCCGTGGTGCGGGCGCAGGCGTCGGGGTCGCTGTCCACGGCGAGGACCGCCGCGCCGAAGCGGGCCGCCTCGACGGCCAGGGCGCCGCCCCCGGAGCCGATGTCCCAGACGAGGTCGCCGGTGCGGGGGCCGAGGTGGGCGAGCTGGGCGGCGCGCAGGACGGGTCCCTCGCCCTCGCCGCTCTCCCCCGTCGGGCGGGTGCCCGGGTCGGGGTAGGCGCCGGCGGGCAGCGCCCATCCCCGTACGCCCTGCGGGTAGGCGGGGTGGCGGCCGGCGATCCAGGCGCCGTCGGCCTGCCGCTCGGGGCCGCCGCCGATGACGATGACGACGTTGGGGTCGCGCCAGACGTGGTCGGCGGCGGTGTCGGAGGTGACGACGGTGACCTGTTCGCGGTCGGTGCCCAGCTCCTCGCAGATGACGAACGTGCGGTGGACGCCTTCGAGGAGCAGGGCCAGTTCGGCGGGTCCGGCGCCGGGTGAGGTGAGGACGGCTACCTTGTGGTGGGCGCGGCAGACGTTCACGGCGCGGCGCAGGGTGCGCGGGTGGGCGACGACCGTCTGGGCGTCCTCCCAGGGCATGCCGGCGCGGGCGAAGGCGGTGGCGACGGAGGAGACGGCCGGGACGACCTCGACCTCCAGCCCGTGCTGCGGGGCGCGCAGGGTGCGGACGACGCCGAAGAAGCCGGGGTCGCCGTCGGCGAGGACGACGGCGCTGCCGCGGTGGCCGGCGATGCGGCGGGCGGCGAGGTCGACGGAACCGAGGCGGATGCGTTCGGCGCCCCGGGGGACTTCCGGCAGCGCGAGGTGGTGGGCGGCCCCGGCGACCAGGGTCGCGGCCGAGAGCGCTGCGGTGGCCGCTCTGGTCAGCGGCGAGCCGTCCCAGCCGATCACTGTGACCCGGTCGGCCATCTTGGTGTCATTCTCCTGGAGTCGTCGCAGGCGGGGGGTGCCCGGGGGCGGGCAGGGTGAGGTTACCGGGTCCCCTCCGGCGAGGGGCCGGGACCCCGGCGCCGGTCAGTTCCAGTCGCTGTAGGTGCCGTAGCCGCCGGCGTCGGCGAGCTGTTCGGCGACGCCTTCGAGGTCCTCGGGGAGCAGGCCCCAGACGATGAGGTCGGTGCGGATGTCGGTCCAGCCGCCGTCCGTGCCGTTCTCGGTCCGGGTACGCGCTATGCGGGCGTTGCGCAGGACGCCCTCGCTGATGCAGCCGAGTTTCTGGGCGACCTGCTGGGAGGCGGTGTTGTCGGCTGCGGTGCGCAGTTCGATGCGCTCGAAGCCCTGGTCGCGGAAGAGCCACTGGGCGACGGCGAGCACGGACTCGGTGGCGTAGCCCTCGCCGCGGGCCCAGGGGGCGGTGATGTAGGCGGCCTCGGTGGAGAGGGTGCGCCAGTCGGTGTTGCGGAGCCGTACGGAGCCGACGAGGCGCTGGGTGAGGAACTCGGTGACGGCCAGGGCGATCCCGTCGCCCTTGGTGCGGTGTGCCGGAGCGATTCTGCGTACCCAGCGTTCGGCGTCGACCTGGGTGTACGGGTGGGGCGCGTCGGTCCAGGCGGTGACCAGCTCGTCGTTCATCATCTCGATGTACGCGGGGATGTCCGCCATGTCGAATGGGCGCAGCACCAGCCGGTCCGTGCTGATGGAGATGTCCGGGAAGGTGGAAGTCATGCGCAGCTCCATGCCGAAGACCGTGTAAATGCACAGCATGCAGCATCGCGGGGGGCGCGTGCATGGCCGGGTGGGTGCGGCGGAGCCCCGCACCCCCTGGGCGGGGTGTGCGGGGCTCCTGGGGCAAGTGGCGCGTACGGGTCAGGACTTGGCGTCACCGAAGGCCGGGACGACCGAGCCCTGGTAGGTGTCCTCGATGAACTTCTTGACCTCGTCGGAGTGGAGGAGCTTCACGAGCTTCTGGACCCGGGGGTCCTTCTCGTCGCCCTTCTTGACGGCGACGATGTTGGCGTACGGGTTGCCGTCGGCCTTCTCCAGGACGAGGGCGTCCTTGGACGGCTTCAGCTCGGCCTCGATGGCGTAGTTGCCGTTGATGACGGCGGCGTCCACGTCGTTCAGGGCGCGCGGGACCGTCGCGGCCTCCAGCTCCTTGAACTCCAGGCCCTTCTTGTCGGTGATGTCGCTCAGCTTGGCGCTGGTGCCGACACCCGCCTTGAGGGTGATGAGGCCGTTCTCGGCGAGCAGCTGGAGCGCGCGGCCCTCGTTGGTGGTGTCGTTGGGGACGGCGATGGTCTGGCCGGCCTTGATGGAGTCGAGGCCCTTGACCTTCTTGGAGTAGAGGCCGAGGGGTTCGAGGTGGACGGTGCCGACGGACACCAGGTGGGTGTCGTTCTTCTTGTTGAAGTCGTCCAGGTAGGGCTGGTGCTGGAAGAAGTTGGCGTCGACCTGGCCGGTCTCGGTGGCGGTGTTCGGCAGGACGTAGTCCGTGAACTCCTTCACCTCCAGCTTGAGTCCGGCCTTGTCGGCGAGGTTCTTCTTGACGAAGCCGAGGATGTCGGCGTGCGGCGTCGGGGACGCGGCGACGACGAGGGCCTTGGAGGTGTCGGCGCCGCCGCTCTTGGACGACGGGTCGGAGTCGGTGCCGCAGGCGGTGAGGCCGAGGGCGAGGGCGGTGGTGGCCGCGGCTGCGGCGGTGATCTTGATGCTGGTACGCACGAAAAGTGCCTCTTTCAGGTGGTGATGGTGGTGCGCCCGGACAAGGAGTGCGGGCCTGGTGGAGGAAGGGGAAGCCTCAGGTGGTGCGGCCGCGGCGGGCCAGCAGGCGGACGGCGAGGTCGCCGATCAGCTGGACGAGGGTCACGATGACGATCAGCAGCGCGACCGTGATCAGCATGAACCGGTTGTCGAAGCGCTGGAATCCGTAGGTGACGGCCTTGGAGCCGAGCCCTTCGCCGCCGACCGCGCCGGCCATCGCGGAGTATCCGATGAGCACGATGACGGTGGTGGTGATGCCGGAGACCAGGGAGGGCAGGGCCTGCGGGAGGAGGACCTTGCGGACGATCGTCGGGATGGAACCGCCCATGGACTGGACGGCCTCCACGAGCCCGTGGTCGACCTCGCGGACCGCCGTCTCGACGAGCCGGGCGAAGAACGGGATGGCGCCGACGGCGAGCGGCACGATCATCGCGGTGGGGCCGATGAAGGTGCCGACGACCCAGGTGGTGAACGGGATCAGGGCGATCAGCAGGATGATGAACGGCAGCGAGCGGCCGATGTTCACGATCGCGCCGACGACCTTGTTCACCGGGGTGTTCCGGAGCAGTCCGCCCTTGTCGGTGAGGACGAGCAGGACGCCGAGAGGCAGTCCGGCCAGGACGGTGACGAGGGCGGACCACAGCACCATGTAGAGGGTGTCGAGGGTGCCCTGCGTCAGCAGCGGCTGCATTTCGGACCAGGTCACTTCGCCACCTCCTTGGTGAGCGGTGCGGGTACGGGTGCGGCGTCTGGGCCGTCGACGAGCTCGGCCTGGAGGCCCTGTTCGCGCAGGAAGCCGATCGGGACGACGTTCTCCTCGAACCGGCCGGGCAGCTCGATGCGCATGCGGCCGATCTGCCTGCCGCCGACGGTGTCCATGGCGGCGCCCAGGATCGAGATGTCGATGTTGTACGTACGGGAGAGCTGCGAGATCACCGGGCGGGCGGCGGCCTCGCCGTGGAAGGTGACGTCCACGACGGTGCGGTCGGGCGCGGAGGCGGTGCCGCCCACGGGGAACAGCTCGTGGGCCAGCTCGGAGCCGGGGGTGGCGAGGAGTTCGCCGACGGTGCCGGACTCGACCACCCGGCCGCCCCGCATCAGCGCGGCGGAGTCGCAGATGGTCTTGACGACGTCCATCTCGTGCGTGATGAGCAGGACGGTGAGCCCGAGCTGCTGGTTGAGGTCGCGCAGGAGCTGGAGGATGGAGCGGGTGGTCTCGGGGTCCAGGGCGGAGGTCGCCTCGTCGGACAGGAGCACCTTGGGGTCGCCGGCAAGGGCGCGGGCGATGCCGACGCGTTGCTTCTGGCCGCCGGAGAGCTGGCCCGGGTAGGACGTGGCCTTGTCGGCGAGGCCGACCAGGTCGAGGAGTTCGAGGGCCTTGCGGGAGCGCTCGCGGCCGGTGACGCCGAGGATCTCCAGGGGGAGTTCGACGTTGCGCTGCACGGTGCGGGAGGCCAGCAGGTTGAAGTGCTGGAAGACCATGCCGATGCGGCTGCGCGCCTCGCGCAGTTCCTTGCCGGCCCGGCGCCCCCGGCCCGCGAGGGCGGTGAGGTCCTGGCCGGCCACGGTCACGGTGCCGGAGGTGGGGCGTTCCAGGAGGTTGACGCAGCGGATGAGCGACGACTTGCCGGCGCCGCTGCGGCCGATGACGCCGTACACCTCTCCCTCGCGTACGTGGAGGTCGACGCCGTCCAGGGCGGTGACCTCGCGGTCGCGCGAACGGTAGACCTTCGTGAGGCCCGTCGTGGTGATCACAGGGGTTTCCGTCACTGTCGAGTGCGCGGCGCGGTGTCCGCCGGGCACGGGGCATGCGTCCGGGGTGATCCGGACGTTTTCGATCGGACGTTCCGAGCGGTTTCCCGGGGCGTCCGGGCGCGGGGGTCACCGCGGGCCGGGACGTGCGGGCTCGTTCCGCTGGATGCGGACGGCCGGGGGAAGGGTTCTCGCTTCGGGGCGCGAGGCTCGGTCGTGGGCCCTCAGAAGGCGCGCATTCGACCCATACAACGAGCACCGGGCGTCGTGATCGCCTCGGTCGCAAGGGTGCGGCTGCTCGTCGTGGTCATGGGCACAAGTAAAACAGACGTGAGCTTTCGGCCGGACCGGTTGTCCGGATAGCGGACAGCGGTGGATGGGGTGGCGCGACAGACGCACATCAGCCCAACCATTCCAGTCGCACCGCTCTGACCTGCGTTGATGCACTCCAGACCCGGCCGGCACCCCCGCTCCCCCGATGCCCGGAGGCCGGGCGCCCTGTGGTCAAGGCCACGATCACCGGCCCCGTCGCGCTTCCCGCCCGAGCCGGGGGTGCACGCGGCGGGCCCCGTGCGCCGTAATACCCTCGGCTCATGCTCGACGCCCTGACGGTCGCGGTCGCCGTGGCCGCCCTCGCCCTCGCCGCCTGGTGCGGATACGCCGCCTACCGGGACCAGCCCACCAAGGACTGGCACTTCATCGGCATGGCCGTCGTCTCGCTGCTGGCCCTGGCGCAGCTGGTGACGGGCATCGTGCAGCTGGCCCGCGGCGAGCGGCCCGAGCAGGGCATGACCATCTTCATCGCGTACCTCGCCGGGGCGTTCCTCGCCGTGCCGGCGGCGGGGTTCCTGTCGCTGAGCGAGCGGACCCGCTGGGGCTCGGTGACGGTGGCGGCGGGCGCGGTCGTCCTGGCCGTCCTCGAAGTACGGCTCTACGACATCTGGGGAAGCTGACCGTGACCGACACCGACACCACGCGGGCGACGGCCGGCGAGAAGCGGCCCTTCGACCTGGGTTCCGGCCCCGGCCGGGTCCTCGTCTGGTTCTACGGCGTGTTCACCGTGGCGGCGGCGTCCCGTTCGATCGTCCAGATGATCCTGGACTTCGGCCGCGCGCCCCTGGCGTACGTGCTGTCGGCGGTCGCCGCGGTCGTCTACGGCTTCATCACGTACTCGCTGGTGCGCGGCGGCGAGCGGGCACGCCGGACGGCGCTGGTGTGCTGCGCGGCCGAGCTGGCCGGGGTGCTGATCGTGGGGACGTGGACGCTGGTGGAGCCGTCCGCGTTCGCCGACGCGACCGTGTGGTCGTACTGCGGCCGGGACTACCTGTTCATCCCGGTGATCCTGCCGGTCACCGGGATGATGTGGCTGCGCCGCGCCCGGACCGCGTGACGGCGGGGCGCGGCGCTCGTACCGCCCGCCGGACGGCTAGGCGCTGGCCACGTACGCGGTGGGGGCCTGGGCCTCCTTCTCCAACAGGATCATCATGACCCCGTCGCTGCTGGTCGCGTTGCCCACGGCGGCGTACCCCGCGCGCTGGTAGAGCCTCAGGTTGCCCTCGCTGCGGTGGCCGGTGTGCAGCCGGAAGCGGGTGGCGGCGCGCTCCTCGGCGAGGCCCGCCTCCACCGACCGCAGCAGCCGGGCGCCGAGGCCGTGGCCCCTGAGACGCGGGTGGACGCAGAGCCTGCCGATCCGGCCCGCGCCCTCCTCGTCGATCGAGCCCCGCACCGAGCCGACGACCTCGTCGCCGAGCCGCGCCACGTAGACGAGGTTCTCCGCGATCTCGGCGCGCACCGAGTCGAGGGTCTGGACGAGCGGGTCGATGCGGTAATTGCCGTACAGCTGCGCCTCGCTCTGGAAACAGAGGTACTGCAGCTTCAGAATCTCTTCGGCGTCCCGCACGTCCGCCGCCGAGATGATCACGCTCATGCCCATGTGCGCATGCCTCCCGCTCACCTGCTCCGCCGGTTGTCTCCCGCTCCTTTCCCACGGTCCAGGAGCGACAACCTCCGCCGCGAGCATTCTGCGCAGACATCCAAGGCATCGGGAACGGATGGGGCCCAAACTCCCCTGTGACATAGCCAACTCCCCTGCGATGTGATGGGAGCCGGTTGCTGACGGGGAGTCGGGCCCGTCGTCCTACCTCTTCGCCGCGAAGTCCGCAGCCGCGAGCAGGGCGGTGTCCGGGTTGTCGGAGAAGATGCCGTCGATCCCGGTCGCGAAGTACGCGGCGAAGGCGCCGAACGCGTCCCCGTACGCGTTGGGGTCGCTGCCGCGCCGGAAGTCCGCGGGCAGGAAGGTGTTCTCGTTGCGCATCGTGTACGGGTGGAGGACGAGGCCCTGGGCGTGGGCGTCGCGCACCAGGGTGGTGGGCTCGGTGAGCCGGCCGGCGGCGTCCTTGGGGATGATCAGGTCCAGGGTGGGGCCAATGCCCTGCGCGAAGGACGCCATCCACTTCAGGCCGGCCGGCTTCACCAGGTCGTCCGTGGTGCGCGGGTCGCCGGACACCTCGAAGTCCCAGGGTTTGCTGCCCGCGCCGGAGAGCAGGACGATGCGCGGGGTCGCGACGAGCCGCGCCAGGCGCTGGACGCTGCCGGGCTCGAAGGACTGGAGGATCACCGGGGACTGGGCGCGGTGGCGTCCGTAGCGGCGCAGCAGCTTGGCGAGGGGTTCCTCCAGGCCGAGCCCCAGGCCCCGGAAGTAGCTGGGGTGCTTGGTCTCGACGTACAGCCAGACGGGCTTTCCGCGGCGGCGGCCCTCGCGGTCGGCCCAGCGCAGGACCTCCTCGAAGGTGGGGACCTCCCAGCGGCCGTCGTACAGCGTGTTCTTCTGGCGGTTGGCCGGAATGCGCTCCTTGGCGCGGAGCGTCTTCAGCTCGGCGAGGGTGAAGTCCTCGGTGAACCAGCCGGTGAGGGAGACGCCGTCGACGGTCTTGGTGGTCCGCCGGTTCGCGAACTCGGGGTGCGCGGAGACGTCGGTGGTGGCGGTGATGTCGTTCTCGTGGCGGCAGACGAGGTGGCCGTCGCGGGTGGGGACGAGGTCCTGCTCGATGATGTGCGCGCCCATGTCCAGGGCGAGCTGGTAGGAGCCCAGCGTGTGTTCGGGGCGGTAGCCGCTGGTGCCCCGGTGGCCGATGACGGTCGGGACCGGCAGGTCGAGGCGGTGGCCGCCGTGGTCTCCGTGTGTGCCGCTCCGGTCGGCCGCCTGCGCCGTCGTGGTGACGCCCAGGGCGGCGGTGCCGAGGGCGGCCGCCCCCGCCCCGATGACGGTCCGGCGTCCCGGCGCGGCCTGCGCACGCTCTGTCATGAATGCTCCTCGCATGTGATGTACGGCACCTGTCGAGCGAGGATCGAGCGTAGGCAGGGGCACGGTTCCGGGGGCGGCACCTGGACGAACATGGCGCGAACACGTGGCGACACGGCGTATCCGACGCGTGAACCCGATGTGCGATCGGCCGGTACCCGCGAGTATCGTCCTCACCTGCATGGACCTTCACCATCCGTCGCCTCGGCCGGGCCCGGCCACTACACCGGAGGAAGCGTTGTCCCGTCTCGCACTCATCAAGGCAGTGCTCGGACCGATCCTGCGCCTGATGTTCCGGCCCCGGGTGGAGGGCATCGAGAACATCCCGGGCAGGGGACCGGTGATCCTGGCGGGCAACCACCTGACGTTCATCGACTCGATGATCATGCCGATCTGCTGCGACCGTCCGGTGTTCTTCATCGGCAAGGACGAGTACGTGACGGGCAAGGGGCTCAAGGGCCGGCTGATGGCCTGGTTCTTCACGGGCGTCGGCATGATCCCGGTGGACCGGGACGGTGGGCGCGGCGGTGTCGCGGCGCTGATGACGGGGCGCCGGATCCTGGAGGAGGGCAAGGCGTTCGCGATCTACCCGGAGGGCACCCGCTCCCCCGACGGCCGGCTCTACCGGGGCCGTACGGGCATCGCGCGGCTGACGTTGATGACGGGCGCGCCGGTGGTGCCGTTCGCGATGATCGGCACGGACAAGCTCCAGCCGGGCGGCTCGGGTCTGCCCCGGCCGGGCAAGGTCACGGTGCGCTTCGGTGAGCCGATGGAGTTCTCGCGCTACGAGGGCATGGACCGCGACCGCTATGTGCTGCGCGCCGTGACGGACTCCGTGATGGCCGAGGTGATGCGGCTGTCCGGCCAGGAGTACGTGGACATGTACGCGACCAAGGCGAAGGCCGCCTGACCCGGCGGAACGTACGAGAAGGGCCCGCTTCCCCCGGTCCGGGGGAAGCGGGCCCTTCTCGTACGCGTCCTACTCGTGCACGATGCCCTCCTCCAGTTCCTGACCGCGCAGCAGGAACCAGGCGGCGGCCGCCGTCGCCACGAGGACGACGGCGCCGATGACCGAGGCGAGGTGCAGCCCGCCCACGAAGGCGTCCTGGGCGGCGGTGACCATCTCGGCGGCCTCGTGCGGCGGCAGCAGGTGCGAGGACTCCACGGCGCCCCCGAGCGATTCGTGCGCGGCGTCCGAGACGGCGGGCGGGGTGCCGGGCGGGGCGGTGAAGTCCTTGTAGGCCCCGGTCACGATGGAGCCGAGCAGGGCGATGCCGAGCGCCGCGCCCAGCTCGTACGCCGTCTCCGAGACCGCGGAGGCGGCGCCCGCGTGCTCCTTGGGGACGCTGGAGAGGATGACGTCGGACGTCACGGTGAACGCGAAGCCCGCGCCCACGCCGACGATCAGGAGCAGCGCGCCGATCAGCGGGTAGGCCGTGTCCCGGTGGACGGCGGCGACCGCGGCCAGCGCCAGGCCGATCGCGCCGAGCCCGCCGGACACCACCACCCGCACGGTGAACCGCCGGGCGACCGTGCCCGCCAGCAGGCCCGCGGTGACGGCGCCGACGGCGGCGGGCAGTTCGGCGAGCCCGGCCTCCAGCGGCCCGCGGCCCTGGACCAGCTGGAGGAACTGGGAGAGGAAGAAGACGATCCCGGACAGGCCGAGGATGGTCAGCAGGTCGGCGAGGACCGCTCCGGAGAAACCCCGGTGGTGGAAGAGGCGCATGTCCAGCAGCGGCGCGGTGAGCCGGAACTGACGGCGTACGAACCAGATCAGCGCCAGCAGCCCGGCGACGCCAACCAGGGCGGAGGTCCAGCTCGTGCCGTGCGCGGCCATCTCCTTGATGGCGTAGACGACGCCGATCATGCCGACCAGCGAGAGGCCCACGCTCGGCAGGTCCCACGGTCCGGGCGCCGGGTTCTTCGACTCGGGGATCATCTTGACGCCGACCGCCACGAGCACCGCCATGACGGGCAGGTTGATCAGGAAGACCGAGCCCCACCAGAAGTGTTCGAGGAGGAAGCCGCCGACGACGGGCCCGACGGCGGCGCCGGCCGAGGCCATCGCGCCCCAGATGCCGATGGCGAGGCTGCGCTCGCGGGGGTCGTGGAAGAGGTTGCGGATCAGGGCGAGGGTGGACGGCATCAGGGTGGCGCCCGCGACGCCGAGCAGCGCCCGCGCCACGATCATCATCTCGGGCGTGTGCGCGTAGGCGTTGAGCACCGAGACCGCGCCGAAGGCGGTGGCGCCGCAGAGCAGCAGCTTCTTGCGGCCGATGCGGTCACCGAGGCTGCCCATGGAGACCAGGAGCCCGGCGATGACGAAGGAGTAGACGTCGCCGATCCAGAGCAGCTGGGTGCCGGTCGGCTCCAGGTCCTCGCTGAGGAACGGGGTCGCCAGACCGAGCACGGTCGCGTCGACGGCCACCAGCAGCACGGCGAGGACGAGGACGGCCAGCGCGATCCACCGCCCGGGGCGGTACGGGTCGACGGGGGGCTCCGGGTGCTCTTCGACGCTGCTCATTGCTCCACGCTCCGGCGTACGCCGCCGAGCAGCAACTCGGCGATCATGTAGGGGAAGTCCCGCGCGGCCACCCGGCCCGCCTGAACGGCCCACGCCCCGCTGCCGATGAGCCCGTACAGCGCCTCGGTGAGCCAGGCCGGGGTCAGGTCGATGCGGAATTCGCCGCGTTCCTGGCCGCGCCGGAAGAAGGCGGCGAGGCGGGCGTCCAGCCGGTCCCAGCCGGCGTTCTGGCCGTCGCCCTCGAAGAGCTGGTTCTCGGTCACGAGGAAGGAGAGCAGTCCGGCGCTCGGCTCGACGGCGACGACGAACCGGCGCAGCGCCTCCTCGCTCGTGCCCTCGTCCATCAGGGCGGCGTCGAGCGCGGCCGCGAACTCCTGGATCCCGAGCTCTTCCAACGCCCTGATCAGGGCGTCCCGTCCGGCGAAGTGCCGGTGCAGGGTCGCGCGCCCGATGCCGACGGCCTTGGCGACCTCGTCCATGGTGGCGGTGGATTTGCGGGTCAGCAGGGCGGCGGCGCTGCGCAGCACCTGCTCACGATCAAGAGTCATGGGACAACACTAACCCGCATGAGACATTCGCGTCTCATGCGGGTCCCCGACCCCTCCCAGGTCAGCTCCAGGGCAGTGAGGCGCGGTGCCGCCAGTACGCCTCCGGCTCCTCCACCAGGGCCTCCAGCCTGGCGCGCCGCCCCTCGTCGAGGACGGGGACGGCCGCGTGGAGGTTGCCGGAGAGCTGGGCGACGGTGGCCGCGCCGGAGAGCACGACGCCGGCCCACGGCTGGTGGAGCACCAGGGCCAGGGCGACCGCGTCGCTCCCGAGCCCCTCCTCGTCGGCGATCTCCCGCACGACGGCGGGCGCCTGGTCGCCGGCGAGCCGGCCGTTGGCCAGGCCCTCCTTGACGATGACGGTGAGTCCGGCGGCGTGCGCCTCGGCGAGCGCGGGACCCGCCGAGGTCTCCAGCGCGTTGTAGGTGGCCTGGACCGTGCGGAAGAGGGGGGCGCCGTCGACGGTGACGGCGAGGGCGGCGAGGATCGCCTCGGCCTGGGCGGGACCGCTGGTGGAGAGGCCGACGCTGACGCCCCTGGCGGCCAGTTCGGCGAGGCGGGCGTGGAGCTCCTTGTCGGTGAGCGCCGGGCTGTCCGGGGTCACCGAGTGGATCTGGTAGAGGTCGAGCCGGTCGCCGAGCAGCGCGGCGGTCTCGGCGCGCTGGCGCTCGAACGCGGCGAGGCCGTGGTCCTTGACCTCGTGCGTCTCCGCGTGGAGGCCCCAGTCGGCGGTGTAGGTGTAGCCCCACTTGCTGCCGACGACGACGTCGTCCGCCTCGGGGTGCGCGGCCAGCCAGCCGGCCAGGAACTCCTCGGCGCGCCCGTAGGAGCGGGCCGCGTCGACGTAGCGGACGCCCTGCGCGTAGGCGGCGTCGAGGAGTTCGTGCGTACGGTCGCGCAGGGCGTCGGGCGAGCGGTCGGCGGGCAGGTCGCGGTCGCGGTGGAGATTGATGTAGCCGGGCCGGCCGACGGCGGCCAGGCCGAGCCCGATGTGGGCGGTGGGGGTGGTCGCTTCGGACAGTCGGGCGAACGGCATCGCGGTCTCCTCGTCGTCGGTCAGGACGCGGGCGGTGTCCCCTGGTCGCCCGCCGGGGACCACGGGACACCCCTCAACCCTCAACGTAGCCCGCGACGCGCTCCCGGCTACTTGCGCGCGTCCGCCCAGGCGTGCTGGACCGCGAGGTCGGCCTTGACCTCGGCCAGCTGGACGGCGACGGCCGAGGGGGCGGTGCCGCCGCGTCCGCTGCGGGAGGCGAGGGCGCCGGCCACGTTGAGCACGGTGCGGACCTCCGGGGTCAGGTGCTCGGAGATCTTCGCGAACTGCTCGTCCGTCAGCTCGTCCAGCTCGATGCCGTGGTGCTCGCACTCCTTGACGCACTCGCCGGCCACCTCGTGGGCGACGCGGAACGGCACGCCCTTCTTGACCAGCCACTCCGCGATGTCCGTCGCGAGCGAGAAGCCGGCCGGGGCCAGCTCCTCCATGCGGTCCCGGTTGACGGTGAGCGTCGCCATCATGCCGGTGAAGGCGGGGAGCAGGACCTCCAGCTGGTCGCAGGAGTCGAAGACCGGCTCCTTGTCCTCCTGGAGGTCGCGGTTGTACGCGAGCGGCAGGGCCTTGAGCGTCGCCATCAGGCCGGTCAGGTTGCCGATGAGCCGCCCGGACTTGCCCCGGGCCAGCTCGGCGATGTCCGGGTTCTTCTTCTGCGGCATGATCGAGGAGCCGGTCGAGAAGGCGTCGTGCAGGGTGACGAAGGAGAACTCCTTCGTGTTCCAGATGATGATCTCCTCGGCGATCCGGGAGAGGTTGACGCCGATCATCGCGGTGACGAACGCGAACTCGGCGACGAAGTCCCTGGACGCCGTGCCGTCGATCGAGTTGCCCACCGAGCCCCGCTCGAAGCCGAGGTCGGCCGCGACCGCTTCCGGGTCGAGTCCCAGCGAGGACCCGGCCAGCGCACCGGAGCCGTACGGCGAGACGGCGGTCCGCTCGTCCCACTGCCGCAGCCGCTCCGCGTCCCGGGACAGGGACTGCGCGTGGGCCAGGACGTGGTGGGCGAAGAGCACCGGCTGGGCGTGCTGGAGGTGCGTACGGCCGGGCATGGCGACGTCCGGGTGGGCCTCCGCGAGGCCGACCAGGGCGTCCTGGAGGTCGGCGACCAGGCCGCCGATGATGCGGGCGTGGTCGCGCAGGTACATCCGGAAGAGCGTGGCGATCTGGTCGTTGCGGGACCGGCCGGCGCGGAGCTTGCCGCCGAGATCGGGGCCCAGCCGCTCCAGCAGACCGCGCTCCAGGGCGGTGTGGACGTCCTCGTCGGCGATGGTGCCGGTGAAGGAGCCGTCGGCCACGTCCGCTTCGAGCTGGTCGAGCCCGGCGGTCATCCGGTTCAGCTCGTCCTCGGTGAGCAGGCCGGCCTTGTGGAGGACGCGGGCGTGGGCGCGGGAGCCGGCGATGTCGTACGGCGCGAGACGCCAGTCGAAGTGGACGGACGCGGACAGCCGGGCCAGCGCCTCGGCCGGACCGTCGGCGAAGCGGGCGCCCCAGAGACGTACGTCGCCGTTGCCGTTGCCGTTGCTCACTACGTGCTCCTCGGAAGTGCCACGATCACTGATAGGCATAACTATGCAGAGCTCTGTATTTTTTGTCAAAGACGCACGGGGTGGTGCCGCCCGGCCGCGTGTACGGTCGGCACCGGGAACACCTGGGGGGATCATGGACGACGCCTGGACGACGGTGGGGCAGCTGGCCGAAGGCGTGCCGCTGCGGGAAGCGCTCGGCGGACGGGACTCGGCGGAGCACTGGGTCGAACTCGACCTGGCGGTGCGGCACCCGCCCTGGTACGCGCCGGACGGCTGGGACGCGCCGCGCCGGGACCGGAACGCCGCACCGGCCGAATCCGGAGCCGCCCTCGCCCTGTGCCACCCCGACGGCCGGGTCCGGGAGGCGGCGCTCGACCGGGTGGCCTACTGGCCGGACCTGCTGCCCCTCCTCGTCATCCGGTGCTCGGACTGGGCGGCTCCGGTCCGCGAGCGGGCCCGGGCCCTGCTCGCCGAGGCACCGGCCGCCGGTCTCGTCGCGCGGGCGGAGCTGATCCTGCTCCTGGGCCGGCGCGAGCGGGGCGGGTTCGCCGTGGAGCTGCTGGGCCGGGTGCTGCGCGAGGGCCCCGCCGAGGCCGTGCACCCGTTGCTGCAGAACGCCGACCGGGCGACGCGGAGGTTCGCCCACCGCGTCGCCGTCGAGCGCGGACTGCTGCCGCCGCTCCGGCTGGCCCGCATCGCCGCTCGCTCGGGGGACGTCGTCCTCCAGGACCTGTGCGCCGAGGCCGCGATCGCCGCGGCACGGGAACAGGGCGCCGACG
>NZ_JAAGNI010000474.1 GCF_010550605.1 Streptomyces sp. SID9727
CGCCCAGCCGGCCGCGCCCGCCCCGACCGCGCCCAAGCCCCCCGCGAAACCCGCCGCCGGGTCCACCTCGCCCACCGGCCCCGCCTCCCGCTCCGGCGGCTCCTCCAACCGCGTCCGGGCCCGCCTCGCCCGCCTCGGCGTCCAGCGCTCCAGCCCGTACAACCCGGTCCTCGAACCGCTGCTGCGGATCGTCCGCGGCAACGACGCCAAGACCGAGACCGCCACGCTCCGCCAGATCGAGCGCGCCTACCAGGTCGCCGAGCGCTGGCACCGCGGCCAGAAGCGCAAGAGCGGCGACCCGTACATCACGCACCCGCTCGCCGTCACCACGATCCTCGCCGAACTGGGCATGGACCCGGCCACCCTGATGGCCGGGCTGCTGCACGACACGGTCGAGGACACCGAGTACGGTCTGGACACCCTGCGCCGCGACTTCGGCGACCAGGTCGCCCTGCTGGTCGACGGCGTCACCAAGCTGGACAAGGTGAAGTTCGGCGAGGCCGCGCAGGCCGAGACCGTGCGCAAGATGGTCGTCGCCATGGCCAAGGACCCGCGCGTCCTGGTCATCAAGCTCGCCGACCGGCTGCACAACATGCGCACCATGCGGTACCTCAAGCGGGAGAAGCAGGAGAAGAAGGCCCGCGAAACGCTGGAGATCTACGCCCCGCTCGCCCACCGCCTGGGCATGAACACCATCAAGTGGGAGCTGGAGGACCTCGCCTTCGCGATCCTCTACCCCAAGATGTACGACGAGATCGTGCGGCTGGTGGCCGAGCGCGCGCCCAAGCGCGACGAATACCTCGCCATCGTCACCGACGAGGTCCAGGCGGACCTGCGCGCCGCCCGCATCAAGGCCACCGTCACCGGACGGCCCAAGCACTACTACAGCGTCTACCAGAAGATGATCGTGCGGGGCCGCGACTTCGCGGAGATCTACGACCTGGTCGGCATCCGGGTCCTCGTGGATACCGTCCGCGACTGCTACGCGGCGCTCGGCACCGTGCACGCGCGATGGAATCCGGTCCCCGGCCGGTTCAAGGACTACATCGCGATGCCCAAGTTCAACATGTACCAGTCACTGCACACCACGGTGATCGGCCCCAGCGGCAAGCCCGTCGAGCTCCAGATCCGTACGTTCGACATGCACCGCCGCGCCGAGTACGGCATCGCCGCCCACTGGAAGTACAAGCAGGAGGCCGTCGCGGGCGCCTCCAAGGTGCGCACCGACGTCCCCAAGAACACCGGGCGCGGCCAGGACACCGTCAACGACATGGCGTGGCTCCGCCAGCTCCTGGACTGGCAGAAGGAGACCGAGGACCCCAGCGAGTTCCTGGAGTCGCTGCGCTTCGACCTCTCGCGCAACGAGGTCTTCGTCTTCACGCCCAAGGGCGACGTCATAGCGCTGCCGGCCGGGGCCACCCCGGTCGACTTCGCGTACGCCGTCCACACGGAGGTCGGCCACCGCACGATAGGAGCCCGGGTCAACGGCAGGCTCGTGCCGCTGGAGTCCACGCTCGACAACGGCGACCTCGTGGAGGTCTTCACCTCGAAGGCGGCCGGTGCCGGGCCCTCCCGCGACTGGCTGGGCTTCGTCAAGTCGCCCCGGGCCCGCAACAAGATCCGTGCCTGGTTCTCCAAGGAGCGCCGCGACGAGGCGATCGAGCAGGGCAAGGACGCCATCGCGCGGGCCATGCGCAAGCAGAACCTGCCGATCCAGCGCATCCTGACCGGCGACTCGCTGGTCACGCTGGCGCACGAGATGCGCTACCCCGACATCTCGTCCCTGTACGCCGCGATCGGCGAGGGCCACGTCGCCGCGGCGGGCGTCGTGCAGAAGCTGGTCCAGGCCCTCGGCGGCGAGGACGCGGCCAACGAGGACCTGGAGGAGAGCACCCCGCCCTCCCGCAGCCGCGCCAAGCGCCGCTCCAACGCCGACCCCGGGGTCGTCGTCAAGGGCGTCGACGACGTGTGGGTCAAACTCGCCCGCTGTTGCACGCCCGTGCCCGGCGACCCCATCATCGGCTTCGTCACCCGGGGCAGCGGCGTCTCCGTGCACCGAGCCGACTGCGTGAACGTCGACTCGCTCTCCCAGCAGCCGGAACGGATCCTGGACGTCGAGTGGGCGCCCACCCAGTCCTCGGTCTTCCTGGTCGCCATCCAGGTCGAGGCCCTGGACCGCTCCCGACTCCTGTCGGACGTCACCCGGGTCCTCTCGGACCAGCACGTCAACATCCTGTCCGCGGCCGTGCAGACCTCCCGCGACCGGGTCGCCACCTCGCGCTTCACCTTCGAGATGGGCGACCCGAAGCACCTCGGCCACGTCCTGAAGGCCGTACGGGGCGTGGAGGGCGTCTACGACGTCTACCGCGTGACATCGGCCCGCCGGCCGTAGTCACGCACACGAAGAGGGGCCCTTCCGCGCGAGCGCGGAAGGGCCCCTCTCACGAAGTGCAGTGCCGGAGCCGGGTCAGCCGCCGAACTCCTCCAGGCCCTTGAGCGCCTGGTCGAGCAGGGCCTGCCGGCCCTCCAGCTCACGGGCCAGCTTGTCCGCACGGGCGTTGTTGCCCGAGGCGCGGGCGGTGTCGATCTGGCCCCGCAGCTTGTCCACGGCGGCCTGGAGCTGACCGGTCAGACCCGCGGCGCGGGCCCGCGCCTCCGGGTTCGTCCGGCGCCACTCGGCCTCCTCGGCCTCCTGGAGCGCCCGCTCCACCGCCTGCATCCGCCCTTCGACCTTCGGGCGGGCGTCACGCGGCACGTGGCCGATGGCCTCCCAGCGCTCGTTGATGCCCCGGAACGCGGCCCTGGCCGCCTTCAGGTCCGTCACCGGCACCAGCTTCTCGGCCTCGTCGGCGAGCTCCTCCTTGAGCTTGAGGTTCTCGCCCTGCTCCGCGTCGCGCTCCGCGAAGACCTCGCCACGGGCGGCGAAGAAGACGTCCTGGGCACCGCGGAAACGGTTCCACAGTTCGTCCTCGGCCTCGCGCTGGGCGCGGCCCGCCGCCTTCCACTGGGTCATCAGGTCGCGGTAGCGGGCGGCCGTCGTCCCCCAGTCCGTCGACCCGGAGAGCGCCTCGGCCTCGACGACCAGCTTCTCCTTGACCTTGCGGGCCTCCTCGCGCTGGGCGTCCAGCGAGGCGAAGTGGGCCTTGCGGCGCTTGGAGAACGCCGAGCGGGCGTGCGAGAAGCGGTGCCACAGCTCGTCGTCGGACTTGCGGTCGAGCCTGGGCAGGCCCTTCCACGTGTCCACGAGGGCGCGCAGCCGCTCGCCCGCGGAGCGCCACTGCTCGCTCTGCGCCAGCTCCTCGGCCTCGGCGACCAGGGCCTCCTTGGCATGCTTCGCCTCGTCGGCCTGCTTCGCCTTCTGGGCCTTGCGCTCCTCGCGCCGCGAATCGACCGTCGCGACGAGCGCGTCCAGCCGCTTGCGCAGCGCGTCCAGGTCGCCGACGGCGTGGTGCTCGTCGACCTGGGTACGCAGGTGCTCGATGGCGGTCGTCGCGTCCTTCGCGGACAGATCGGTGGTCTTCACCCGCCGTTCGAGGAGGCCGATCTCGACCACAATGCCCTCGTACTTGCGCTCGAAGTAGGCCAGGGCCTCCGCCGGCGAACCGGCCTGCCACGATCCGACGACCTGCTCGCCGTCGGCCGTACGCACGTACACGGTGCCTGTCTCATCGACACGGCCCCACGGGTCGCTGCTCACAGCGCCTCCTCCACCTGATGCCCGTGAGGGGGTCACCCCCTGGCATCGTCCACAGTTTCCTGGGGCGGGCACCGCCCGCCCTGCACGACGCCAATCTAGGCGACGGGCCGCCCGGCTGTCCGCACTCAGCCCGGCCGGATTTATTCGGCGCCCGGCGGGCCCGCCCCCGGGATCACACCTTGTCGACGGTCAGCTTCGAGATGTTCACAGGCTTCTTCGGCGCACCGTCGGGGCCGCCGCCCTCGACGCCGGCCTTGCCGACGGTCTCGACGATCTTCAGCGACTTCTCGTCCATCGTGCCGAACGGCGTGTACGTGGGCGGCAGCTTGCTGTCCTTGTAGACGAGGAAGAACTGGCTCCCGCCGCTGTGCGGCTGGCCCGTGTTGGCCATCGCCACCGTGCCCGCCGGGTACGTCACCGAGCCGTCCGCGCCCGCCTTGCCGAGCGCGGTCAGGTTCTCGTCGGGGATGGTGTAGCCCGGGCCGCCGCTGCCGTCCCCCTTGGGGTCGCCGCACTGCAGCACGAAGATGTTCTCGGTGGTCAGCCGGTGGCACTTGGTGCCGTCGAAGAACTTCTTGTCGGCCAGCGACTTGAAGGAGTTCGTCGTGTGCGGGGTCTTCGACGCGTCCATGGTGAACGCGATGTCGCCCTGGCTCGTCCTGAGCGACATCGCGTACTCGGCCTTCTTGTCGATCTTCATCGCCGGCTCGGGCTTCGCCTCCTCCGTGGGGGAGGGCGACGCCTCGGCCGACGGGCTCTGGCTCGCCGCCGCGTCCGTCTTGCCCTTGTCGTCGTCCCCGCTGGTGGCGAGGTACGTCGCGCCGCCGATGACCGCCACCACGGCGACGGCCGAGGTGATGGCGAGCGTCAGCCGCCTCGTCCGGCGCCGGGCCTCCTCCCGGCGCCGCTGCTGCCGCTCGTACTTCTCCCGGGCGAGCTGCCGCCGCCGCTGATCGCTGGTGACCACCGGGTGTTCTCCTTGTACGTCGTGTGTTCGGGCCTGGGTCGCCCCGTACCGTATATGGGTTAGCTGTGGAATGAGGAGCGCCGGTAGGCTCTGAACTGCTGTGACCTCGCGGTCGCTCTTCCGCGCAGGACTACCGATTAAGGACGATCGTGCTGATTGCCGGGTTCCCCGCCGGGGCCTGGGGGACCAACTGTTACCTGGTCGCCCCCTCCGCGGGTGAGGAGTGCGTGATCATCGACCCGGGCCACCAGGCCGCCGCCGGAGTCGAGGAAACGCTGAAGAAGCATCGGCTCAAGCCCGTCGCCGTCGTCCTCACGCACGGCCACATCGACCATGTCGCCTCGGTCGTCCCGGTGTGCGGCGCGCACGACGTCCCGGCCTGGATCCACCCCCGGGACCGCTACATGATGAGCGACCCGGAGAAGGCGCTCGGCCGCTCCATCGGGATGCCGCTCATGGGCGAGCTGACCGTGGGCGAGCCGGACGACGTCCAGGAGCTGACCGACGGGGCCCGCCTCAGCCTCGCGGGCATGGAGTTCGGCGTCTCGCACGCGCCCGGCCATACCAAGGGGTCGGTGACGTTCAGGATGCCCGAGACCCCGGAGGTCCCCCCGGTCCTCTTCTCGGGCGACCTGCTCTTCGCCGGCTCCGTCGGACGCACCGACCTGCCCGGCGGCGACCACGCCGAGCTCCTCGAGTCGCTGGCCCGTGTGTGCCTGCCGCTCGACGACTCGACCGTGGTGCTGTCCGGCCACGGCCCCCAGACGACCATCGGCCGCGAGCGCGCCACCAACCCGTTTCTGACCGGGATGACCGGTGCGGACGCGCCCCGACGAGGAATGTGACGAAAGCGGAATCGTGAGCACCTTCAAGGCCCCCAAGGGCACGTACGACCTGACCCCGCCGGACTCCGCGAAGTACCTGGCGGTGCGCGAGGCGATCGCCGCCCCGCTGAAGAACTCCGGCTACGGCTACATCGAGACCCCCGGCTTCGAGGACGTGGCCCTCTTCTCCCGGGGCGTCGGCGAGTCCACCGACATCGTCACCAAGGAGATGTACACCCTCACCACCAAGGGCGGCTCCCAGCTCGCCCTGCGCCCCGAGGGCACCGCTTCGGTGCTCCGGGCGGCCCTGGAGGCCAACCTCCACAAGCTGGGCAACCTGCCGGTCAAGCTCTGGTACTCCGGCTCGTACTACCGCTACGAGCGTCCGCAGAAGGGCCGCTACCGCCACTTCTCGCAGGTCGGGGCCGAGGCCATCGGCGCCGAGGACCCGGCGCTGGACGCCGAGCTGATCATCCTCGCCGACCAGGCGTACCGCGCGCTGGGCCTGCGCGAGTTCCGGATCCTGCTGAACTCGCTGGGCGACAAGGAGTGCCGTCCCGTCTACCGCGACGCGCTCCAGGGCTTCCTGCGCGAGCTGGACCTGGACGAGGAGACCCGCCGGCGCATCGAGATCAACCCGCTGCGCGTCCTCGACGACAAGCGCCCCGAGGTCCAGAAGCAGCTGACCGGCGCCCCGGTGCTGCGCGACTTCCTGTGCGACGCGTGCAAGGCGTACCACGAGCAGGTCCGCGACCTGCTCAACGAGGCGGGCGTGATCTACGAGGACGACGAGAGGCTGGTCCGCGGCCTCGACTACTACACGCGCACCACCTTCGAGTTCGTGCACGACGGTCTCGGCTCGCAGTCCGCGGTGGGCGGCGGCGGCCGCTACGACGGGCTCTCCGAGATGATCGGCGGCCCGGCGCTGCCGTCGGTCGGCTGGGCGCTCGGCGTCGACCGCACGGTCCTCGCCCTGGAGGCCGAGGGCGTCGAGCTGGACCTGCCCTCCACCACCAGCGTCTTCGCGGTCCCGCTCGGCGAGGAGGCGCGCCGGGTCCTGTTCGGCGTCGTCACCCGGCTGCGCCGGGAGGGCGTGGCCGCGGACTTCGCGTTCGGCGGCCGGGGGCTGAAGGGCGCCATGAAGAGCGCCAACCGCTCGGGCGCCCGGTTCACGATCGTGGCCGGCGAGCGCGACCTGGCCGAGGGCCACGTCCAGCTCAAGGACATGGAGTCCGGCGAGCAGACGCCGGTCCCCGTCTCCGACGTGGTCGAGACGGTCCGCGCACGCCTGGCGTGAGCGGGGGAAGGGGGGCGGGCGGAGCGCCCGCCCCCCTTCCGTCAACGCGGCGGGCGTGGATTCATCCCGCACGGTGATTCCGTCCGTGCGGGATGTGACGCCCGTGAGAGGGCCGGGCGGGACGCGAAGGCCTTCGTCGCGGCTGCGGGGCCCGGGATCCGCCCCCGAGCGGGCCCGCTGCGTCGCGTACGTCTTTATGTGCATCGAACGGAAGAGCGGCCGAGTCGTGCGGCACAATGACCCTGCCCCAGCAGGCTACTCAGTGACGGAAACGGCGATATGACGACTGCAGCGGTTGACCATCCCTCCTCCGACCAGGACGAGAGGGGCGGGAAGCGGACGTTCGGCGGCAGCCGCGCGCTGGCCATCCTGCTGATGATCACGGGCGCCGCCGGAACGCTCGCCGCTTGGGTCATCACGCTCGACAAGCTCAAGATGATGGAGGACCCCTCCTTCGTCCCCGGCTGCAGCCTCAACCCCGTGGTCGCCTGCGGCAACATCATGAAGAGCGAGCAGGCGTCCGCCTTCGGCTTCCCGAACCCGTGGCTCGGCATGGTCACCTACCCGGTGATCATCGGTATCGGCCTGGCCCTGCTCGCCGGAGCACGCTTCCGCCCCTGGTACTGGCTCGGCATGAACGCGGGCACCCTGTTCGGCGTCGGCTTCTGCACCTGGCTCCAGTACCAGTCGCTGTACAACATCAACTCGCTGTGCCTGTGGTGCTGCCTGGCCTGGGTCGCCACCATCCTCATGTTCTGCTACGTCACCACGCACAACATCCGGCACGGGATCATCCCCGCGCCCTCCTGGCTGCGCAACGGCCTCACCGAGTTCCACTGGGTGCCGCCGGTGCTGTGGATCGGCATCATCGGCATGCTGATCCTGACCCGCTGGTGGGACTTCTGGACCAGCTGACCCCACCCGCCCCGGCACCGCCGGGCCGGACCACCGGCCCGGCCGCGTTGTCAGTGCGGTGACATAGGCTTCGAGACGTGGAGCCCGACCTTTTCACCGCCGCTGCCGAAGACCGCCAGGAGAAGGATCCGTCCAGCAGCCCGCTGGCCGTCCGGATGCGTCCGCGTACGCTGGACGAGGTCGTCGGCCAGCAGCATCTGCTCAAGCCCGGCTCGCCCCTGCGCCGTCTGGTCGGCGAAAGCGGCGGCGGCCCGGCCGGCCCCTCCTCGGTCATCCTCTGGGGCCCGCCCGGCATCGGCAAGACCACCCTCGCGTACGTGGTCAGCAAGGCGACGAACAAACGATTCGTCGAGCTCTCCGCGATCACCGCGGGCGTCAAGGAAGTCCGCTCCGTGATCGAAGGCGCCCGCCGCGCCACCGGGGGCTACGGCAAGGAGACCGTCCTCTTCCTGGACGAGATCCACCGCTTCTCCAAGGCCCAGCAGGACTCCCTGCTCCCCGCCGTCGAGAACCGCTGGGTCACCCTGATCGCCGCGACCACGGAGAACCCGTACTTCTCCGTCATCTCGCCGCTCCTCTCGCGCTCGCTGCTGCTCACGCTGGAGCCCCTGACCGACGACGACCTGCGCGGTCTGCTGCGCCGCGCCCTCACCGACGAACGCGGCCTCGGCGGAGCGGTGTCCCTCCCGGAGGATGCCGAGGGGCACCTGCTGCGCATCGCCGGGGGCGACGCCCGCCGAGCGCTGACCGCCCTGGAGGCCGCCGCCGGGGCCGCGCTGTCCAAGCAGGAGGAGGAGATCACGCTCCTCACCCTGGAGGAGACCGTCGACCGGGCGGCCGTGAAGTACGACCGGGACGGCGACCAGCACTACGACGTGGCCAGCGCCCTGATCAAGTCCATCCGGGGCTCCGACGTGGACGCGGCCCTGCACTACCTGGCCCGCATGATCGAGGCGGGGGAGGACCCGAGGTTCATCGCCCGGCGGCTGATGATCTCGGCCAGCGAGGACATCGGCCTCGCCGACCCGACGGCGCTGCCCACCGCGGTCGCCGCCGCCCAGGCCGTCGCCTTGATCGGCTTCCCCGAGGCGGCGCTCACTCTCAGCCACGCCACCATCGCCCTGGCCCTCGCCCCCAAGTCCAACGCGGCGACGCTGGCGATCTCCGCCGCCCGCGAGGACATCCGCAAGGGGCTGGCCGGCCCGGTCCCCGCCCATCTCCGCGACGGCCACTACAAGGGCGCGGCCAAGCTCGGCCACGCCCAGGGCTACGTCTACCCGCACGACGTGCCCGGCGGCATCGCCGCCCAGCAGTACGCGCCGGACGCGGTGAGCGACAAGCGGTACTACCGCCCCACCCGCTACGGCGCCGAGGCGCGGTACGCGGACGTGGTGGACCGGGTCAGGGAGCGGCTGGGCCGGACGGACGGCGAGGACGGGACGAACACGGCCTGAGTCCCGGGCGTGCGCCGCTCATCGCGCGGCGGCCGCGAAGAGCGTGTGCATGGCGTGGCTCAGCTCCACCACGTCCCGCACCGGCCGGGGGAACTCGAAGCGCGCGTCGAAGCAGTTGCCGCCCCGCTCGCGGAAGCGCACCCGCAGTCCGAGCCGGTCCAGGGCCAGGGGCACCACGTCCGGCCGGTGCTCGGCGCAGGTGCACACGGCCCGCTCGCCGAGCAGTTCGCACAGCCCCGCCAGCTCCTCGCCGTGTGCCGCGTACAGATGCTGGAGCAGGTCCGCCTCGTGCGCGGCGAGCGGGTCGGGGGAGGCGTCGCGGAAGGCGTCGGCCTCCACGCCCTCCACCCCCCACAGGTCGTCGATGTGCGCCTCGTCCGTCTCCAGGCGCAGCATCGTCCGGCCGGGGCCCGCCATCCCGGGGACGGCGGTCAGCCGGCCGCTGACGCGGGCCCGGCCCCGGATACGGTGGGGCACCGAGACCGGAGCGACATCGGTGATCTCCAGCACGGCCGGCAGCTCGTCGTCCTGGGCGTGTGTCGCGGCCCGTACGGCCGGGGAGTCCGCGGGGAGTTCGAGGAAGAGATCGCCGTCCGGGCCGACACCGCGGGACAGTGGCATGAGCTGGTCCGAGCCCGCCGCTTCGAGCCCGGGCACGAGCAGCACCGCGGAGCAGGTACTCTGTACGAGAGTTCGTGTGCGCTCGGCTGCTGACGGCATCCGTGTGATTTCAAGCCCGCTGGGACGCGGCTGACCACGATCTGATCGGTCCTCCGTCATCTCGACGCCTTCAGGCGCGTCGATGCTGTCTGTGCTGTCCGTGACGTGTGTGGTGTTCCCAGGGCGAGACATGCGATCTCCTTGAGTAAGGTGAGCCTAACCTAACCTACAACGGAGGTCTGGAGAACGTGCCTAATCAGTCGCGTCCCAAGGTCAAGAAGAGCCGCGCGCTCGGCATCGCGCTGACGCCGAAGGCGGTCAAGTACTTCGAGGCCCGCCCCTACCCGCCGGGCGAGCACGGCCGCGGCCGCAAGCAGAACTCGGACTACAAGGTCCGTCTGCTGGAGAAGCAGCGTCTGCGCGCGCAGTACGACATCAGCGAGCGCCAGATGGCGCGTGCCTACGACCGCGCCAAGAAGGCCGAGGGCAAGACGGGCGAGGCGCTGGTCGTCGAGCTCGAGCGCCGTCTCGACGCGCTGGTCCTGCGTTCGGGCATCGCCCGGACCATCTACCAGGCCCGTCAGATGGTCGTCCACGGCCACATCGAGGTCAACGGTGGCAAGGTCGACAAGCCGTCGTTCCGCGTCCGCCCGGACGACGTCGTCCAGGTCCGCGAGCGCAGCCGCTCCAAGGTCCCCTTCCAGGTGGCCCGCGAGGGTGGTTACGACACCGATGGCGAGACCCCGCGCTACCTCCAGGTGAACCTGAAGGCCCTGGCCTTCCGCCTTGACCGGGACCCGAACCGCAAGGAAATCCCCGTGATCTGCGACGAGCAGCTCGTCGTCGAGTACTACGCCCGCTGATCCAGGCGTAGCCGCTCTTCACCGGCGCTCAGGCCCGCCCCTTCCCGTTCTCCGGGGAGGCGGCGGGCTTTCGCGTCCTCCCGCGTCAGGAGCGCCCGGGCCACCGCCGCGTCCGGTGTCAGCTCCCCGCCCGCCCCGAGCGCCGCCGCGTACCGCGTCCCGCCCAGTTCCCGCAGCGCCAGCTCCTCGCAGCGGGCCCTCGGCGCCCCGTAGTACGCCGAACCGAACAGCGGCAGCCCCACCGAGGGCCAGATCCGGGCGGCGGCCCCCTGGAGCAGCGCCGCCTCGGCGGCGTCCCCCTCGGTGACCGTGACCAGGGCCAGCAGTTCGAGGACCAGGACCGTGCCGAGCAGGTCGTGGAAGCCGTGGCTGATCGCCAGTGATTCCAGGAGCAGCCGCCGGGCCCGTCCCGGGTCGCCGCGTTCCAGGGTGGCGTAGGCGAGGACGTACAGCGCGTAGCTCAGGGCCCACCGCTCGCCGTGGTCCTCGCAGATGTCCCGGACCTCCTCGCAGATCGCGACGGCCTGATCCGCGTCCCCCAGGAAGCCGGTGGCCATGGCCAGTTCGACCTGGGCCATCAGGACGTTGCTGTTCAGCTCGCCCAGCTCCCGGTACCGGCGGAGCGCGTCGTCCAGCAGGCCCCGGGCGCGCTCCATGTCGTCGGTGACCAGGGCCAGGCAGCCGGTGCGGTGGACGGCGTACGCGGCGGCGGTGGCGTCATCCGCCGCCTCGGCCTCCTCCCGGCACTCGGTGAGCGCGGAGATCGCCCCGACGGGGTCCCCCTGGAGGACCGCGACGTACCCCAGCACCCACAGGGCCTTCAGCCGCGAGGAGTCGTACGGGGTCTCCTCCTCCAGTACGTGCTCCAGCCAGTGCCGGCCCTCCGAGAGGCGCCCGCAGCCCACCCACAGGAACCACAGCGTGCCCGCCAGGTGCTGCGCCAGGTGCGCCTCCTGCGGGCTCTCCAGGGAGCACTCCATGGCCCGGCGCAGATTCGGCAGCTCGCTCTCGGCCCGGGCCGCGACCTCCGGCTGCCGGGGGCTGAACCAGTCCAGCTCGCACCAGGTCGCGAGCCCCAGGAACCAGTCCCGGTGCCGTCGGCGCAGCCGGTCGGTGTCCCCGGTGGCGGCCAGCCACTCGGCGCCGTACTCGCGCACGGTGTCGAGCATCCGGTAGCGGGTGCCGGCGGGGGAGTCCTCGCGCAGCACCACGGACTGGGCCAGCAGCCCGGACAGCACGTCGAGCACCGAGTCGGCGGGCAGGTCGGGCCCGCTGCAGATGTACTCGACGGCCTCCAGGTCGAACTGCCCGGCGAAGACCGAGAGCCGGGCCCACAGCAGCCGCTGCGGTGGGGCGCACAGCTCATGGCTCCAGCCGATGGCCGTCCGCAGCGTCTGGTGCCGTTCCAGCGCGCCCCGGCCGCCCCCGGTCAGCAGCCGGAAGCGGTCGTCCAGCCGTTGCAGCACCTGCTCGGTCGACAGGGCCCGCAGCCGTCCCGCCGCCAGCTCCAGGGCCAGCGGGATGCCGTCGAGCCGGCGGCACAGCTCCCGGGCGTGGTCGCGGTCCTGGTCGGTCAGCAGGAAGTCGGGGCGGACCCTGGTGGCGCGCTCGGCGAACAGCCGGAGCGCGTCCTCGTCGGTCATGGTCGCGAGCGGGTGGACGGCCTCACCCGCCAGCTCCAGCGGCAGCCGGCCCGCCGCGAGAACCCGCAGCCGCGGGGCGCGGCGCAGCAGCTCGCGTACCAGCGCGGCGCAGTCGTCCACCAGGTGTTCGAAGCCGTCGACCACCAGGAGGAGGCTGCGGTCGGCGCAGTGCTCGACGACCGCGGCCCGGGGCGTCCGGGTGGTGTGGTCGGTGAGTCCCAGGGCCTCGGCCACGGCGTGTTCCAGCAGCCCGGCGTCGTGGACGGCGGACAGCTCCACCAGCCACACCCCGTCGCAGTACCGTTTCTCCAACAGGGCCGCGGCTCTGGTGGCCAGGCGGGTCTTGCCGACCCCGCCCACCCCGGTCACGGTGACGAGCCGGGACTCCTCGAGGGACCGGGCGAGAGCGGCCAGCTCGGCCTCCCGGCCCACGAAGTCGTTCAGTTCGGCAGGCAGATTGCCCGGATGCGGGTGCGCGGCGGTGTCGTCGGCGGCGGCCGGGGTACCGGAGTCGCCGGCGGGCGGAGAAGGGCGCTGAGGGCGTCGCATGAGACACGCAGAGTACTGGCTTGAAAGCGCTCCGTACAATCTCGTCACGCGGATCCCCGCCGCTCGCCCGGTCACGCGGTACGGGGCGCGAGCCCCGGCGCGATAGGCTCGGGGGAAGGTGACCGGCCGCCACGACGGCCCTCGCCGCAGAGCAGGAGAACAAGACAGAGACTGACGACAAGCCAGAGAGCGCGGTGCACTGTGTCCGGTGGTGAGGTGGCCGGGATCCTGGTGGCCGTCTTCTGGGCGATCCTGGTTTCGTTCCTCGCCGTCGTGCTGGTGAGGCTCGCCCAGACGCTCAAGGCGACCACCAAACTCGTGGCGGACGTGACCGAACAGGCCGTCCCCCTGCTCGCGGACGCCTCCGCGACCGTACGCTCCGCGCAGACCCAGCTCGACAAGGTCGACGCGATCGCGACGGACGTGCAGGAGGTCACCTCCAACGCCTCCGCGCTCTCCACCACGGTCGCCTCCACCTTCGGCGGGCCGCTGGTCAAGGTCGCCGCGTTCGGCTATGGGGTCAGGCAGGCCATCGGCCGCCGCTCCGCCCCCGGACCGGAGGCGCGGACCCGGCGCTCGGTGATCGTCGGCCGGACCGTCCCCTCCGCGCGCGGCAGGAAGCGCGGCGGCCGAAATTCCCGCGGATCTAAGGACTGACGCAGCGATGTTCCGCCGTACGTTCTGGTTCACCGCCGGCGCAGCCGCCGGGGTCTGGGCCACCACCAAGGTCAACCGGAAGATCAAGCAGCTGACCCCCGAAAGCCTCGCGGCGCAGGCCGCCGACAAGGCGGTCGTGGCCGGTCACAAGCTCAAGGACTTCGCGCTGGACGTCCGCGAGGGCATGGTCAGGCGCGAGGCCGAACTCGGCGAGGCGCTGGGCCTCGAAGCGGCCGATCCCCGCGAACTGCCCCCGGCCCGCCGACCGGCCGTCGAGGCGGCCGACGCGGACCCGGGCGCGGCCCCCGCCACGTACCGCAAGCTCCCCTACCACTCGTACAACCGGAATGAGGACCACTGATGGAGTCGGCAGAAATTCGTCGCCGCTGGCTGAGCTTCTACGAGGAGCGCGGTCACACCGTTGTCCCTTCGGCGTCGCTCATCGCGGACGACCCGACTCTGCTGCTGGTGCCCGCCGGCATGGTGCCGTTCAAGCCCTACTTCCTCGGTGAGGTCAAGCCGCCCGCGCCGCGCGTCACCAGCGTGCAGAAGTGCGTGCGTACGCCGGACATCGAGGAGGTCGGCAAGACCACCCGGCACGGCACCTTCTTCCAGATGTGCGGCAACTTCTCGTTCGGCGACTACTTCAAGGAAGGCGCCATCGCGTACGCCTGGGAGCTGCTGACCAGCTCCGTGGCGGACGGCGGCTTCGGGCTCGACCCCGAGCGCCTCTGGATCACCGTCTACCTGGACGACGACGAGGCCGAGGCCATCTGGCGGGACAAGATCGGCGTCCCGGCCGAGCGCATCCAGCGCCTGGGCAAGAAGGACAACTTCTGGTCCATGGGCGTACCCGGCCCCTGCGGCCCGTGCTCCGAGATCAACTACGACCGCGGCCCCGAGTTCGGCGTCGAGGGCGGGCCGGCCGTCAACGACGAGCGGTACGTGGAGATCTGGAACCTGGTCTTCATGCAGTACGAGCGCGGCGCGGGCGAGGGCAAGGACGACTTCCCGATCCTCGGCGACCTGCCCTCCAAGAACATCGACACCGGTCTCGGACTCGAACGCCTCGCGATGATCCTGCAGGGCGTGCAGAACATGTACGAGACGGACACCCTGCGCGTCGTCATGGACCGCGCGACCGAGCTGACCGGTGTGCGTTACGGCGCCGCCGAGTCCACCGACGTCTCGCTGCGCGTGGTCGCCGACCACATCCGCACCTCCGTCATGCTCATCGGCGACGGCGTCACCCCCGGCAACGAGGGCCGCGGCTACGTGCTGCGCCGCATCATGCGCCGCGCCATCCGCAACATGCGCCTGATGGGCGCCACCGGCTCCGTCGTCCGCGAGCTGGTCGACGTCGTCGTCAACACGATGGGGCAGCAGTACCCGGAGCTGATCACCGACCGCAAGCGCATCGAGACCGTCGCGCTCGCGGAGGAGGCCGCCTTCCTCAAGGCCCTCAAGGGCGGCACCAACATCCTGGAGACCGCGGTCACCGAGACCAAGGCCGCCGGCGGCACGGTCCTCGCCGGCGACAAGGCGTTCCTGCTCCACGACACCTGGGGCTTCCCGATCGACCTGACCCTGGAGATGGCCGCCGAGCAGGGGCTCTCCGTGGACGAGGACGGCTTCCGCCGCCTCATGCAGGAGCAGCGGGCCAAGGCCAAGGCCGACGCCAAGGCCAAGAAGACCGGCCACGCCGACCTGTCCGCCTACCGCGAGGTCGCCGACAACTCCGGCGTCACCGAGTTCACCGGCTACACCACGACCGAGGGCGAGTCGACGATCGTCGGCCTCCTCGTGGACGGTGTCCCCTCGCCCGCCGCCACCGAGGGCGACGAGGTCGAGGTCGTCCTCGACCGCACCCCGTTCTACGCCGAGGGCGGCGGCCAGCTCGCCGACCAGGGCCGCATCCGGCTCGACAGCGGTGCCGTCATCGTGGTCCGCGACGTCCAGCAGCCGGTCCCGGGCGTCTCCGTGCACAAGGGCTCCGTCCAGGTCGGCGAGGTGACGGTCGGCGCGTCCGCGTACGCGGTCATCGACTCCACTCGCCGCCGGGCGATCGCCCGCGCCCACAGCGCCACGCACCTCACGCACCAGGCGCTGCGCGACGCGCTCGGCCCGACGGCCGCCCAGGCCGGTTCGGAGAACTCCCCGGGCCGCTTCCGCTTCGACTTCGGTTCGCCGGCCGCCGTTCCCGGCACGGTCCTCACCGACGTCGAGCAGAAGATCAACGAGGTCCTGGCCCGCGAGCTCGACGTGCAGGCCGAGGTCATGTCGATCGACGAGGCGAAGAAGCAGGGCGCCATCGCCGAGTTCGGCGAGAAGTACGGCGAGCGGGTCCGGGTCGTCACCATCGGGGACTTCTCCAAGGAGCTCTGCGGCGGTACGCACGTCCACAACACCGCGCAGCTCGGCCTGGTCAAGCTGCTCGGCGAGTCGTCCATCGGGTCCGGCGTGCGCCGCATCGAGGCCCTGGTCGGCGTCGACGCGTACAACTTCCTGGCCAAGGAGCACACGGTCGTCGCCCAGCTCCAGGAGCTGGTCAAGGGCCGCTCCGAGGAGCTGCCGGAGAAGATCGCGGGCATGCTCGGCAAGCTGAAGGACGCCGAGAAGGAGATCGAGAAGTTCCGTGCGGAGAAGGTCCTCGCGGCCGCCGCCGGTCTCGTGGACTCCGCGATCGACGTGCGGGGCGTCGCCCTGGTGACCGGTCAGCTGCCGGACGGCACCTCCGCCGACGACCTGCGCAAGCTCGTCCTCGACGTGCGCGGCCGCATCCAGGGCGGCCGCCCGGCCGTCGTCGCGCTGTTCACGACGGCCAACGGGCGCCCGCTGACCGTCATCGCGACCAACGAGGCGGCCCGCGAGCGCGGCCTCAAGGCCGGCGACCTCGTCCGTACCGCCGCCAAGACCCTCGGCGGCGGGGGCGGCGGCAAGCCGGACGTCGCTCAGGGCGGCGGTCAGAACCCGGAGGCGATCGGCGACGCCGTCGCAGCCGTCGAACGCCTCGTCACCGAGACGGCGTGACGCCGGACATGACGCTGATGCGCCGCGGTCGCCGGCTGGCGATCGACGTCGGGGACGCCCGGATCGGGGTCGCCTCGTGCGACCCCGACGGGATCCTCGCGACGCCGGTGGAGACCGTGCCGGGGCGCGATGTCCCGGCCGCCCACCGGCGGCTGGGACAGATCGTCGCGGAGTACGAGCCGATCGAGGTCGTGGTCGGGCTGCCGCGCTCCCTGGGCGGCGGCGAGGGTCCCGCCGCCGCCAAGGTCCGCGCTTTCGCCGATGTGCTCGCCCGAGCGGTCGCACCCATTCCGGTGCGCTTGCTGGACGAGAGGATGACCACAGTGACGGCCAGCCAGGGGCTGCGCGCCTCGGGCGTGAAGTCCAAAAAGGGCCGATCCGTCATCGATCAGGCTGCCGCTGTGGTGATCCTGCAGAACGCTCTGGAGTCGGAGCGCGCTTCGGGCAATCCGCCGGGCGAGGCCGTCGAAGTAGTGGTCTGATCGCAATACGGTAACGTTCCGCGCGATGCGGCGGTGTTCGAACAAACACCGCACAGCAAAGAGACGGAACATCGTCTCGCGGCTCAAGGGGATCGATGACTGAGTATGGCCGGGGCCCCGGCTCCGAACCGTGGCATCCCGAGGACCCCTTGTACGGGGACCAGGGGTGGGGCGGGCAGCAGCCTGCCCACGGCCAGGCCCAGTACGACGGCCAGAACCAGTACGACGGCACGCACCAGTACGGAGCCCAGCAGCAGTACCCGCAGGGCCAGTACGACCCGTATCAGCAGCAGCAGTCGCACGACCCGTACGCCCAGCAGGACCCGTACGGGCGGCAGCAGGACCCGTACGCCGCACAGCAGCACCAGCAGCAGGACCCGTACGCCCAGCAGCAGTACCAGCAGCAGGCGTACGGGAACCAGCACCCGCAGGACCCGTACGGGCAGCAGCCCCAGCAGCCGCAGCCCGGATACGACACCGGCTGGGACCCGGGCCCGCAGGCGGTGCCGCCGTACGAGGGCCAGCCCGTCGCCACGTACGGCTACGACGAGTCGAACGACTACTACGGCACCCCTGACGCCTACCCGCCCCCGCAGCCCCCGGGCCGCCGCGAGGCCGCCCCGGCCGAGTCGCCCGGGGCGGCCCCGGACTGGGATCCGGAGGAGCCGCCGGAGGAGACCCACCCGTTCTTCACGGGCGTGGACGAGAAGGACGACCGCAAGAAGCCCCGGGACGACGACTACGACGACGATGACGACGACCGCGACACCCGCGACGGGGGCGGCGAGCGCCGGGGCAAGGGCAAGAAGAAGGGCCGCAGCGGCTGCGCGTGCCTGGGCGTCTCCCTGGTCCTGGTCGCCGGCGTCGGCGGCGCGGGCTACTTCGGCTACTCCTTCTACCAGGACCGCTTCGGCCCCGCCCCCGACTACTCGGGCAGCGGCTCCGGCTCGGTCGAGGTGGAGATCCCCAAGGGCGCCTTCGGGTACGACATCGGCAACATTCTGAAGAAGGCCGGCGTCGTGAAGAGCGTCGACGCCTTCGTCTCGGCGCAGAACGAGAACCCGAAGGGGAAGGGGATCCAGGCGGGGGTCTACCTCCTGCACTCGGAGATGTCGGCTGCCGAGGCCGTGAAGATGATGGTGGACCCGAAGAGCCAGAATCTGCTGGTGATTCCGGAGGGCACGCGGAACTCGAAGGTCTATGCCCTGATCGACAACCGGCTCGGTCTGAAGAAGGGCACCACCGAGGACGTTGCCTCGGAGAAGAGCGGCAGCCTCGGGCTGCCCGACTGGGCCAAGGGCCACGCGAAGATCAAGGACCCGCTGGAGGGCTTCCTCTATCCGGCGGCCTATCCCGTCACCAAGGGAATGAAGCCGGAGACCGTCCTGGAGAAGATGGTCGACCGCGCCAATGAGGAGTACAAGAAGATCGACCTGGCGGGAACGGCCAAGAAATACGACCTCGACGGCCCCTGGCAGGTCATCACCGCGGCCAGTCTCGTGCAGGCCGAGGGCAAGACGCACGACGACTTCCGGAAGATGGCGGAGGTCATCTACAACCGCCTCAAGCCGGACAACACGCAGACCAACCAACTGCTTCAGTTCGACTCGTCGTACAACTACTTGAAGAAGCAGAGCGAAATCAACATCACGCTCGAAGAGATCCGCAAGAACCCGGACCCGTACAACACGTACAAGTACCCCGGACTCACCCCCGGCCCGATCGGTAATCCCGGTGACGAGGCGCTTGCCGCCATCCTGAAGCCGACGAAGGACGGCTGGCTCTATTTCGTGGCCACGGACGGTATGCACAAGACCGAATTCGCCAAGACCTATGAAGACTTCCTCAAGCTCAAGGCGAAATTCGATGCCAAGAACTGACACCCCGCACCGCGCCGCCGTCCTCGGCTCGCCCATCGCGCACTCGCTCTCCCCGGTCCTGCACCGGGCCGCGTACGCCGAACTCGGCCTCGACGCCTGGTCGTACGGCCGGTTCGAGATCGACGAGCAGGCGCTGCCCGGATTCATCGACGGGCTGGACGAGAGCTGGGCCGGGCTTTCGCTGACCATGCCCCTGAAGCGGGCGGTCATCCCGCTGCTCGACGGGATCAGCGACACCGCCGCCTCCGTCGAGGCCGTGAACACCGTGGTCTTCGGCGAGGACGGCCGCCGCACGGGCGACAACACGGATATCCCCGGCATGGTCGCCGCCCTGCGCGAACGCGGCGTCGAGAAGGTCGAGTCCGCCGCGATCCTCGGCGCCGGCGCCACCGCGTCCTCCGCGCTGGCGGCCCTCGCCGGCATCTGCGCCGGTCCCGTCACCGCCTACGTCCGCAGCGCGTCCCGCGCCGACGAGATGCGCGGCTGGGGCGAACGGCTGGGCGTCGACGTCCGCATCGCCGACTGGGCCGAGGCCGGCCGGGCGCTGAGCGAACCCCTCGTCATCGCCACCACCCCCGCCGGAGCGGCCGACGCGCTGGCCGGGGCCGTACCGGAGCGGCCCGGCACGCTCTTCGACGTGCTGTACGAGCCGTGGCCGACCCGGCTCGCCTCCGCCTGGGCGGACCGCGGCGGCGCAGTCGTCGGAGGTCTCGACCTCCTCGTGCACCAAGCGGTCCTCCAGGTCGAGCGGATGACGGGCCGCTCGCCCGCCCCGCTCGCCGCCATGCGCAAGGCCGGGGAAGAGGCGCTGGCCGCCCGCTGACATCCGCCCGGCGCCGCCCGCGCCGTCCGTCTGCTGGACCGGCGGCGGGCCGAGGGCGTCGGCCGTGGGAGGATCGGGGGCGGCGGGCCAGGGCCGCGCACCCGGTCGCGCCGCTGGATTTTCAGGCGCGAGCATGAGGAGCACCGTTGAGCAGGTTGCGCTGGCTGACCGCGGGGGAGTCGCACGGCCCCGCACTGGTGGCGACGCTGGAGGGCCTTCCCGCCGGCATCCCGGTCACCACGGAGATGGTGGCGGACGCGCTCGCCCGGCGGCGGCTCGGTTACGGCCGCGGTGCGCGGATGAAGTTCGAGCGGGACGAGGTCACCTTCCTCGGCGGGGTCCGGCACGGCCTCACCATGGGCTCCCCGGTCGCCGTGATGGTCGGCAACACCGAGTGGCCCAAGTGGGAGCAGGTCATGTCGGCCGACCCGGTCGACCCCCAGGTGCTGGCCGAGCAGGCCCGCAACGCCCCCCTGACCCGGCCCCGCCCCGGCCACGCCGACCTCGCCGGGATGCAGAAGTACGGCTTCGACGAGGCCCGGCCGGTCCTGGAGCGCGCCAGCGCCCGGGAGACCGCCGCCCGCGTCGCCCTCGGTGCCGTCGCCCGGTCCTACCTCAAGGAGACCGCGGGCATCGAGATCGTCAGCCATGTCGTGGAGCTGGCCGCCGCCAAGGCGCCGTACGGGGTCTACCCCGCCCCCTCCGACGTGGAGCGGCTCGACGCCGACCCGGTGCGCTGCCTCGACGCCGACGCGAGCAAGGCGATGGTCGCCGAGATCGACCAGGCCCACAAGGACGGCGACACCCTCGGCGGTGTGGTCGAGGTGCTGGCGTACGGCGTGCCCGTCGGCCTCGGCTCACACGTGCACTGGGACCGCCGGCTCGACGCCCGCCTCGCCGGCGCGCTCATGGGCATCCAGGCCATCAAGGGCGTCGAGGTCGGCGACGGCTTCGACCTCGCCCGGGTGCCCGGGTCCAAGGCGCACGACGAGATCCTGGTGACCGAGGACGGCATCAGGCGCGCCTCCGGCCGGGCCGGCGGTACCGAGGGCGGACTCACCACCGGAGAGCTGCTGCGCGTGCGCGCCGCGATGAAGCCGATCGCCACCGTGCCGCGCGCCCTCGCCACCGTCGACGTGGTGACCGGTGAGCCCGCCAAGGCCCACCACCAGCGCTCCGACGTCTGCGCGGTCCCGGCCGCCGGCATCGTCGCCGAGGCGATGGTCGCCCTGGTCCTGGCCGACGCCGTGGCGGAGAAGTTCGGCGGCGACAGCGTCACGGAGACCCGCCGTAACGTGACCTCGTACCTCGACCACCTCCAGATCCGATGACCGGACCCCTGGTCGTCCTCGTCGGACCCATGGGCGTCGGCAAGTCCACGGTCGGCGAACTGCTCGCCGCCCGGCTGGGCACCGGCTACCGGGACACCGACGCGGACGTCGTCGCGACGGCGGGCAAGCCCATCGCGGAGATCTTCTACGACGAGGGCGAGGACCACTTCCGCGCGCTGGAGCGGGACGCGGTCCGCGCCGCCGTCGCCGAGCACACCGGTGTCCTGTCGCTGGGCGGCGGGGCCGTCCTGGACGAGTCCACCCGCGCGCTGCTCGCCGGCCACCCGGTCGTCTACCTCTCGATGGACGTGGACGAGGCGGTCAAGCGGGTCGGGCTCAACACCGCCCGCCCGCTGCTCGCGGTCAACCCGCGCCGGCAGTGGCGCGAGCTGATGGAGGCCCGCCGGCACCTCTACACCGAGGTCGCCCGCACGGTCGTCGCCACCGACGAGCGCACACCCGAAGAGGTCGCCCAGGCGGTCCTCGACGCACTGGAGCTGCCGGACGGGGCCCCGTCCGGCCGGGAGAACACACCATGACCGAGCAGGCACCCACCCGCGTCCGCATCGCCGGCAGCGCCGGCACCGACCCGTACGAGGTACTGATCGGCCGGCAGCTCCTCGGCGAGCTGCCCGGGCTCATCGGCGAGCGGGCCAAGCGCGTCGCGGTCCTCCACCCCGAGGCGCTCGCCGAGACCGGCGAGGCGGTCCGCCAGGACCTCGCCGGCCAGGGCTACGAGGCGATTGCGATCCAGCTGCCCAACGCCGAGGAGGCCAAGACCGTCGAGGTCGCCGCCTACTGCTGGAAGGCGCTCGGCCAGACCGGCTTCACCCGCACCGACGTGATCATCGGCGTCGGCGGCGGCGCCACCACCGACGTGGCGGGCTTCGTCGCGGCGTCCTGGCTGCGCGGAGTGCGCTGGATCGCCGTACCGACGACCGTGCTCGGCATGGTCGACGCGGCCGTCGGCGGAAAGACCGGCATCAACACCGCCGAGGGCAAGAACCTCGTCGGCGCCTTCCACCCGCCGGCCGGGGTCCTGTGCGACCTGGCCGCCCTGGACTCGCTGCCCGTCCACGACTACGTCTCCGGCATGGCCGAGATCATCAAGGCCGGCTTCATCGCCGACCCGGTGATCCTCGACCTGATCGAACAGGACCCGCAGGCCGCCCGTACGCCCACCGGACCGCACACCGCGGAGCTCATCGAGCGCTCCATCCGGGTCAAGGCCGACGTCGTCTCCAGCGACCTCAAGGAGTCCGGACTCCGCGAGATCCTGAACTACGGCCACACGCTGGGCCACGCGATCGAGAAGAACGAGCGCTACAAGTGGCGCCACGGCGCCGCCGTCTCCGTCGGCATGGTCTTCGCCGCCGAACTGGGCCGCCTGGCCGGCCGCCTGGACGACGCCACCGCCGACCGGCACCGCGCGATCCTGGAGTCCGTCGGGCTGCCGCTCACCTACCGCGGCGACCAGTGGCCGAAGCTGCTGGAGAACATGAAGGTCGACAAGAAGTCGCGCGGCGACCTGCTGCGCTTCATCGTCCTGGACGGCCTCGGCAAGCCCGCCGTCCTGGAGGGCCCCGACCCGGCCGTCCTGCTCGCCGCCTACGGGGAGGTCTCGGCATGACCCGCCGGGTCCTCGTGCTCAACGGCCCCAACCTCGGCCGGCTCGGCTCCCGCGAGCCCGACGTCTACGGCTCCACGTCGTACGCCGGACTGGTCGAGGCCTGCCGCACCCTCGGCAAGGAGCTCGGTCTCGACGCCGACGTGCGCGAGACCAACGACGAGGGCGAGCTGATCCGCTGGCTCCACGAGGCCGCCGACGGATCGATTCCGGTCGTCATCAACCCGGGTGCGTTCACCCACTACTCGTACGGGATGCGGGACGCGGCCGCCCAGCGCACCGCCCCGCTGATCGAGGTGCACATCTCGAACCCGTACGCACGGGAGGAATTCCGCCACACCTCGGTGATCGCCCCGGTCGCCACCGGGACCGTGGCCGGATTCGGCATCGGCTCCTACCGGCTCGCCCTGCGCGCCCTGGCGGACGAACTCGCGGACTGAGCAGGGGCGCCGGGCACTCCGGACCCTCCCCGGCCGTTGTCCCGACGGCGGCCGGGGAAGGTACGGTTGCCGTTGCACCAGCGCCAGTTGCCTGTACGAGACGGAGTTGCACCGGATGCAGCACGCAGTGGGGGCCCCGCTGCCTCCGCCCCAGGGTCCCGGAAACGGCCCCGCCGGCTGGCCGCACCAGGCCCAGCACCCCGGGCCGCCGCACCAGCCCCCGGCCGGCCCGCCCGCCGGGC
>NZ_JAAGNI010000499.1 GCF_010550605.1 Streptomyces sp. SID9727
AAGCTGAACCGGGCCGCGTACACGGCGGGCGGTCTCGTCGCCGCCGGCCACGTCACCGAGGACCAGGCCGTGCGGGCCCTGCGCGCGGCCGCCGGGCTGGCCCGCCCGGACCAGGAGCGGCGCAGTCTCGCCATCATCCGGGGCGGGCTCGGCGCGGGGCGGCTGCGGCCGCTGGCCCTCGGGGGGCGCGCGTGAACGCGGACCAGGACAGAGTGCTCCCGTCGCCCTCCTTCGACGTACGGGCCGTGGCCGCGCAGATCCTCGCGCAGCCCGTACCGCAGCCCCGGCCGCCCGACGACGCGTCCACGCAGTACGCCACGGCGGACGGACTGCTGCCCGACACCCTCACCGACCGGGGCAACGCCAAGCTGTTCGTCAGGCTCTACCGCAACGACTACCGGCATGTGCCCGGCATCGGCTGGTTCCGCTGGGACGGCACCCGCTGGCAGTTCGATGAGGACGACACGGTGATGTGGTCGGCGGGCGACCTGGCGGAATCCCTCGCCACCACCGACCCGCGGGGCGTCTTCACCCCCGCCGCGCTCCAGCAGCACCGCCGGCGCACCCTCAGCACGAGCGGGATGAACGCGATGCTGACCCAGGCCAGGTCCGCCCCGGGCATGGTCCTCAACGCGGCGCTCCTGGACGCCGACCCGTACGCGCTGTGCACCCCGGCGGGCGTGGTGGACCTGCGGACGGGCTTCATCCGCCCCGCCGAGCCCACCAAGGACTTCCACTCCCGCTCCACGTCGGCGGCCCCCCAGGCGATGCCCACGCCGCGCTGGGACCGCTTCCTGGCCGACACCTTCGGTGAGGGCCCGGACGGCGAGGAGATGATCTCCTTCCTCCAGCTGCTGCTCGGCTACTCCATCACCGGTGACGTCGGCGGCCAGGTGATGCCGTTCCTGTTCGGCTCCGGCAAGAACGGCAAGTCGGTGCTGCTGGACGTCCTGATGAAGCTCCTGCGGGACTACGCGGACGCGGCGCCGCCCGGCTTCCTGATGTCGCGCCCGTACGAGGGTCACCCCACGGACCTCGCCGAACTGCACGGCCGGCGGGTCATCGTGTGCAGCGAGGTCAAGCCGGGCGACCGCTTCGACGAGGCCCGGGTCAAGCTCCTGACCGGCGGGGACCGGATCAAGGCCCGCCGGATGCGGCAGGACTTCTTCAGCTTCGAACCGACCCACAAGATGTGGCTGCTGGGCAACCACCGCCCCGAAGTCGGCACGGGCGGCTTCGCGTTCTGGCGGCGCATGCGCCTCATCCCGTTCGAACGCGTCGTCTCGGACCACCGCAAGATCGACAACCTGGCGGACATCCTGGTCACCCAGGAGGGTCCGGGCATCCTCAACTGGCTGATCGAGGGCGCCCGCCGCTACCTGGGCGGCGACAAGGACCTCTCGGGTCCCGAGCGGGTGCGGATCGCGACGACCGTGTACGCGGAGACCGAGGACCACACCGGGCGGTTCGTCGGCGAGACCTGCCGGCTCGACGCCGGGCTCCGGGCCGAACAGGCCCAGCTCTACGCGGCGTACAAACGCTGGTGCCAGAATGAGGGCGTTCCGGCGATTTCGTCGAGAGCCTTCGCGGCGCACATCCGCGAAGTGGTCGGGCTGGCATCACCGAAGGAAATGATCTTTTCCAACCAGCGCAAGTACTACCCGGGCATCGGCCTGCTCGCGGACGAGGAGACAGTATGAGCGCCCTCATCGCAGAGGACGAGATCGTCCACGAGGTGGACCTCGTGTGGCTTGAGGACATCAGCGTGCTCGACTACGTCCGCCAGAGCCTGGACCGTCTCCCGACCCGTCGGGGCAGACCCGCCTACCACCGCGACGGAAGAATGGTCGGCTACGCCCTGCTGGGGCCGAAGGCCAAGCCGTCGCGCTCCTCGGGCACCTTCCGCCGCCGGGTGTTCTGGCTGCTCCCCCACGACCGGGACACCGAACCCGACGGGCTGTACGCGCGGGGCGCGCCGGCCGAGGCCGTGGACGTGCGGACGCTGGCACCGGGCAGCAAGGGCCACAAGACCGAGCGCTCGGAAGGCGGCCCCATGTCGTCGGCGGCCACCCGGGAACTTCAGCCGTAGCGGTACGTCCCCGGCCGTTCCCGGAGCGTTTCCGCGCCGGAATGGTTAAAAAACAGCACGTCCGGTATATTTTTCCCTGTCGGGGACAACCACGGACAGGAGGGGCACCGCCGTGCAGAGGGAACGTTTCACCGGGGCCCAGGCAGTCGTCGCCGGCGGAGGGCCGGTCGGCCTGCTCGTGGCGGCCGAACTGGCGGCGTACGGGGTCGACACCGTACTGCTCGAACCCAGGACCGAGGTCTCCGACCAGCCCAGGGCCACCACGCTGCACGCCCGCGCGGTGCAGTCCCTGGCCCGCCGGGGCCACCTCCCGCGCCCGCCTTCCCGCGCGACCGGACCCGCCACCAGCGCCTTCCACTTCGCGGGACTCCCCGGCCTGACCATCGCCGCTCCCCCGGATGAACCGGAACCCGTGCTCAAGTGCGTCCAGGCCGTCCTGGAACGCCACCTCGAGGCCCGGGCCCGCGCCGCCGGTGCCCGCATCCTGCGCGGGTACCACCTCACCGACGCCGTCCAGGACGAGAACGGCGTACGGGTCACGGCCGAGGGCCCCGAGGGGCCGGAGCTCTTCCACGCCGGGTACCTGGTCGGGGCGGACGGTGCCCGCAGCACGGTCCGCGCCCGGGCCGGCATCGAATCCGACACCTTTCCGGCGACGGTGTCCGCACTGATGGGGACCGTCACCCTGGCCGATCCGGAGGCCCTCCCTAAGGGCTGGCACCGCACCCCGCGCGGCTGGATCGTCGTCAAGCACGACGGCGTCCGCACCCACCTGCGGACGCTCGACTGCGGCGGCCCCCACCCGGACCGGCACCGGCCCGTCACACTGGAGGAGCTGCGCCGCGAGGTGGCGCGCATCGCGGGCCGCGACATCGCGATGCACTCCCCGCGATGGCTGAGCCGCTTCAGCGACTTCGCCCGCCTGGCCCGCACCTTCGCCCGGGGACGCGTCTTCCTGGTCGGCGACGCCGCGCACGTCCACTTCCCGATCGGCGGCCAGGGCCTGAGCACCGGCGTGCTCGACGCGCTGAACCTGAGCTGGAAACTCGCCCTCGCGGTGCGCGGCTCGGCGGGACCCGCCCTGCTGGGCGGCTACGACGCGGAGCGCAGGCCGCTCGCCCGCCGCGTGCTCGACGGCACGCTGGCCCAGCTCGCCCTGATGCGCCAGGGTCCCGAGGCGGAGGCCCTGCGCACGGTCTTCACCGGCTTGCTCGCGGACGAGGGCGGGGGCGGACACCTCAGCGGCCTGATCAGCGCTCAGGACACCGTTCTGCCCGACCCCACCGGCGCGGGCGGCCCGGCCGCGGGCACGTACCTCGGCAACACCACGCTCAGCACCCCGGACGGCGACACCGACGTCATCCGCCTGCTGCAGGACGGCCGGCCGCTCCTGCTGCTCCTGGGCGAGAAGGCGGACGGCCTCCGGGAGGAGGCACGTGACTGGGCGGACCTCCTGCGCATCGTGGAGGCTCGGCCCACACCGGGTGTGCCGTACGAGGCGGCACTGCTACGGCCCGACGGCTACCTCGCCTGGGTGCCCGGCAACGGTGCCCTCCGGCAGGTGATGACGGCGTACTTCGGCCCGGGCGCCACCGCCGGGTGAGCCCCGCGGGCGACGGGGCACCCCACCGCTCTCAGCTCGCGGTCTCCAGAACGTCGCGCAGGTCAGCCGCCTTGACGGCCTCCGCGTACACCTTGGCGCCCCGCGTCTCGGACAGGTCGAGCGAGGCCAGCACCGACGGCACCACCGCACTGGGCAGCAGATGGCGCATCAGCGCGGACACCCGCACCACCAGGTCGCGGTACTCGCACACGGCCTGCGACATGGACTGGATGCCTGCGAAGGAGCCCACGATGACCTCTGCGGTCTCCGCCGGCGAGATGTGCGGCAGCAACTCACCCTGGGCCTGCGCCTGCTGGAGCAGGTCGAGACCGACCTCGCCCCACCGCAGGAACGGGCCGCTGCGGTCGAGGTTCTGCGTCAGCTGGTCCATCGTCAGCCGGACACCTGCCCGCACCATCGGGTCGGTCTGGAGACGGTGCGCCTGGAGCATCACGACGTCCACGACCTCCTGCACCTTGGACGCGCGGATCGGCACGATGATGCGCTGGTCCTGTTCGGAGAGAACCCCCTGGGCCAGGTCTTCCTTGGAATGGAAATGGAAGTACAGCGCGCCCTTGGTCACCCCTGCCTCGGTGAGGATCTGGGAGATCGTGGCCGCTTGGTACCCCTGCTCCTCAAAGATCTTGGCAGCCGCCGAAAGAATCGTCTTCCGGGTACGGATGGCCCGCAGCTGCTCAGCCACTGTGTCTCCTCCCTCCTCGGGGTGTTCGAACGTGGGGCATAAATAAACCGTCCAGTTCGTATCTTACAGGCCGGCCTCCTCCGTCCACCCTGGTCGGGGAAATGTCCGGCGGGAAAGGGAAACCATGATCCTCGTCACGGGCGCAACCGGGACGATCGGCCGTGAAGTGCTCCGCCGTCTCCCCTCGGACCGGCCCGTACGCATCATGGCCAGACATCCCGAGCGTGTCGCCGACGCCCCTGCGGCCGCCCGGATCGTCCACGGAGACTTCACCGACCCCGCCTCCCTGGCGAACGCTCTGCACAACGTCCACACCGCCTTCCTGGTCACGAATCCCGACGGAAACGACGACGCGCGCTTCCTGGACCCGGCACGCGCGGCCGGCGTCCGGCACGTCGTCAAACTCTCGGCGGCCGCCGTCAGCGACCCCGCCGCCACCGACCTGATCACCCGGCGCCAGCGCCGCAACGAGGACCTGCTGCGCGCCTCGGGCCTGGGCTGGACCCTGCTGCGCCCCCGCGCTTTCATGTCCAACACCCTGTCCTGGGCCCGCTCGATCCGCTCCGGCCGGGTGGTGCGGGCGCCGTACGGCACCTCAGTCAACGCCTGCGTCGACCCCGGGGACGTCGCGGAGGTGGCCACTCTTGCCCTGACCGGCCGGGACCGGGACCACAGGGGCAGGGCCTACACCCTGACCGGCCCTCAGGCCCTCTCCGCCGCAGAGCAGACGGCCCAGCTGGCCGCGCTCCTCGGCCTGCCGCTCCGCTTCGAGGAGCTGAGCCCTCAGCAGGCCCGTGCGGCCCTGGAAGCGCGCTACCCGGCCGATATCGCCTCCGCCCTCCTGGAGAGCGCCAGACGGCAGCACAGCGGCTCCAAGGCGGGCGTGGACCCCACCCTCCCCGGCCTGCTCGGGCGCCCCGCCCGGACGTTCCGCGACTGGGCGTCCGACCACCTGGACGCATTCCGGCCCGACTCCGCCACCAGGGACTGAAGTCCGTTCAGTCCCTCGCCCTTCGGTCCCCCTTCGGTCCCTCAGACAAAACAGCAGGTCAGAGGCTTGCCCTTCTCCTGAGCAAGGGTCCGAAGGGACTGAAGGGACTCAAGAGTGGCAGTTATAAGCGATTATGCAGGCGTGTGTATGCGCACACGCGTAGAACCTCCCTATATATCCCTTTGTACTTACTACTCTGGTCCTGAAGCGCTGATAACTACCGACCTTGAGTCCCTTCAGTCCCTCCCATTTTCGCTCGCAAGCCCCTGACCTGCGCTTTTACCCGAGGGACCGAACAGGGACCGAAACGTCCAGTCCCTCCGCTCCTCGTTCAGTCCCTCCCTTCGGTCCCTCTTCGCCACGACCGGCACGGCCGCCCGACACGCAGGCTTCGAACTCGCGAGCCCTCCTCGGACAAGGGACCGAAGGGACTCGCGGAACGAAGAGTCCCGCCCGCTGCGGGATGCCTGTTGTAGGCTCTGATCCGAATCTGAAAACTCAGTCCCTTCAGTCCCTCAGCCCGGCAGTGAAACCGCTCTGACCTGGGTTTTCTCTGGGGGACTGAATCGTTCAGAAATGAACAACCTGTTGGCCCCTCTGCAAGGACGATCAGCGTGCCGCGTCAAAAAGAGACCGGTGGCCCGCGCGCGGCGGGACCCACGAGTCCCTTCGACATGGCCCGTTGGTGCGCGGCGAACGGCTGGCCGGTCCACCCCTTGGCCGTCGGACGCAAAACGCCCGTGGGCAACTGCCCGGCCTGCCGGGAGGACCCCCACCGCCCGGCGGACTGTCCCTGCCTGCCCGCCGGCAAGTGGTGCCACGGCTTCCACGCCGCGACCACCGACCCGGAGCTCCTTGCCGCCTGGTGGGGCGTCAACCCCTCGCTCGGCGTCGGTGTCTCGTGCGGCCCCGCCGGCCTCGTCGTACTGGACATCGACGCGCACACGGCCGAAGTCCCCCATCGTGACCGGCTGCTGCCCGGCATCCCGATCCACGCGAGCGTCAACCTCACCGGCCTGGCCTCAGGTTTCGACACCCTCGCCCTCCTCGCCGCCCTGCGCGGCCACCCCAGCCCCGCGGACGACGAGGCCACCCTGCGCGTCCGCACCCCGTCCGGCGGACTCCACATCTGGTACCGCACCGCGCCAGGCGGACCGCGCTACCGCTCCTCCGTGGGCTCCAGCCCCAAGGTCGCCCTGGCCTGGCAGGTCGACGTGCGGGCCACCGGCGGCTACATCGTCACCCCCGCCACCCGTACCCGCGCAGGGACCTACACCCCCGTGGGCGCCGCCCGCCTGCCCGCCCCCCTCCCCGACTGGCTCGCCGCCGAACTCCTGCGCACCGGCCACACACCGGGCCCTGAGCCCCTACGGGTCCCGCCGCCCCGCCCCGTACCCGCGACACGCGCGGCACAGGGCGCCCCGCGCGCGCTACGGATGCTGGAGCCCCTCCTCGCCGAGGTCCGGGCCTGCGCGGCGGCCGCCGAGGGCACCGCGTTCACCGAGAAGCTCAACCGAGCCGCCTACACCGCGGGCGGACTCGTTGCCGCCGGACGCCTCACGAAGCCCCGCGCCCAGGACCTGCTCACCGAAGCAGCCGACGCCGCGCGCCCCGACCGCCACCGGCACAGCCTCACCGTCATCGCCTCAGCCCTGTCCGCCGGCGCAGCCCGCCCGCTCGATCCCGAAGGACGCCCATGAGCAGCGCCGACAGCGGCCCGCGCTTCGACGCCACCGCCGCAGCGCAGCAGATGCTCGCCCTCGAAACCGAGGGCGGCCTCCCCGGCCTGCCCGCCCAGCAGAACGCCTCCGCGGCAGGCGAACCACCGCTGCCCGAGGGCCGCCTGCCCGCCCTACTGACCGACCGGGGCAACGCCAAGCTGTTCGCCGTCATGTTCGGAGACCAGTTCCGCCACGTCGAGGGGCTGGGCTGGTACCACTGGGACCAGTACCGCTGGAAGCGCACGGGCGGCGAGAAGGCCGCGGTCTGGGCGGCGGGCGACCTGGCCGAGCAGATGCCCCCCACCGATCCCACCGGCCAGTACACCGACCGGGAAGTGCGCGCGCACCGCCGCCGCTCCATGTCGACGCCCGGCATCAAGGCCATGCTCACGCAGGCGAAGGCATCCCCCGCGCTCGCCCTGGACCCCGACGTCCTGGACGGTGACCCCTACGCCCTGTGCACCCCCGCCGGGGTCGTGGACCTCCACACCGGACACCTCCGCAAGCCCGACCCCGTGGGCGACATGCACTCCCGGGCGACGAGCGTCGCACCCGAGGCGACGCCCACCCCGCGCTGGCACCGCTTCCTGCACGACACGTTCGGCGACGACGCCAAGGGCGAGGAGACGATCCACTTCCTCCACCTGCTCCTCGGCTACTCCGTCACCGGCGACGTCGGCGCCCAAGTGCTCCCGTTCCTGTACGGGACCGGCGCGAACGGCAAGTCCGTGCTGCTGGACGTCATGACACAGATCCTCGGCGACTACGCGCAGGCGGCCCCGCCGGGCTTCCTCATGGAGAAGGGCAAGTTCTCCGAGCACTCCACCGAGCTCACCGAACTGCACGGCCGGCGCATCGTCGTCTGCTCGGAGCTCAAGCCGAACGACAAGTTCGACGAGTCCCGGGTGAAGCTGCTGACCGGCGGCGACCGCATCATGGCCCGTCGGATGCGGCAGGACTTCTTCAGCTTCAACCCGACGCACAAGCTCTGGCTGCTGGGCAACCACCGCCCGGAAGTCGGTACCGGCGGCCACGCCTTCTGGCGGCGTATCCGTCTCATCCCGTTCGAGCGCGTTGTTCCCGCCGCCCGCAAGATCGACAACCTCGCCAAGGAGCTGGTCCAGAGCGAGGGCCCCGGCATTCTGCAGTGGCTCATCGAGGGCGCCAAGCTCTACCTGGCCACCCGGGACCCGCTCGACGGCCCTGCCACGGTCCGCTCGGCCACCGCCGCCTACGCCACCACAGAGGACCACATCGGCCGCTTCCTCGCCGAATGCTGCACCACCCACACCGCGGACCTCCGCGTGGAACAGGGCCTGCTCTACGCGACGTACAGCAGCTGGTGCGGAGCCGGCGAAGGCATCCGTCCCGCGACGGCCCGCGCGTTCGCGACCCGGGTCCGCCAGGAACTCTCCCTCGCCTCGCCCGCCGACATGATGAAGTCCAGCGGCAAGAAGTACTACCCCGGCCTGGGCCTCCTCGCCGACGACGACTCCAGGACCGGCCATGCCTGACGTACGCACCCGGCACACACCCGCCGGTCCGGCCTACCATGAACACGGTGCCCCCACCAGGGAACGTGCTCACACCCACCCCGGCCTCCTCGCGGCCGGCCGACACACAAAGGGGCTGCAGCCATGAGCTCGCTGCTGAACGAGAGCGACCTCCACCACGAGAACGCCGTGGTCTGGCTGGAGAACCCCGACAACCTCGACTACGTACGCCAGGCGCTCGACAAGACCACCCGCCGTCGCGGAAAACCACGCTACGAACGCGACGGACGCATGGTCGGCTACACCGAGCTGGAAGCCCACACCGAGGCCGACCCGGACAGCGGACTGCACCTGCGCCGGGTTTTTTTCCTGCTCCCCCACGACCGCGACGCGGACCCCGACGGCCCGTACCACGAGGGCGCCCCGGGCGAGGCGGTCGACCCGAGCACCATCGAACCGAAGCGCGTCGGCGACAAGACGCCCCGCTCGCAACGCGGCCTGGCCGCAACGGCGGAGAGCGGCAGCTGACACGGGTGGGGGGATTATTACGCCGTAATAATCCCCCCACCACCCCACACCCGCTCACTTATTACGCCGTAATAACCACCCCTGCCTCTACCCGGACCTCCCAGCCCGGCTCCACGCCCACCCAGGAGCCGGGCTCTTGAGCGACCCTCAACGAAAAACAGCCAGAACTAACGCGCCGATACCAAAAAGGATCACCGGAGTTAGTAAGGTGGCTGTCATGACTTCGCCCTCCCCCGGCGACCGCGAGAAGGTCGTCTCCAAGCTGCCCCCGGTACTGCAGCAGGACCTGAAGATCCGGGCCGCCCAGCACACCATCGACATCCAGCACGCCGTCGAGGCAGGCATCGAGGCGTGGCGGCGACTCGGATCCAACCTCTCCCCCATCGACACCGCCGGCGCCAAGTCCTTCGCCACCTTCCTCCCTGACGGCCAGTGGGACGGCTTCCGCGCCGACTGCGCCTCCCGGGGCGTCTCCCTCATCCAGGGCCTCGCCCAGTCCGTCGTGATGTGGCTGGAGACGAACCCGGCGCCCACCGTCGTACGCCCGGAGCACCCGAAGCGCATCATCACCTGCAACCAGAAGGGCGGCGTCGGCAAGACCGCCATCGCCGCCGGCACCGGCGAAGCCCTCGCCGAGGACCCGGGCGCGCTCCACCCGGTGCGCATCTCCAAGCACTTCGCGGCCGCCCTCGCCGAGGACGCGGACCCCTCGCCCCTCGATTACGAGGACCTCCCCGGTCTCGGACTGCGCGTCCTCCTCGTGGACTTCGACCCCCAGTGCCACCTCACCAAGCAGCTCGGCCACCAGCCGCTGCCCATCGAGGGCGACAGCCTCACCAAGCACATGGCCGGCGAGGCCAAGGGCCGGCTCGCCGACCTCGTCGTCCCGATCGAGGACCCCCGCTTCGGCGACCGCCTGCACCTGCTCCCCGCCTGCACCGACGCCTTCCTCCTGGACGTCAAGCTCTCCGGGGTCCGGGCCCGTGAAGCAGCCCTGGAACGTGCCCTGTCCGCCATCGAAGCCGACTACGACGCCGTCATCATCGACTGCCCGCCGAGCCTCGGCCTCAGCATGGACGCCGCCGCCTACTACGGCCGCCGCCGCCAGGGCGAGGCACCGGGCAACTCCGGCGTACTCGTCGTCGTCCAGGCCGAGGACAGCTCCGCCGACGCCTACGGACTCCTCACCTCCCAGATCGAGGACCTCCGCGACGACATGCACCTCGAACTGGACTACCTCGGCATCGTCGTCAACCACTACGACGCCCGCCGCGGCTACATCGCCACCTCGTCCCTCAACTCCTGGATGGACATAAAGGATCCCCGGGTCGTCGGTGTCATCGGCGACCTCAAGGAACAGAAGGAGGCCGTACGCGTGAAGCAGCCCCTGCTCGCCTACTCCCCCCGCTGCGACCAGGCCGTCGGCCTGCGTGCCCTCGCCCGGGAGATCTCATGAGCAAGGCGTCCCGGCTCGGCGCCGGATCCTCGTTCGGACAGACCCAGCCCATCAGCGCCCGCCGCGCCGCCATCAACCAGGTCGCCGCAGCCCCCACCGAGGGCGCCCCGCCCCCGGTTCAGCTCCCCGTCGACATCATCAGCCTGAACCCCGACAACCCGAGGTCTGATCTCGGCGACCTCACCGACCTCGGTAACAGCCTCCGTGACCACGGCCAGAAGACCGCGATCAGCATCATGGGCCGCTTCGCCTACCTCGAAGGCAACCCGGGCCGCGAGGACGACCTCGACCCCGGGACCAAGTACGTCGTCATCGACGGCAACTCCCGCCTCGCCGCCGCCCGTGAAGCCGGCCTCACCGAGATCAAGGTGATGCTCGACGACAAGCTGGGCAGCAACCCCGACGAGATACTGGAATCGGCCCTCGTCGCCAACATCCACCGCCAGGAGCTCAACCACCTGGACGAGGCCAAGGCCCTCGAACAGCTCCTGAAGATCCACGGCACCCAGGAAGCCCTCGCCGCCCGCCTCCACCGCTCCCAGAGCTGGGTCTCCCAGCGCCTCGCGCTGCTGACCCTGACCCCCTCACTCAAGGAGAAGCTCCAGTCGGGTGAGGAATCCGCGGCTACGCTGCGCCTGGTCGGAAAGAAGAAAGCCGAGGACCAGGAGGCCCACCTCCAGCACCTGAAGGCCACCAGGCCCCAGAAGCCCCGCACCCCCAAGCAGAAGCGGCAGTCCCCCGCAGGGCCCCCCACCCGTCTGCCCTCGACCGACGCCTACACCCTGGCGAGCCTGATCATCGAGGAGCTCGACGTCGCGTCCCGCCGCAAGCTCACGGAGCTGCTCGTCGACTTCAAGATCGAGGAGTCGAAGCGAATGAGGGCGGAGAAGTAGCCGATGCACAGGGCTGGGTGGCGCATTATTACGCCGTAATAATGCGCCACCCAGCCCTCGATTATTACGGCGTAATAATCGAGGGCACAGTCGGGTTCACGTCCGCACGGCGGCGGTGGTACGAGACGGTCACCGCACCGAGCAGCGGTCCCCAGGCCGCCAGAGGCAGATAGAGCAGACCCACGACTATGCTGCCGTGCGCCGTCAGATCGGGGTGGGGAAGCGCCCACCAGGCGACGAGCGGCGACCAGACAACTGTCAGCACCACGGCTCCGAGGGCAGCCGGGACAACTACCGCGAACCGGGGGAGAGGGCGTCCGCCCCACAGGGGGATCCAGCGGGGAAGCACCTCACCCCACGGCTGTACGAGCCCGAGGGACAGGAGCGCGACCGCCTCGCTGACAACGCTGAGCCCGAGCACGTATCCCGCCCCCCAGCCGGTGAAGTCCATCCCCGCGTAACCCGCATCGGTGTAGCCGGCTGTGTGACCTGTCGCCAGAAGCAGGCGCCAGATGCCGGTCGGCAGCGTGACGAGCGCGCAGAGGTGGGCGGCCCGGACTGCCCAGCGGGGCGGTGTGGAAGTCATGTGCACCATCCTGTCGGCGCACCAGCCCACAGTCGTCGGCTTCCCGTACGAGCTTCCTCAGGCATGGATGGTGACCCCGCACCCGCCGTCTCCCCCGCACGGGGGAGACCCGCCTCCTTCTACTGACCGCCCGCATTATTACGCCGTAATAATGCGCTGCGGCCCTGTCCCTCAGACCCCACCATCCCGCGGGCGCCCGGCGAGCACCACCGCACCGCCAACGGTCGCGAGCCCTGCGAGGACCACACCGAACACCGTGGCGCCAGCGGTCAGTCCCACGCCGTCGCTGAGATACCCGATGGACACGGGCAGCAGCCCCGCAGGCACATAACCGCCCACGTTGAGCGCGGCATTGGCTTCTGCGAGACGCCCGGGCGGAACGCTCGAGTTGAGCAGCGAAAGGCCGCCGAGCTGCCCCATGCCCTGCCCCGCCCCGGCGAGCAGCGCGGAGGCGATCAGCGCCGCCACCGAGGCGCCGCGCACGGCGGTGATCAGGGCAGCCATGCCCAGCACGGTACTTACGGCCCCGGCGGCCAGGATGGCGGGCCGGGAGAGCCGCTGGACGGCGAACTGCACGCCGGTGGCAGCGAGGAACATGGCGAAGGCCATGGCACCGGCCATGATCCGGCTGGTCGTCCCGAGCAGCCCCGACAGTAGCGAGGGCCCGAGCGACAGCACGAAGGAGGTCGCCGTGATGCCCGGCGCGAACACCGCGATCCCCATCCAGAGCTGACGACGGTTCCCACGAGGAACCGCTGGCACCCGCACCCACGCAGCGCCCTTCACCGACGGGACCGGCCGCCGCAGTGGCATCCGCAGAACGGTGCCTACCGCCGTCACGAGCAACACGGCCTCCACGACGAAAACGGTGACGGTGGGCCCGGGCAGCGTCTCGGAGAACACCCCGGCCAGGAACGGCCCGAGGCCGGCTCCGAAGACCATTGCGCAAGAGGCGAGCAGGGCGGCGAGGCGCCGTCGCCCGGGCCCGGCCACATCCGTCACTGCCGCCATGCCGGCCGACACGACGGCCCCGACGGCGATCCCAGTGAACAGCCGCGCCACGATCAGCGAGACGACTGTGGCGGCGGTCGCGAAGACCAGGCAAGCGGCCAGGGCGAGCCCCAGGGCGGGCAGCAGCACCGGCCTGCGCCCGAGCCGGTCGGAGGCCGCTCCGGACACCAGCAGCGAGCCCAGGAGCCCGACGATGTAGAACGCGAACACCACAGTGAGCGTGCCTTTGGAGAACCTCATCTCCCGCTGCCACAGCACGTACAGCGGCGTTGCCGCATTGGACAGCACGAACACGGCGGCCACCGGCCAGGCGGCCAGCCAGACCCACCCCAAGGGCGCGGCCCCCGCCCCGCCCACAGCACTTCCCACTACCCCGGCCCGAGGTTCGGACATGGTGGCTCCTCCCCGACTGCCCCAGTACGACTCAAATCGAACTTAGCATGCAGTACGATGAAACCCGTACAAGGAATGTGAGAGGGACATCCCCATGCCGTCACCCGCACCCACACCCGGCGAACTCCCGGACCCGCTACCGGAACCGGCAGCAGAGGACCTGCGCCTGGAGACCGTCCTGGGCGCGCTCAGCGACCCTCTGCGCCTGACGATCGTCCGCAAACTCCTCCTGGAATCGGACCAGTACGACCACCCCTGCGGCTGGTTCGACCTGGACCGCCCCAAGTCCTCCCTCACTCACCACTTCAAGGCCCTACGCGAAGCCGGCATCACCCGCCAACGCCAATACGGCCTGGAACGCCGCAGCCACATCCGCACAACCGACCTCAACACCCGCTTCCCGGGCCTCCTCGACCTGGTCGCGGGGTGGACGCCGAAGCCGTAGGACAGGCGCGTCGGCCGCGCATTATTACGCCGTAATAATGCGCGGCCGACGCGATGCGGTGGCAGCGTGATGTCAGGTCTCGGCGGAAACGACTGCGGATAACCGCCTGCGGAGGCGCGCGGACGTCGACATCACGCTGGTCCCCCGGCGGCATTCCCTGCCGGGACGAGGCGTATGGGCGCCGGGCGCCGACTGCACTCGTTTCGAACCGCCGTTCGTCCGGCGATGCCTGCACTGTTCATCAGCTCTTGGCGTGCGCTTGTTCTGGCTTGTGGGTCTGCGGAAGATCGCGCTCGCGGCGCATAGGGCTTGCGGCGAGGATGAGCCAGCTGGGCGCGACGATACCCGTCATGATCCACATGGCTGGCCGGTAACCGACGGCGTCGCCGAGCATGCCGCCGAGCAGGGATCCGAGCGGGATGTTGTGGTTGATCATCATGGCCGTTGCCACGACCCGGCCGAGCATGTGCGGCGGACAGTAGATCTGCCGGAAGCTGCCCACCACGATGTTGGCCACGGAAACGCCGATCCCGACAAGGAAGGCTCCCGTTGCGAACAGCAGTAGCCCCGGCCCCGCCGTGGTCATCGGCAGGAGCAGCACGAACGGCGCGGTGGCGCCCTGCAGCAGAAGAAGCCCGCGCGCGGTGCCGAACCGCCGGCTGACCCTGGTGGCTATGAGCGAGCCCACGATGCCGCCGGCGCTGCCACTGGTCAGAAGCAGCCCGACCATGGCCGGGTTGAGCCCGACCGTGCGGACCAGGAAGACGACTTGGACCGCCTGATAGCCCATCAGCGCCATGTTGATTACGGCGCCCCAGGCGGCCACCGGCCTCAGGTAGCGGTCCCGGCGCAAAAGCGGAGCCCTTCTCTGATCTGTCGTCGGAGGGGACTGCGTTCCTCATCCAGAGCGGGGACCAGCTCGGCTACGCTGATCCGCTTCAGACAGACCGCGGATATCAGGAACGTCACCGCGTCGGCCATCAGCGCGGTGACCGCGCCGAATGTCTGGGACAGCAGCCCGGCCACCCCCGGCCCTGCGACCTGGGTGGCGGCCTCGCTGCCCTGCAGTTTGGCGTTGCCTTCCAGGAGGTCGCGACCGTCGAGCACAATTCGGATGTACGAGTGGTAGGCGGTGCTGAAGCACACTGCCGCGGTGCCGCAGATCAGCGCAACGACGACCAGGTGCTGAAAGGTGAGCGCGTCGAGCCACGCCGCGAGTGGAATGCTCGCGAGCGCCGTGCCTGCCAGCACATCACACGCGATCATCAGTGGCCGTTTGCGTATCCGGTCCACCCATGCGCCTACCGGAAGCCCCACCAGCAGCCAGGGCAGCCACACCGCCGCGGCGAGTAGGCCGACGGCGGTGGAGTTGGCGTCCAACACCTCAACGGCGATCAGCGGCAACGCGACCACGGTGATGCTGTTGCCCAGCCCACTCACTGTCTCGCCTGTCCAGAGCAGGCGAAAATCCGGTTGGGTGAACACTCCCCAGCGGGGTCGGGGCCAGTGAGGGGCGCCATTCATCGAGTCCACACCGCGCATCATGCCGTCAGCTCTTGAGTTCCATGTACTGGTTAAGCAGTTCGGCAAACCGACCCCGGATATGTCAGCGGGGAGTAAGCGTCAAAAGTTGTAGGTGAGTTGACTTCAGCTCTCGCCCCGGTGGTTGAGGCCGGTCCTGGCCGTGGACCCGTGACCGGGCGTCTCGCCCCCTTCCTTGGGTTGCCGGAGCTAGCCCCCGTGTCCCGCACCATGTCAATACGTGACGTGCAGCGCCGTTCTGTCCCGAGGGGGAATCCATGTCCACGAACCCGCAGCAACCGCCCGTCCCCACTCCGCCCGCTGCCCCGCCCCCGGGGCCCGTGCTTCCCGCCGCTGGTTGTGCCGGCTCCTGCGTCACAGGCATCCGTGCGTTGCCTCTGGGCGGCGGTCATCGTCCTTGGGACCGCGTGCGCGGCGTACGTGCTGCATGAGCATTCCAGTCTTGCCAAGCAGTCGGGCGCCCTGGCTGGGCTTGTCGCGGCGGGTGCTGCCGTAGTCGCACTCGTACGCCGATGAGAGAAATCCAGCGCCATCAATGGGCGCATTCTGAACCCCCCACCGTGCTTTTTCGGGGTGGTGGGTTTCTGATGTGTGGTCAGGCTTGGGTCGGGGTGTTTTGGTGCGACGGGTCGGATTTTCGAGGTGGGGGATGGCCCGTCAGGTGGGTGTGGTGGGGCTGGGGCGGCCGCGTTCGGGGTCTCCTCGTCCATGCGTGCGGTTCCTCCTCGTTCGCGGTGCCGGGGTGCCTGGGGTAGATCCGTGACCCTCCGGGAAGGGGCCTGTGTGCCTGCCTCCGGGCCTGTGGGCGGTGGCCGGGCGTGGTGGGGGGTCGCCGGGGATGCCGGGAGGGCGTTAGGGGCGCGGCTGGTCGAGAGGGCTGGGGCGGGTCGGTGGGCGGGGGCCGGCCGGGCGGGGTGGGGGGAGTGTGGTTCCAGTCTCTATCCTGGTTCAAGTTTGATGGACGAGGGTGGTCTGGTTCTACCATCGGTACATGCTGCATCAGGTGGTGGTGTACGGGCCCGGCCGACCCCGCTCCGTTGTCAGCCGCTCGCGAAGCGGGCTGGTCCGGGAGCGAAGCGGACGGGCCGGGGTGGAGCGAAGCGGAACCCCTTGATGGGCCGCCACAAAGTGGCGGCC
>NZ_JAAGNI010000512.1 GCF_010550605.1 Streptomyces sp. SID9727
CGAAGCGCGGGGCGGTGACCGGGGCCGCGGCGTCCGCCGCGATCGCCTCCAGGACCAGCGAGTGCGCGCGGGCCTGGACCGCCGGGTCGAGGGGTTCGGTGCGGCCGGCCCGCTCCAGGGCGGCGGCGCCGGGGAAGTCGAGGAGGTCCGTGGAGTGGTCGTCGTGCGTCATGCGAAGTCTCCCGTCAGGGTGGTGCGGGCGGGGCCGGACAGTCCGTCGCGCAGGCGGGCGCGGGCCCGGTGCAGGCGGGAACGGGCGGTTCCGGCGGGGATGCCGACGGCGGCGGCCGCCTCGGCGGGGGTCAGCTGATCCCAGGCCACGAGCAGCAGCAACTCGCGCTCGGATGCGGGGAGTTCGGCGAGTCTACGGCGCAGCTCCGGGGCCACCGAGGCAGCGTCGAGGCGCTGGTCGACGGCCTGCCACGGGTCGGCCGTCGTGGCGTCGGCGTCGGGCTGCTCGGCACGGCCCGCCGCGCGCGCCGTGGTCTGCCGGTGGCGGGACAGCACGTTGCGGGCGACGCCGAACAGCCAGCCCCGGGCGGAGCCGCGCGCGGCGTCGAACGTCGCGCGGTGGGCGTACGCCTGGAGCCACACCTCGGAGAGCAGGTCGTCGGCGGCGGCCGGGGCGCGCCGTACGAGGTAGCCGTGCAGAGCGGCCGAGTGCCGGGCGACCAGCGGCTCGAAGGCCGTGGGTTCCCGCGCGGAACGGGCGAGCAGATCCTCGTCCGGGTCCATAAGGTCTCCTGTCCGGGACCGCCGGGCGGCGGTCTCACCCCGTACTTGCACAGGAGGACCCCGCGCGTTCGCGGGCGGCCCGGGCTACTCCGAGATCGCCGCCCGGAAGCCGGTGTTGACCGCCGTCAGCCCCCCGTCCACGCACAGCGACGTGCCCGTGATCCACTCCGCGTCCGAGGAGGCGAGGAACGCGACGGCCTTCGCGATGTCCTCCGGTTCGCCGACCCGGCCCAGCGGGTACAGCGCGCTGACCCGGTCCAACTCCGCCTCGCGGCCCGCCCAGGCGTCGGTGCGGATCGTGCCGGGGACGACGAGGTTGGCCCGGACCCCGCGCGGGCCCGCGTGTCCGGCGAGGGTGCGGGTGAGGCTGGCCAGGCCCGCCTTCGCCGCGCTGTAGGCGTGGTTGCCGAAGTCCTGCATGCCGTTGACGGAGCCGATGGACACGATCGCGCCCCGCCCGGACGCGGCCAGGTGCGGCATCGCGGCCCGCGAGCAGCGGTACGCGCCGCCCAGGCTGACGTCGAGGTCGCGGTGCCAGGTCTCGTCCGGCTCGTCCTCGAAGAGCGTGCTGTCGACGGTGCAGGAGTACGCGTTGTTGACGAGGACGTCGAGCCCGCCGAACGCCTCCGCGGCGCGTGCGACGGCCGCCTCCACCGCCGCCCGGTCCGCCACGTCGCAGGCCAGCGCCTCGGCCGTGCCCCCGTCCGCCCGGATCTCCGCCGCCACGGTCTGCGCCCGCACCCCGTCCAGGTCGGTGACGAGGACGCGGGCGCCCTCCGAGGCCAGCAGGCGGGCGGTGGCGGCGCCGATGCCCCGCCCCGCGCCGGTGATGAGGACGCCGTATCCGTCGAAGCGCGCAGGAGTCATGACGCCGACCGTACCGCGCGGGTCAGGGCCTGGGCCCCGGGATCGGCGGCAGCACTCTCCGCACCGCGCCGACCGCACCGCCCGCCCCGGGGCCCGGCGTCAACACGCCCCGCACACCCGCCGGTCACAGCGCCGACCGCACCGCCCGCACCAGCGCCTGCGCCCTCGGGTCCGCCGTCACCCCCCTCTGCAGCCCGTTCGTCACGTACCCGAAGGCGATCCCGCTCTCCGGGTCCGCGAAGCCCAAGGAGCCGCCCCGGCCCGGGTGCCCGAAGGAGCCGGGCGCGAGGAGCGGGCTCGCCGGGCCGTGGAGCATGTAGCCGAGGCCGAAGCGGGTGTTGACGACGAGGACCTGGTCCGGGCCCGCCGACTCCTCGGTGCGGGCGAGCGTCAGGGTCGCCGGGGCGAACAGCCGCTGGCCGTCGACCGGGCCGATCATCGCGGCATAGCAGCGGGCCAGGCCGCGCGCGGTCGCGGTGCCGTTGGACGCGGGGAGTTCGGCGGCCCGGTACACCGCGTCGTTCTCGTCGGGCAGCGGGTCGATCGCGCCGAACGCCCGCCGGGTCAGCGACTCCGGGTCGCGGTAGGCGTCCACGACGGAACGCTTCGGGCGCATCCGCAGCGCCCCGGTGTTCTCGGTGGCCGGTGCCTCGACGGGCCCGATCCGGCCGACACGGTGGGCCTCGTCGTCGGGGATGCCGAACCAGAAGTCGAGGCCGAGGGGGCGGGCGATCTCCTCGGCGACCCAGCGGCCGACGGTGCGCCCGGTGACGCGCCGCACGAGTTCGCCGATGAGCCAGCTGAAGGTCTGCGCGTGGTAGCCGTGCGCGGCGCCGGGTTCCCAGGCCGGGGCCTGGGCGGCGACGGCGTGCGCCCCGCTCGCCCCGTCCGCGGCCTCCTCGGGGGTCAGCGGCCGGTCCAGAGCCGGGACGCCGGCCCGGTGGGCGAGGAGGTGGCGGACGAGGACGCGTTCCTTGCCGTTCGCCTTGAACTCCGGCCAGTACGTGGAGACCGGGGCGTGCAGGTCGATCTGGCCGCGCTGGTGGAGCAGCAGCGGAACGGCCGCGGCGATGCCCTTGCCGGCGGAGCGGACGACCTGGACGGTGTCGACGGCCCAGGGTTCGGCGCCGTCCACGTCTCTGGTGCCGGCCCACAGGTCGACCACCTTGCGCCCGTGCCGGTAGACGGCGACCGCCGCTCCCCGGTCCCCGCGCTGCTCGAAGTTACGGACGAAGGCATCCCGGACCGCTTCGAATCCGGGCGCCGCCGTGCCGCGTACGTCCACCCCTGCTGCCGCACTCCCGCTCATGCCCCCATGGTGCACGGCACCGCAGGTGGGAGGTGGGGCGGGTCACCCGGAATTCACCGTCACGGAACGCGGGTCGAAGCCGAAGGGGAGCTCCAGGCGGTGGGCGCGCATCAGGGGCTCGTCGCAGAGGAGGTCCTGGGTGCGGTCGTCGGCGGCGATGACGCCTTCGCTGAGGATCACCGCGCGGGGGCAGAGTTCGAGCGCGTACGGGAGGTCGTGCGTGACCATGAGGACGGTGACGTCCAGGGAGCGCAGGATGTCGGCGAGTTCGCGCCGCGACGCCGGGTCCAGGTTGGAGGAGGGCTCGTCCAGGACCAGGATCTCCGGGCGCATGGCGAGGACCGTGGCGACGGCGACGCGGCGGCGCTGCCCGAAGGAGAGGTGGTGCGGCGGCCGGCCCGCGTACTCCTCCATGCCGACCTGTTTCAGCGCCTCCATGACCCGCTCCTCCAGCTCCGCGCCGCGCAGTCCCCCGGCGGCGGGTCCGAAGGCGACGTCCTCGCGGACGGTGGGCATGAAGAGCTGGTCGTCGGGGTCCTGGAAGACGATGCCGACGCGGCGGCGGATCTCGGCCATGTTCCGCTTGTCGACCGGCAGTCCGGCGACGCGCACCGATCCGGCGCCCGCCTCCAGGATGCCGTTGAGGTGGAGGACCAGGGTCGTCTTGCCGGCGCCGTTCGGGCCGAGGAGCGCGACGCGTTCGCCGCGTCCGACGGTCAGATCGACGCCGAAGAGCGCCTGGTGGCCGTCGGGGTACGCGTACGCGAGGCCGCTGACCTCCAGGGAGGGCGGTGCGGGGGCGGGGTCGGGGCTCATACGGTCCATCCCACCAGACACACGGCGAGGGCGAGCAGCGGGAGGGCGGAGGCGTACGCCCACTGGGTGCGTGAGGCGGTCACCTCGTCGATGACGGGCATGGTGCCCGCGTAGCCCCGGCTGACCATCGCGAGGTGGACGCGTTCGCCGCGCTCGTAGGAGCGGATGAACAGGGCCCCGGCCGACTTGGCGAGGACGCCCCAGTGCCGTATCCCGCTCGCCTCGAAGCCGCGCGAGCGGCGGGCGATGGACATGCGGCGCATCTCGTCGGTGATCACGTCGCCGTACCGGATCATGAAGGACGCGATCTGGACGAGCAGCGGCGGCAGCTTGAGGCGCTGGAGGCCGAGCAGCAGCTCGCGCAGCTCGGTGGTGGAGGCGAGCAGCACGGAGGCGGCGACGCCGAGCGTGCCCTTGGCCAGCACGTTCCAGGCACCCCAGAGGCCGGGGACGCTGACCGAGAGGCCGAGGACGTGGGTCTGCTCGCCGGGCACGACGAACGGCATGAGCAGGGCGAACGCGACGAACGGCACCTCGATCAGCAGCCGCTTCAGCAGGAAGCCGGCCGGGATGCGGGCGAGCGCGGTGACGCCGGCGATGAGCAGCGCGTAGAGCCCGAAGGCCCAGACGGCCTCGCGCGGGGTGGAGACGACGACCACGACGAAGCAGAACACGGCGGCGAGCTTGCAGTGCGGCGGCAGGTCGTGGACCGGTGAGTGCCCGTGCCGGTACAGCTTGTGGGCGTGGCCGGCGCCCATGTCAGACCTTCTCGTCGGTACGGGTGCCGGCCTCGTCCCGAGTACGGCGGCGGCGCGAGACCACGTAGAAGGCGCCGCTGCCCGCGACGAGGGTGGCGCCGACGCCGATCACGCCGGCGAGGCCGCCGGAGAGGCGGGCGTTGGAGACGTCCTTGACGCCGTAGTCGGCGAGCGGGGAGTCCTTCGCGGCGTGCTCCTTGGCCTCCTTGTCGATGCCCTGGTCCGTGGCGACCTTCTCCAGGCCGTCCGGGTTGGCGGAGGCGTAGAAGGAGACGAACCCGGCGAGCACGAGGGCGGTGACCAGGCCGGTGGCCCAGAGGCCGCGGGTCGGGCGGTGCGCGGCGGGGGCGGGCTCGCGGGCGGGGGCCGGGGCGGCGTCGACCAGTTCGCCGTCGACGCGGAGCTTGAGCGGGGCGGCGAGGCCCTTCGCGCCGTGGACCAGGTCGGGGCGGACGGCGACGACGGCGCCGACGGTGAGCGCGGTGATCACGGCCTCGCCGATGCCGATGAGGACGTGGACGCCGACCATGGCGGTGAAGACCTTGCCGATCGGGATGTCGGTGGTCCCGCCGATCCAGTAGATCAGCGTGAAGGCGCAGGCGGCGGCCGGTACGGAGACCAGCGCGGCGACGAACGAGGCGGCGGTCACGGAGCGCCGGGTGCGCGGCAGCACGCCGAGCAGGCCGCGGAAGAGGGCGTACGCGACGACGGTGGTGACGACGCCCATGTCGAGGATGTTGACGCCGAGCGCGGTGAGACCGCCGTCGGCGAAGAGGATGCCCTGCATCAGCAGGACGACGGATATGCAGAGCACACCCGTGTACGGCCCGACGAGTATCGCGGCCAGCGCACCGCCGAGCAGGTGGCCGCTGGTGCCGGCCGCGACGGGGAAGTTCAGCATCTGCACAGCGAAGATGAAGGCGGCGACGAGCCCGGCCAGCGGCGCGGTCCGCTCGTTCAGCTCACGCCGGGCCCCCCTGAGGCTGACGGCCACGGCACCGGCGGCCACGACGCCTGTGACGGCGGAGACAGGTGCGTTGATGAATCCGTCGGGTACATGCATGGGGAGGCTCCGCTTCCTGCGTTCGAGCGTTGCTGCGCCGGGTGCGCGGGGTCGTGAACCTCTCAATGATAGGACCTTGTTGCGAAGCGTTCGCAAGAGCGCGTCCCCAACAATTACCGAGGGCATGCAAAGTGCCCTTTACGTAAAATATGGGACATTAGATAACAAAGTTGCAGAAGCAGGATGGAGAGTCGGCCCATGTCCTCCGTGATCCATGACCATGCACGCGCCCGGCTCGTCACCGACGCCCGCGACCTGCCCGTCGTCCCGGTCGAGCTGCGGTTCGACAGCGCGGACTCCCCCGCGGCGGTCCGCATCGCCTACCCGGGCGGCACGGAGTGGTCCGTCGAGCGCGAACTCCTGGAGCGCGGGCTGCGCTATCCGGTCGAGCAGGACGGCTGGCGGATATGGCCGTGCGGCAGGGTCCAGGTGGTCGTGGAGCGGCACGACACGGCCGGTGTCGACGTCGTCCAGTTCGACTGCGCCCCGCTGGTCCGCTTCCTGCGCCGTACGCATCAGGAGGCGCCGCGGCACCAGGAGGCGCCGCACCGCGAGGCCCCGAAGACGGAGACCGCCCGCGCCTGACGCCTGCCGACACACCTCCCTGGTACGGCGAGAGCCCCCGCGCACGACCGTGCGCGGGGGCTCTCGCCGTCCCGGCCCCCCGTCCCCAGAGGTAACCGGGCTCCCGGGGCCGCGCACCGCTCGGACGCGGCCCCGGAGTTCAGTCCGCGCGGGTCACACGCGGATCAGCTCACGCTCCCCGCCGGACTCCGGGCCGCCGTCACCGGCGGCCGGCTCGTCCAGCTCCTTGCGCAGGCCCTCGCCCTCGACGTCCACGTTGGGCAGCGCGCGGTCCAGCCAGCGCGGCAGCCACCAGGCGCGCTTGCCGAGCAGCGCCAGGACGGCGGGCACGATCGCCATGCGCACGATGAACGCGTCGAAGAAGACGGCGATCGCCAGCGAGAAGCCGATCATCTTGATCATCTGCTCGCTGGAGCCGATGAAGCCGGAGAACACGGCGATCATGATCACGGCGGCGGCCGTGACGACCCGCGCCCCGTGCTTGAAGCCGGTGACGATGGCCTGGCCGGGCTTCTCGCCGTGGACGTACGCCTCACGCATCCGCGTGACGAGGAAGACCTCGTAGTCCATCGCGAGGCCGAAGACCACGCCCACCATGAAGATCGGCATCATCGACATGATCGGACCGGTCTGCTCGACCCCGAAGAGCGAGCCGAGCCAGCCCCACTGGAAGACCGCGACGACCGCGCCCAGGGCCGCGACGACCGAGAGCAGGAAGCCGAGCGCCGCCTTCAGCGGCACCAGCACCGACCGGAAGACCACCATCAGCAGCAGGAAGGCGAGGCCGACCACGAGCGCCAGGTAGGGCAGCAGCGCGTCGTTCATCTTCTGCGAGAAGTCGATGTTCATCGCGGTGGAGCCGGTGACCAGCACCTCGGCGCCGGTGTCGGACTTGATGTCCTTGCCCGCGTCGCGGATCGCGTGGACCACGTTCTCCGTCTCGACGGAGCTGGGGCGGTCCTTCGGGACGACGGTGATCATCGCCGCGTCGCCGGCCTTGTTGAACGAGGCCGGGGTGACGGCGACGACGCCCTTCATCCCGGCGATCTCGTCGCCGACCTGCTTGGCCGCGGCCTTGCCGTCCGCGCTGTGCTCGGTGTCCACGACGACGAGCAGCGGTCCGTTGAAGCCGGGGCCGAAGCCGTCGGAGAGCAGGTCGTAGGCGCGGCGCTGGGTGGTGCTGGTGGGCTGGGAGCCGTCGTCCGGCAGGCCCATCTCCAGCGAGGCGGCCGGTACGGCGATGGCACCGAGGCCGAGGACGCCGACGAGCAGCACCCAGACCGGCTTGCGCAGCACGAACCGGGCCCAGCGGGTGCCCATGTTCGGCTTCGCCTCGGGCTTGTCCGCCGCGTCGGCGGCCTTGCGCGCCTTGCGGCCCACGATGCGCTTGCCCACGAAGCCCAGCATGGCCGGGACGAGGGTGAGGGCGATGAGCACGGCGATGGCGACCGTGCCGGCCGCGGCGAAGCCCATCTTGGAGAGCATCGGGATGTTGACGACGGCCAGGCCGACGAGGGCGATGACCACGGTGAGCCCGGCGAAGACGACCGCGGACCCGGCCGTGCCGACCGCCCGGCCCGCCGCCTCCTCGCGTTCCCGGCCCTCGGCCAGCTCGGCGCGGTAGCGCGAGACGATGAACAGCGCGTAGTCGATGCCGACGGCGAGGCCGATCATCATCGCGAGCGTGGAGGTGGTGGAGCCCAGGTCGAGCACGTTGGCCAGGGCGGTGATCGTGGAGACGCCGATGCCGACCCCGATCAGGGCGGTGAGCAGCGGCAGCCCGGCCGCGATGAGCGAGCCGAAGGTGATGACGAGCACCACGGCGGCCAGGGCGATGCCGATGACCTCGGTGGCGCCGGTCTCCGGCATCACCTGGAGCGCGTCACCGCCGATCTCCACGGTCATCCCGCTCTTCTGGGCGTGGGTGCCCGCGTCCTCCAGCGCGTCCCGGGTCGTGTCGGTCAGCTCCATCGAGTTGACCTTGTACGAGACCGATATGTACGCGGTGGAGCCGTTCTTGGAGACGGCGTTGCCGGAGTACGGGTCGGTGACCGAGGCGATCTGGTCGGAGCCTTCCTTCAGCTCCCGGGTGATCTTGTTGACCTCGGCCTTGTTGGCCGCGCCCGTCATCTTCTCGTGCTCGGGGGCCTTGAAGACGATGCGCGCGGTGGCGCCGTCGGCGCTGGCCGCCGGGAAGCGCTGTTCCAGCAGGTCGAAGGCCTTCTGGGCCTCCGTACCGGGGATGGAGAAGGAGCTGGAGGTCGCGGTGGCTGCGGAGGACGCGCCGAACCCGGCGAGCGCCAGCAGTGCCACCCAGATCAGGGCGACATAGCGGCGGCGCCGGAAGGCGAGCCGTCCGAGCTTGTAGAGGAATGTGGCCACGAGGGCGTACTCCCGGTCAGGTCGTTGAGTGGAAAAGGGCGTGAGGAACCAGCCCGACGACGAGAGCGGCGTGTCAGGTGGGGCTTGGGGAGGGGGCCGTACGGAAAAGCGCGGGGACCCGGGGTCAGACGCCGAGAGCGGGGAGGATCACGGAGTCGACGTAGTCGAGGAGGAATGCCTGGTCGACGGGGCGGTCCTCGACCAGCTGCCGGGTGGCGACGGCGCCCACCAGCATGTGCGGTACGTATCTGAGCGCCGGGTTGTCCGGGCTCACCTCTCCCCGGTCCACGGCCCGGCGCAGCAGCGTGTCGAGACCGGTCATCTCCGGTTCGACGAGCAGTTCGCGCAGGGCCTGCAGGAGGTCGGGGTTGTCGTGGACGGCATGGCTCAGACCCCGCATCAGCGCGGCGTCCTTCTCCATCTGACAGTCGTCACTGCGGCTGAGTACGGCATGGAAGTCACCGCGCAGCGAGCCGGTGTCGACATCGCCGAGGGTGCCGGGTTTGTTGTGCCGGAGGGCCGTGACGACGAGCGCCGGCTTGCTCCCCCACTGGCGGTAGAGGGTGGCCTTGCTGGAATGCGTACGGGCGGCGACGGCGTCCATCGTGAGGGCGTCGTAGCCGACTTCGCGGAGCAGGTCGAGCACGGCGGCGTACAGCTCGCTCTCACGCTCGGGCGTGAGCCGTGTGCGTGCCATGGTTCGACCTCCTGTCCGATGAGTCATCGAACGAAACCGTTTCGTACAGCAGAACGGTACCTCGCGCGCCGAGCGAAACGGAACGGTTTCGTTTGTGGCTCGCGCCACAGAGCGCGGGTCCCCTGAGTTGCCGCACCCCCCTCGCGCGGAAAGCATTGGGGGGTGAGTGACGACGTCTCGTATCTCCGGTTCCCGCACCTCCACGAGAACATGCTCTGCTTCGTGGCCGAGGACGACCTCTGGGTCGCCCCGCTCGCCGACGAGGGGGAGCGCCCCGGCCGGGCCTGGCGGGTCACCGTCGACCGGACCAGGGTCGGCCACCCCCGGTTCTCGCCCGACGGGACCCGGATCGCGTACACGTCATGGCGCAGCCTCGACCCCGAGATCCACCTCGCCCCGGTCGCCGGCGGACCGGCCCGCCGGCTCACCTACTGGGGCTCCACCGACACCCGGGTCTGCGGCTGGACGCCCGACCCAGGCGACGCGGCGCAGATCCTCGCCGTCTCCTCGCACAACCAGCCGTTCTCCTACTTCTCCTGGGCCTACAGCGTTCCGACCGACGGCGGCCCCGGCGGCAAGCTCCCCTGGGGCCCGGTCACCGACATCGCGGTCGCCGACACCGGGGGCGAGCGCCGCACCCTGCTGCTCACCGGCACCCCGCCGCACGAACCGGCGGCCTGGAAGCGCTACCGGGGCGGGGCCATGGGCCGGCTGTGGCTGCACGGCGAGCGGCTGCTCCCGGACATCGGCGGGCACCTCGACACCCCGATGTTCGTGGGCGGCCGGATCGCGTTCCTCTCCGACCACGAGGGCGTCGGCAACCTCTACTCCTGCCGCCCCGACGGCACGGACCTGCGCCGCCACACCGACCACGACGCGTTCTACGCCCGGCACGCGGCGAGCGACGGGCGCCGCGTGGTCTACCAGTGCGCGGGCGAGCTGTGGCTCGTGGACGACCTGGAGACGCCCGACGCCGTGCCCCGGAAGCTGGAGGTCCGGCTCGGCGGCCCGCGCGCCGGACGCCGTACGTACCAGGTGCCGGCGTCGAGCCATGTGGACGCGGTGTCCGTGGACGAGACGGGCCGGGCGAGCGCCGTGTCGGTGCGCGGCAGCCTGTACTGGCTCACGCACCGCGACGGGCCCGCCCGCACCATCTCGGACACCCCGGGCGTCCGGGTGCGGCTGCCGGAGATGCTGGGCAGCGGGGGGCAGGTCGCCTACGTCACCGACGCGGAGGGCGAGGACGCGGTCGAGATCGCCCAGCTGCCTCGCGCCAGCGGCGACCGCCCCACGCGCCGCCTGGCCTGGGGCCGGATCGGCCGGGTCCAGGAGATGGTGGCCGACCCGGACGGGGAACGCCTCGCCATCGCCTCGCACGACGGCCGCCTGCTGCTCCTGGACACCGGCGAGGAGACGTCCACGGGTGAGCCGGCCGAGCTGATCCGGTCCGTCAACGGGCCCGTCCGCGACCTGGCGTTCTCCCCGGACGGCGCCTGGCTGACCTGGTCGCACCCGGGCATCGGCCGCTCGCTGCGCAAGATCAAGCTGGCCCGGATCGGCGGCCCGGGCGAGCCGGTGATCGTGGACGTCACCAACGGCCGCTTCGAGGACGAGAACCCGGTGTTCACGGGCGACGGCCGCTATCTGGCGTTCCTGTCCTGGCGCGGCTTCGACCCGGTCTACGACGTCCACACCGGCGACCTGTCCTTCCCGCTCGGCTGCCGCCCCTACCTGGTCCCGCTCTCCTCGGCGACCCCGTCTCCCTTCGCCCTGCTCCCCGACGGCCGGCCGGCGGCGGGCGGCCTGGACCCGGTGGACTCGGCCGAGGCGGGGATGACGGAGGGGTCCACGGTCACGGTGGAGTTCGAGGGCCTGGAGAGCCGGGTCACGCCGTTCCCGGTCTCCGCCTCGAAGTACTCCGCGCTGGCGCCGGTCAGCGGCGGCGGGCTGGTGTGGCTGCGCTGGCCGATCTCCGGGGCGCTCGGCGAGACCTTCGCCAACCCGGCGGACATGTCGGGCCGGCCGACCCTGGAGCACTTCAGCATCGCCAAGGCGAAGAAGACCGAACTCGTGGGGCACCTGGACTGGTTCGAGGTCAGCGGCGACGCCTCCCGGCTGGTCGTGATGGACGACGGCGAGCTGCGCGCGGTCCCCGCCACGGAGCCCGGCGACCTCGACTCGACGGTCTACCTGGACCTGCGCCGCATCCTGCACGAGGTGGACCCGGCGGCGGAGTGGCGCCAGGCGTACGACGAGGCGGGCCGCATCACCCGCTCGTACTTCTGGGAGCCGGACATGTGCGGCATCGACTGGACGGCGGTCCTGGACCAGTACCGCCCCCTGGTCGAACGCGTCGCCACGCCGGACGAGTTCGCGGACCTGCTGCGCGAGGTGCTGGGCGAGCTGGGCACCTCGCACGCGTACGTGGCGCCCGCGCGCCGCAACGAGGGCCCGCCGCACTACCAGCGCGCGATCGGCCTGCTCGGCGCCAACTTCGCGTGCCGGGACGGGGACTGGACCCTGCTGCGCATCCTGCCCGGCGACTCATCGGACTCCAAGGCGCGTTCCCCGCTGGCCGGTACGGGCATCCGCGAGGGGGCGGTGCTGACCCATGTGGACGGCCGTCCGGTGGACCCGGTCGCCGGGCCGTATCCGCTGCTGGCGGCGGCGGGCGGCACGACGGTCGAGCTGACCTTCCGGCAGGCGGAGGGCGGCGGCCGCCCGCGCCGCATCGCGGTCGTGCCCCTCGTCGACGAACGCCCCCTGCGCTATCAGGACTGGGTCGCCAAGCGCCGCGAGGTGGTCCGGGAGCTGAGCGGGGGGCGGTGCGGCTACCTCCACATCCCCGACATGGGCGGCTCCGGCTGGGCCCAGTTCAACCGCGACCTGCGCATGGAGGTGTCCCGCCCCGCGCTCATCGTGGACGTACGCGGCAACGCCGGCGGCCACATCAGCGAGCTGGTCGTGGAGAAGCTCACCCGTACCATCCTGGGCTGGGACCTGACCCGCAACGCCCAGCCGGTGTCCTACGCCTCCAACGCCCCCCGGGGCCCGGTCGTCGCCCTGGCCGACGAGGCGACCTCCTCCGACGGCGACATGATCACCGCCGCGTTCCGCCTGCTGAAGCTGGGCCCGGTCGTCGGCCAGCGCACCTGGGGCGGCGTCGTCGGCATGACCGGCCGCCACCGCCTGGGCGACGGCACGGTGATCACGGTGCCGATGAACGCGGCCTGGTTCGACACGTACGGCTGGTCCGTCGAGAACCACGGCGTCGAACCGGACCTGGAGGCGCTGCGCACCCCGCTGGACTGGGCGGAGGGCCGCTACGCGGTCCTGGACGACGCGGTCCGCACCGCCCTGGACCTGCTGGCGGCGCATCCTGCGGCGACCCCGCCCACGTACGACACGGTTCCGGACCTCAGGCGGCCCCCGCTGCCGCCGAGGTAGGGGGCGGGGTCACTCCTCGTCGTCCTCCTCCAGCTCCGCGTCCAGCTGCGCGTCCAGCTGCTCGTCCAGCGCCTCCAGCTCCTCCGCCGGCCGGATCATCCGGGCGCGGAGGTCCAGGTCGTCCGGGTCGTAGAGAGGCAGCACATCCTCCCGCCATCGGTCGGCGGCGAGCGTCAGGAGGTTCATGGCCTCGGCCAGGCGGCCCAGGTGGCGCAGGGCCACTCCGTAGTACCCGGCGGTCTCCGTGCGGAACTTGTCGCTGTCGTCGCCCTCCTCCCAGGCCCGGCGGAGGTACGGCTCGGCCTGCGCGTACGCCTTGCGCTGGACCATCAGCCTGCCCGCGATCATGGAGTCCAGGCGGGAGCCGAGACCGGCGGCGCGGACGTACCAGCGCTCGGCCTCCTGGTAGTCCCGGTGGTGGTCGGAGAGCCAGCCCATGTGGTGGCAGGAGTGGTGGTCACCGCCCTCGGCGGCCACCCGGTGCCACGTGTCGCGGTCGGTGAAGCGGCGCAGCTTCGCGCACAGCTGCGCCAGGTCGTAGGCCGCGTCCGGGTTGCCGGCGCGGGCGGCGGGCTCGATCCAGGGGATCAGGTAGCGGGCGTTCTTGCCGCCCCAGTCGTTGAGCATGTCGGCGTACGCGTACCCGGCCTCGGCGTCACCGGCCTCGGCCCGCTCGCGCAGGACGGGCAGTTGTCGGTAGTCGGGCTCGTCGGCGGCGCGAGGGCCGCCCGCTCGGAGCGCGGCGATCCGGGCGAGCTGCTGCACGGCGTCCTTGTCGTCCTCGCCGAACTCCCCGAACCAGCGTTCGGCCTCGTCGTACCGGCCGAGCCGCAGGCACAGCATCCCGAGGTTCCACTGGGGCGCCTCCTCGCCCGCCTCGACGGCGAGGCGGTGGGCGCGCTCGGCCTCCGCCATCTCGCCGCGCTGCTCGCACGTGTTGCCGAGCAGCGCGGCGGCCTGCGGGACCCCTGCCTCGCGGGCCCGGAGCAGCAGCTCGACGGCCTCGGACCAGGCCTCCTCGTCACCGGTCTCGGTGAGGAACATCGCGTAGTACATGCCCGCCTCGGGGCTGAGCGCGGAGCCCCGGCGGTAGAGCGCGTCGGCGCGGGGGGCGAGCCCCGGGTAGTCCGCGAAGTGCTGATCCAGCTCGAAGAGTTCCCGCACCGCTGCCAGGGCGGCCGGGCCGTCCTCGTCGGCCTCGGCGGCCTCCAGCGCCTCGGCGACCCGGTCGAAGACCTCCTCGAACGAGTCGAAGAGCCGGGACCAGCGGTAGACGGCGATGTCCCCCAGCTCGACATCGCTCATCAGGAACGCGGACGCCTCCGCGCACCGCCCCTCGGCGGCCATGAGCCTGCCCAGCTCGATCTTGCAGTCGAGGTGCCGCCCGTTCTCCCATCCCTGCCGGAACCACTCGGCGGCTTCCCCGGTCTTCCCGTCCTCCCGCAGCAGCACCCCGAGCCCGTACGCGCACCCCCCGTCGAACTCCGCCCACTCCCGGTAGAGCGCGTCCGCCGCCGCCCGGTCGCCCCGGATCTTCCGGTACCGGGCGAGGGTGTAGTGCGACCAGATGTCCCCGGCCTCGACGGCCCGCTCCCAGTAGGGGATGCCCTCGTCGACGTGTCTCCCGAACACGAAGAAGTCCGTGTGCCGGTGGGCGTCCTTGGCATCCTTGGCCAGAGCGGCGGCGACCAGCGCCTCGCCCCGGGTCTGTATGTCCTGGGTGGTCATGGGCGCATGGTGTCAGGCGAGTTGGCGTACGCCCCGCCCGGGCCCCAGGGCTTCACGCCTCATGCGCACCGGCGACGACCGCCACCGTCCACGTGGCCTTCCCGCCCTGGACCCGCATACTGAGCGCCTCCGCCTCCGCCTCGCTGTAGACCCGGCCCACGGTGGCGACCTGGTCGCAGGCGATGCGGCTGGGGTCGGCGTCGGGCCGGCCGGCGTCGACCACCGTCACCCGGCCCTTGCCCGTGCAGCGGGCGTACACGGTGTAGACGCCTTCCCGGGGCGTGAAGAAGCGCGCGAGTTCGAAATCGCCGGAACCGGACGTCTCGGGGACCAGCACGGCCGCATGGGCGGGGAGTTCGAGTCCGGCAGCGCGCGACGGGGCCGGGTCCCCGGCGCCCTTCCGCGGCGCGTGTTCGGCCCCGCTGCACCCGGCGGCGAGGAGGACGGCCGCGGCGGCGGCGAGAACGGGAAGGTGCCGGTTCATGCGGTACTCCTCGGGTCGGCCGAGCGGTGCACGGTGCTGCCCGAGGAGAGTACGAAAGGCCGGGTGCCGTTCCCATCCGCTGCGAAAACGTGCCGACGCTCCCGGCAGCGAGGCGAGTTGCCCCACCTCTGCCGCCGCCGGCTCCGTACGGTCCGCCGGCGCGAGCGCCGCCGCGTGCGGGCCTTCGCCCTCGGCGAGCCGGGCCGCCGCGGCGTCGAGGGGGGCCCCAGGACGGCTTCCCGCCATCCGTCGCCGCCACTTGCGTCTCCCCCGGCGGGAGACCCCAAGCTGGCCCCATGGACGGCGACGCGCTCCACTCGATCGGGGAACTGGCCCGGCGGACCGGGCTCAGTGTGAAGACGATCAGGTACTACTCCGATCGCGGGATCGTTGCGCCGGCCGCCCGCACCCCGGCCGGCTACCGCCGCTACGGCCCCGACGCCGTCGCGCGCCTCGCTCTCGTACGGACGCTGCGGGAGCTCGGGCTCGGCCTGGACACGATCCGCAAGGTGGCCGACCGGGAGCTTCCGCTGCCCGACGTCGCGGCGGCGCACGTGGAGGCACTGGAGGCGCAGATCCGCGTCCTGCGCCTGCGGCAGGCGCTGCTGGCCGCCGTGGCCGAGCGCCGGCTCACCCCTGAGGAGACCGATCGCATGCATCAGCTCGCCCGACTCACCGACGACGAACGCCGACGCCTCGTCGCCGACTTCGTCCACGCGGTCTTCGACGGCCTCGCGCTCGACGGCGTCGCCCGCAACCTGACGCCCGAGCCGCCCGACCCGTCGGACCCCGACCGGGCCCGGGCCTGGGCCGAGTGGGCCGCGCTGGCCCAGGACCCCGAGTTCCGTGCCGGCCTGCGGCGGGCGTTGCGCGACATCGCGGCCGAGCAGCCCCGAGGCGGCGTCCCCCGGCGCGACTTCACCGCCGCCGTCCGCGATCTCGTCGCCCCCGCCCTGGCCGCCGGGTTCGACCCCGCCTCGCCGGACGCGGACCCCGTCGTCGCGGCCATCGCGGCCGAACACGGCCTCCCCGTCGGGCTCCTCCCCCGGCTCCGGCGGTTCAACGACCCCCGCCGCGACCGGTACGTCCAGCTGCTCGCGGTCATCAACGGCTGGCCCGCCCCCGAGAGCCTGGCGCCCGCGCTCGACTGGGCGGCCGAGGCCGTACGCGTACGGCAGGCGTAGCCCGGGAGACCCGCGTCACACCGCGCACCCCCCGTGTCACAGCCGGGCCCGCTGTCTCGTCCCGGGTATGAACGCACCCGCTGACCCGAGGAGCACACCATGAACGCACGGCTCGACTACTTCACGAACCCCGTTGCCGGCAAGGCGCTCAAGTACTTCATGGCGTGCGGCCGGGAGGTGAAGGACCTGCCGCTGCCCGCCGCCACACAGGAGCTCGTCGCCCTTCGCGTCAGCCAGATCAACGGCTGCGCGGCCTGCATCGACATGCACACCAAGGACGCCGTCGCCGCCGGGGAGAGCGCGGTGCGGCTGAATCTCGTCGTGGCCTGGCGGGAGGCGACCGTGTTCACCGAGGCCGAGCGCGCGGCCCTCGCCCTCGCCGAGCAGGGCACGCGTACGGCCGACGCCGGAACCGGGGTGGACGACGAGACCTGGGCGAGGGCCGCCGAGCTGTACGACGAGGAGCAGCTGACCGCGCTCGTCATGCTGGTCTCGTTCATGAACGCGGTGAACCGGCTGAACATCATCACGCAGCGACCGGCGGGCGACTACGAGCCCGGACAGTTCCACTGAGCGGTAGCGGCGAGGGAGAGGAACGCGCATGGGCAAGGCCGAGGAGTTCGAGGAGCTGCGGGGGCTGCTGTTCTCGATCGCGTACCGCATTCTGGGCAGTGTCGCCGAGGCGGAGGACGCCGTCCAGGAGAGCTGGCTCCGGTACGACGCCTCGGCCACCCGGCCGGAGTCGGTGAAGGCGTTCCTCTCCACCACGGTGACCCGGATCGCCATCGACGTGCTGCGGTCGGCCCGGGCGCGCCGGGAGGAGTACGTCGGCCCGTGGCTGCCCGAGCCGCTGCTGGACGACCCGTACGCGGACCCGGCGCGCGCCGCCGAGCTGGCGGACTCGGTGTCGATGGCGTCGCTGCTCCTCCTGGAACGGCTGAGTCCGCTGGAGCGATCGGTGTTCGTACTGCGGGAGGTCTTCGCCTTCGGCTACGACGACATCGCGGCGGCGGTGGGCCGGTCCGAGGCGGCCTGCCGCCAGCTGCTCGCGCGGGCCCGCCGGCACATGCGCGAGGGCCGGCCCCGGTTCGAGGCGGACCGCGCGGAGCAGCGCGAGCTGGCGGGCCGGTTCTTCGACGCGCTGTCCCGGGGCGACGTGGAGGGGCTGCGGAGCCTGCTCTCCGCCGACGTCCAGCTCGTCGGCGACGGCGGCGGCAAGGCCCCGCAGCTGGCCAGGACCGTCGTGGGCGCGGAGAACGCGGCCCGGCTGCTCGCCACGGTCTACCCCCTCATGGCCGAGGCGGGCATCACCTGCGAGCCCCGCGAGGTCAACGGCCGCCCGGGCGCGCTGTTCCGGGTGCGCGACGGCGGCGTGCTCCACATCCTGTCCCTGGAGGTGCTGGACGGGCGGATCCAGACGGTCCGCTCGGTGATCAACCCGGACAAGCTCGGCCACCTGGGCCCGGTGGCGGACGCCTGGGAGGCGGACCGCGAGGTGAAGGCGCTGCGCAGGCGGGCCCGCTGAGCGTTGCGCGCCTTCGGCGGCGGCTGCCGCCGGGCGGCCTCCCGCCCGGTACGGCACGGAGTGCTGCCGCACCGGGCGGGAGGGCGGGGCGCACATCGCCCGCTGCCCCACCGCCGCACCGGGCGCTACGCGCCCCCGGCTGCCGCCTTCGCCGCGCGTTCGACCTTGGCGCGGTGCGCCTCCCAGTACGCCGCGTCCTGCCGCGATGGGGCGAGCTCGGCTCTCGTACCCGTCGCGTGGTCGAGCTGCTCGCGGAGGATGTCGGCGTGGCCCGCGTGGCGGGCGGTCTCGCCGTGCATGTGCACCATGACGTCGAACAGCCGCACCTCGGGCTGCCGCCACCACTCCACCCGGCCGGGCGCGTCGAGCGGCAGCGCGGCGATCGTCGCGTCCGTGTGCGCCCACACGCGCCGGTACAGGCCGACGATCTCGTCCCGGGTCTCCTCCTCGGTGGCCCACATGTCCCGGCTGCCCGGTTCGTTGTCGTCCCACCGGGGAAGCGGCTCGGGGAACGGCCGCCCGAAGACGTCCCCGAAGTACCGGGCCTCCCAGAACGACAGGTGCTTGACGAGCCCCAGCAGATTGGTCCCGGTCCAGGTCAACGGCCGCCGGATGTCGTACTCCCCGAGCCCGTCGAGCTTCCAGACCACGGCTTCGCGCGCGTTGCGCATGTTGCGGTGGAGACGGTCTTTCGCTGCGTCTTCGATCATGCGTACCGACTCTGCCACCACGGGCGCCGGATGGGGAGGCCCTTTCCTTTGTCGCCGGTCTTCCGCAGAAGTGTCCGCGATCGGTAACAGAGGCAGCCGCCGAGCGCATCCGCCTGTCCTCGTAGGAGCAGGGCGGACACGGCAGCAGCGGCGGCAAAGGGGCGGGGCGGACATGGCGAAGCACAGGGAGCGGACGTGGCACAGCAGGCTCATCGCGGCGGCGCTCGGGGTCACGGCGCTGGCCGCGGCCACCTCGGTGTGGACCGCGCAGGCCGGCACCACGGACGGGAAGCGCCCGGCGGCCGTCGCATCGCCCTCCGCCGCGCACCATGAGGGGTCCGTGACCGAGAAGGTCGCGGAGGACATCGCCCACGCGTCGGACAAGGGCCCCAAGGGCGTCAACATCACCATCGACGACGGCCCGGACCCCACCTGGACGCCCCAGGTGCTCCAGCTCCTCAAGGAGAACGGGGTCAAGGCCACGTTCTGCATGGTCGGCACGCAGGCCCAGGCGTACCCCGACCTGGTCAAGGCCGTCGTGGCGGCCGGTCACCGCCTGTGCGATCACACCGTCTCGCACGACGTCACCATGGACAAGAAGTCCGAGGCGTACCAGGCCAAGGAGATCCTCGACGCCGAACGGATGATCACCAAGGCGTCGGGCGGCGTCCACCCGCAGTACTACCGCGCTCCGGGCGGCGCGTTCACTCCGTACAGCCGGAAGCTCGCCGCCTCGCACGGGATGCGGCCGCTGGGCTGGAACGTCGACACCAAGGACTTCGAGCACCCCGGCACGGACGCCATCGTGGCCACCGTCAAGAGCGAGATCGCCAACGGCCCGACCGTCCTGTTCCACGACGCGGGCGGCGACCGCTCCCAGACCCTGGCCGCGCTCGGCCGGATCCTTCCGTGGCTGCGGGAGCAGGAGTACGCGTTCGGCTTCCCGGTGCGGTGACGCCGACGCCGGGCACCCCCGCCGATGAGTTTCCGGCGCCCCCGACGTCTACCCTTGGACGGAAGGAGCGCACCCCATGCGCAAGATCATCGTTTCCACGTTCCTGACGCTCGACGGCGTGATGCAGGCCCCCGGCGGCCCCGACGAGGACCCCGAGAGCGGCTTCGCGCACGGCGGCTGGCAGAAGCCCACGTTCGACGAGGGCGTCGGCGAGGCGATCGCCGGCTGGTACGAGGACACCGACGCGATGCTCCTCGGCCGCAAGACGTACGACATCTTCGCCTCGTACTGGCCGACCGCCGACCCGGACGACCCGTTCACCGAGCGGATGAACTCCATGCACAAGTACGTGGCGTCCCGCACCCTGTCCTCCGTGGACTGGCGGAACTCCACCCTCCTGACCGGCGACACCGCCGAAGCCGTACGCCGCCTCAAGGCGACGGAGGGCCGCAACATCAACGTCGTCGGCAGCGGCGACCTCGCCCAGACCCTGATGCGCGAGGACCTGGTGGACGAGTACCGCCTCACCATCCACCCGGTGATCCTCGGCACCGGCAAACGCCTCTTCGCGGACGGCGCGGTCCCGACGGCGCTGGAGCCGGTCAGCGTCACGGGGACGAAGGGCGGCACGGTCCTGGCCGTCTACCGCCCGAAGGGCAGGCCGACGTACGACAGCTTCTAGTGCCACCGGCCGGAGTGGCCGGGCGGCAGTCCCATGTCGTGCCGGATCGCCGTGTAGTACTTCTCCCGAGCCATTCGCTGCTTCTCGATCTGCGCCTGCCATGTGTCAGCGGTACAGGCAGGCCCACGCAGAAGGTCGGCGACCTCCCTCACGGTGAGCGCCCACCTGTGCGCAGCCTCCACAACGTCCGGAGAGCCGAGCATCAGCAGCCCTTCTCCGGCTACGGACCGGGAGTCCGCGGCGTCGAGCAGCAGGGGAGCTGCCTCCGCGGCGGGCAGAGGGTGGGGATAACTGTCGTGGCCGAGATGCGCCGCAACGCGACGATGGAGAGTGACGGTCTTCTTCAGCGTCAGCGCGTAGTCGGTGTAGGCCGCCAGCTGTTGCTCCTGCCGTCGGGCCGCGTGCTCCCGACGGAACCTCGCCCGATCGCCGCGCATGACCACCACGTACGAGCCGAGGGCTCCGAGCATCACCCCGAGGAGGGCGGGAAGTTGCTCCATGAAGTCTGACATCGCCGCATGGTAAAGCTCCAGAGATCCGAAGCCGGCAGCCGTCTCGACGCCTGGCGGGGGTTCCGCGGCTCGCCCGACGTGGTCAGCCACAGCCTTGGTATGACGGTGCTGCCCCTCCCCTGTCAGGCCGGCCTCCCACCCGCCGCTCCGGCACCCGCAGTTCGCACCACACCGTCTTCCGGTACGGGGCCTGCTCCACGCCCCACCGCAGGGCCAGCGCGTCCAGCAGCTGGAGGCCCCGGCCCGACGTGCCCTCCGGGCCGGTGTCCCGGAGGGCGGGCCACACCGCCGCCGCGGGATCGCTCACGGCCACCCGTACGCGCCCCGAGGGCGTCGCACTCACCCGTAGCGCCACCGGCGTGCGCTCCCCCACGTGAGTGATCACGTTCGCCAGCAACTCGCTGACACACAGCACGAGATCGCTCGCGTCCTCGCCCTCGAACCGCTCCCGCAGTATCTGCCGTACCTCCGGCACGGCCTGCGGGACCGCCAGGAACTCCCATGTCAGCGGCAGCCCGTTCATCCCCCGGCCGCCCTGTGCAGCGCCTCGGCCAGCTGGCGCGCGGTCTCCGTGTTGCAGTTACCCAGCGCGACGAGCGGCGGCCGGCTCGGCCATCCCGCGAGCGTCAGCGGGTCAACTCCGAGTGACGGCAGCGTGATGCCGTTCGCCTTGAGCGCCGCGCGCAATGCGTCGATCTCCGGGCCGATGTCGTACGGAGCGTGGTCCATGAGGGCCGCCCACCTTTCGGTTGCTTGCTGTGACGAACACCTCACACGCTGCCGCATGGACCTCTACGGTGGAAGCCGATTCCGCTCCACAGAGCGAGGTGTGAAAGGCGGTCGGCGGTGGCCAAGGAGATCGACGGTTCGGCGGGGGTGCCGCAGTTCTACGGGAAGGAGCTGCGGTACCAGAGGGAGGCGGCGGGCCTGACCCTGGAGAAGCTGGCGGAGGGCAGCTACTACGGAATCGCCATGCTCAGCGCGATCGAGCACGGCGGCCGTGGCATGCCGCCGGACCTCGCGGCGCACGTGGACCACAAGCTGGGCACGGACTTCTTCGTCCGGCGTTGTAAAGACGTACAGGAGGCCCGCCGCAAGGGCCACGCGGAGTATTTCGCGCGCGTGCTGGAGGCGGAGAGGCAGGCGCTGACGATCGAGCAGTGGTCGCCCACCGTCATTCCTGGGCTGCTTCAGACAGAGGCGTATGCGCGCACCGTGATCGGCGTCGAACGGTTGCGGGAGCTCCCGGAGGAGACCGAAGAGAAGGTCAAGGCGCGGCTGGCACGGGCACAGATCTTTGAGGACAGCCCCCACACCCCCGAGTACTGGTTGATCCTTCCCGAGGCCCTGCTGTGGCACGCCATCCTGCCGCCGCAGCAGATGGCCGAACAGCTCGACCACATTGCCGCTCTCGTCACGCGCGGCCGGATCTTTGTACAGATCATTCCGTGGAACTCCGGTCCACACACGCTCATGCAGAGCAACATCCTGGTGCTGGACTTCACTGACGCCCCACCGCTCGTCTACATGGAGGGCCAGCACCACGGCCAGACCGTCGACGATCCGGGCCTCGTGAAGCAGTACCGGAGATCGTACGATCTCCTGAGGGCCGTCGCCTCGCCGCTGGAGGCGTCCCTGGCCATGATCAAGGCTGCGGCAGAGGAATACCGAAATGGTGCGCATCCAGCACGACTTGTCCGCCGCGACCTGGCGTAAGAGCAGCTACAGCAACAGCAGCGGCGGGGACTGCCTCGAAGTCGCCGACGGCCACCCCGGCCTCGTCCCCGTCCGTGACTCCAAGCGCCCCGACGGTCCCGCGCTCGTCGTCAACGCCGCCGCCTGGGCGCCGTTCATCGACTCGGTCAAGGCCGCTGCGGAGCACCGCTGAGGCCCTACCCGGCCATCTCGACGTCGGACGCCTCGGAGTCGGTCCCGTACTGCTGGTTGCCGTCCGGGCCGGTGCGGTGGACAGTCGCCGGCTTGTACTTCTGGATCAGCTCGTCGAGCTCCTTCTCGTCCTTGACCCCTGCCGCGTTGCCGATCTTCGTGAGTCCGGGGTTCGCGGTTGTCCAGTAGCCGCCGGGTTTCGTCTGAAAGGTCAGCTGGGGGAGCTTCTTGTGTTTCGCGATCGACAAGGAGAGGAAGCACGAGGTGCACGGCCTCTTCTTGCCGACGATCGTCGCCGCACCGGTCGAGCCGGACTGAAGCAGGGCCAGCACCAGCTTCTGCTCCGCGTGGAGTTCTTCGAAGCCGGAATGGATGAAGACGATCTTCCCGTCCATGTGCCCGCCCCCGATCGTCGCCGCGGCCTCCGTCGCCGTCTGTGCAGCCAATACGCCGTCCTGCACGGCCATGGCAGTGGTCATGAAGGTGTTGACCGCGCCTTCCTTGCCGTTCCCCTCACCGAGGTTGGTCATGTAGTCCGCCGACCTCTGGGCTCTTGCGTCGTTTCCCGCCCCGTGCGAGTCCCGCATGACATCGGCGAGCGTTCGCGTCTGGAGGGTCTTCAGGATCTCGGCAGACGTGCCGTTGTCGTTGCAGGCGACAAGAATCCCGCCGCCGACGTGCATGACCTGGGTCTCCTGGTTCCCGTCCTCCGCGATGTAGGCCTTTCCGCTGTTGAAGAACTGCCGCGCCACGTGGCGCAGGGCCTGCTCATCGGCGTCCATACGGCGCTTCGGACTGTTCTCGACGGTGTCGGGCCATTTCCCGCCGGCATAGGGCATCTGCGTCCAGTCCGCCGTCATCTTGTCCATGGCCCGCTTCGTCGCCGCGGCCGGCACTTCCTTCGTCTTGGTGCGTTGCAGGTGGGGCCGGCCGTGGACCGGGGGCGCGTCCTGCCCGGACCCCGCCGGCGTGCCTGCGGGGGCGTGGGCCGGAGGCGTCGTCGCAAGCGCGCGCTTCGCGTTGGCTTCCGCCTCGCGCTCGAAGCGGTCCGCCGGGTCGGAGACCTTGAGCCCGGTGCCGTTGTCGGTGCCGGCGACGGGCCCCTGGCGTTGCTGGATGACGTGGGTCAACTCGTGGGCGAGGGTGTGCCGGTCGGTGCCGCCGGCGCCGATGACGACATGGTTGCCGGACGTGTAGGCGCGGGCACCGACCTCGGCCGCCGAGGCCGCGGCCGCGGAACCGTCGTGGATGCGTACGTCCGAGAAGTCCGCGCCCAGCCGGGCCTCCATGTCGGTGCGGGTCGCGTCGTCCATGGCCCTGCCGGGGGTTCGGAGCACGTCGTGGACGGTGGAGCGCTGCACGGGCGCGGTATCCGTGGTTTCGGCCTGCCGAGCGTCCCGGTGGCCGCAGCCGGAACCGTGCCGGTGTCGCTCGGGCCGCGGCTGGACCGCAGGATGGCCGGCTTCTCGGAGCATCTGGACGATGGCGGCGTTCCCGTGCTTGGCCTGGAGGGCCCACAGCCCCTCGTGCTGGGCGTGCGGCGCGCCCGCATGCTGCGCGGCCGGTGCCCGGCGGGGGCCGGTGGACTTCGTCAGGTTCTCGTGATCACTCAAGGCCCGCTCCGCAGCAACTGAGAATGGCGACTCTTCGTGGATACACGGTCGGCGGAGCGGGATTCCAGGCCCGCGAGGGCAGAGCGGGGTGACCCGAGAGGGGTTTGCAGGGTGACGTCCTCCCCGGCTGAGGGTGGAGCGACGGCGGCCGTCGGGGCCCGCCGGGACGGCTTCTCGGACAGCGGAAGGGGCGCGCCCGGAAGAATCCGGACGCGCCCCTCGGCGTCACCGCACGGCCGTTAGCGGTCGAAGCGCTCGCCGGCCTCGTTCTGGGCGCGCTGGGCGGCGCCCTTCGCGCGGTCGCGGCCCTGCTGGGTCGCGTCCTTGGCGCGGTCGCGGCCCTGGCCCTGGCCCTTGCGCTGGCGGTCCTGCGTCTGGTCCTGCGCCTGGCCCGCGAGGTCCTTGGCCTTGTCCTTGAACTGGTCGGCGATGCCCATGCTGTTCACTCCTATGTGGGTGCGTGGGGTACGGCCCCGGTGGGGCCTCGACCAGATTCACACGGCCGACCACGCTCCGCATGTCGATCATTCACGCTGCGTACGCGAAGCGCGTTCGTCCTGGTCAGCGGCGCCTCCGGCACCGACGAGACCCCGGCTCCTGCCCTCCATGCGCGGGCCGAAGCGGCGCATCTCGCGCTGGCCGACGACGCCGATGAGGGTCGGCAGGTAGCCGCGTACGGACTGCATGCCGCGCAGCCACCACTGGGCGTAGACATGGGCGGAGCGGCGCTCGATCCCGGCGACGATGCGGTCGACGGCGGGGCCGAGCGGGTACGTGCGGTTCGTGGGCCACGGGAGGCGCTTGCGGAGGTCGCGCATGACGTCGTCCTCGTCGGCGCCGCGCACCATGTCGGTGTCGGTCCAGGAGAGGTAGCCGACGCCCACCTTCACGCCCTTGTAGCCGACTTCGCCGCGCAGGCTGTGCGCGAACGCCTCGACCCCGGACTTGGAGGCGCAGTAGGCGCTCATCATCGGGGCCGGGGTCATCGCGGCGAGGGAGGCGATCTGGAGGAAGTAGCCCCGGCTCTCCATGAGGACGGGCAGGAACGCGCGAGCCGTCACCGCGCCGCCGATGAGGTTGACCTCGATGACGCGGCGCCAGGCGACCGGGTCGGAGTCGACGAGGGGGCCGCCGGTGGCGACACCCGCGTTGGCCACGACGATGTCCACCTTGCCGAAGCGGGCCTTGACCTCCCTCGCGACCTGGGACATCGCCTCGTGGTCGGTGACGTCGGCGTGCCAGTGGTCGCTCTCGCCGTGGAGGCGGGCGGAGACCTTCTTCAGCTCGTCGGGTTCGAGGCCGACGAGGGCGAGGATCGCGCCCCGGGCGGAGAGCTTGCGGGCGAGGAGTTCGCCGACGCCGCGTGCCGCGCCGGTGACGACGACGACCTGTCCTTCGAGATTTCCCGTGCCGCTCATGCGACCTCCTCCTTGCCCTCGATGTCTGCGGTTCCCCGCGCGTCCCGGTCCGGGCCGCCCGGAAGGTAGGCGGTCACCAGCTCCCGTATCTTCGCCGTGACCACCTCCGGCGCCTCCACGGGCGTCATGTGCCCCATGCCCGTCAACTCGGTGAGGCCGAGGCAGTCGGGCAGGGCCGCCGCGATGGCTCGGGCGTGGACGGGCGGCGTGAGCCGGTCCTCCGTACCCGCGACGATCGCGGTGGGCACGCGCAACTCCCGTACGCCCTCGTCGAGATCGAGCTCCGCGAGGACGTGGCCCCAGGAGACCCGGGGTATGCGGGGGCAGGCGTGCACGATGCGGGCGCAGGTGTCGACCCGGTCGGGGGCCGAACCGGCGCCCATCGTCCCGTACTTCAGTATCCGTCGTGAAAGCGGTGTGACCGGTCCGAGGGGGGCGCGCGCGCCGAGGATGGCGCGGGTGAGGCGGGTGCGTACGGCTCCGGCGCGCATGGGGACGACCAGCGACTCGGCGAGGAGCCGGGAGCTGCCGGTACTGCACAGCAGGACGGCGGCGGCGTGCTCGCGCAGCTTCGGGCGGCGGGAGGCGGACATGATGGTCATGCCGCCCATGGAGTGCCCGGCGAGGACGGCCTTCTCGCCGGGGGCGAGGGTCGCGGCGAGGACGGCTTCGAGGTCGTCGGCGAGGGCGTCGGTGGTGTAGCCGTCGCGGGCGGCGGCGGGCGAGGTGCCGTGGCCGCGCTGGTCGTAGGCGATGACGCGGTGGTCGACGGCGAGGTCCCGTATCTGGGCGTCCCAGAAGCTGGTGTTGCAGGTCCAGCCGTGGGAGAGGACGACGGCGGGCGCGCCCTCCTGGCCGTGGATCTCGACGTGTATCCGGGAGCCGTCGGCGGAGACGGCGAGGAGTTCGCGGGCCGCGACGGGGCGGCGGCCGGCGACGGGCAGGGGGCGGCTCATCGGACGGCCTCCTCGGAGACGGTGTCGCCGGACGTGCGCTGGGCGGGGACGGGCGGGCGCAGGACCTGGTACTCGGACAGGTCGACGGTCCGGGTGGCCTTGCGGAACTCCGCGGTGGTGCCGGGCCAGACGGTGGTGTTGCGGCCGTTGGCGTCCAGGTACCAGCTGTTGCAGCCGCCGGTGTTCCAGACGGTGCGCTTCATGCGGTCCTGGACGCGGCGGTTCCAGGTGTTGACGGCGGAGGGGCGGGCGTCGAGGGCCGCCTTGCCGCCGAGCAGGTCCAACTGGCGCAGGTAGTCGGCCATGTAGTTCAGCTGGGACTCGATCATGAGGATCATCGAGGAGTTCCCGAGCCCGGTGTTGGGGCCGATGATCGTCATCCAGTTGGGGAAGCCGGCCGCGCTGGCGCCGCGCAGCGCCTGCATGCCGTCCTTCCAGGACTCGGTGAGCGTGATCCCGTCGGCGCCGACGACGCGTTCGGCGATCGGCATGTCGGTGACGTGGAATCCGGTGCCGAAGATGATCGCGTCGACCTCGGCCTCCGTACCGTCGGAGGCGACGACCGTGGAGCCGCGGACCTCGGCGAGGCCGGAGGCGACGACGTCGACATTGGGCTGGGCCAGGGCGGGGTAGTACGTGCTCGACAGCAGGATGCGCTTGCAGCCGATGCGGTAGGAGGGGGTCAGCTTGGCGCGGAGGGCCGGGTCCTTGATGGCGCGGGCCATGTTGGACTTCGCGATGCGCTCGACCAGGCCGAGCTGGTCGGGGTGCTTGGTGAAGGCGCTGACCTGCAACTCCCGGATGCCCCAGAGGAGTCCGCGGCGGGCGGCGCCGGTGGCGGGCAGAGCGCGGTGGAGCCACTGCTCGGCGCCGCTGATCTTCCGGTCCATGCGGGGCATGACCCAGGGCGGGGTGCGCTGGAAGAGCGTCAGCCTGCCCGCCTTCGGCTGGATCGCGGGCACGATCTGGATGGCGGAGGCGCCGGTGCCGATCATCGCGACGCGCTTGCCGGTGAGGTCGGCGTCGTGGTCCCAGCGGGCGGAGTGGAAGACCTTGCCGGGGAAGTCGGCGAGCCCGGGGATGTCGGGCGTCTTCGGGTCGGAGAGCGGTCCGGTCGCGGAGACGACGACGTCCGCGACGACGGTGTTGCCGTTGGCGCTGTCGATGACCCAGTGCAGCTCGTCGTTGTCCCAGCGCATCTGCTTCACCTCGTGGTCGAGGCGCAGATGGGCGCGGAGCCCGAAGGTGTCGGCCACGTGCTCCAGGTAGGCGCGGATGTGCTCCTGCCCGGAGAAGGTGCGCGGCCACTCGGGGTTGGGGGCGAACGAGAAGGAGTAGAGGTGGGACGGTACGTCGCAGGCGCAGCCCGGGTAGCTGTTGTCGCGCCAGGTGCCGCCGACGGAACCGGCCCGTTCCAGGATCACGAAATCGGTGATGCCTTCGCGCCGCAGCCGGACCGCGGCGCCGAGGCCCCCGAATCCGGATCCGATCACCGCCACGCGTACATGCTCGTGCTGGGCCATGCTGCCGCCTCCCGCGGTACGTCACACGACTCTGCCAGCAATCACTGGCATGGTTGGGAGGGTAGAGCAGTGGAGTACCGATGGGTAGGGGGCGAGCAGCGAAAGTTACCGGCGGTACAACTTGCGGCTCGTACACGTTCTTCTCGCCGGGGAGGCGGATAGGGTGCGGGGGTGGCAGAAGGACCCGAGCACCGCGAGTACCGCATGGAGGAGCTGGCCAGGGAGGCCGGCATCCCCGTGCGGACCGTGCGCTTCTACCGTGAGCGCGGCCTGATCTCGCCACCACGCCGCGAAGGCCGCATCGCCTGGTACGACGACCACCACCTGGCCCGCCTGCGCACGATCACCGGCCTCCTGGAGCGCGGCCACACCCTGACCGGCATCGCCGATCTCGCCCGTACGTTCGAGAGCGGCCGCGATGTCGCGGAGGTGCTGGGCCTGGGCGAACCGTCCGAGGAGACCCCGGTCCGCCTGACGCCCGAGCAGCTGGCGGACTACTTCGAGGGCGAGTCCACGCCGGAGAACCTGGCGCTGGCGATGGAGCTGGGCTACCTGGGGACGGACGGCGAGGAGATCGTCCACATCAGCCGCCGCCTGCTGGACGTCTCGGCGGAGCTGGTCCGGGAAGGGGTGCCGCTCGCCACGGTGCTCTCGACGGGCCGCCACGTCCGCGCGCACGCGGAGGCGCTGGCGGACCTGTTCGTGTCGGTGCTCCAGGAGTACGGCGCGGAAACGGACCCGGAACCGCCCCAACTGCGGCCCTTGGCGCGCGCGGTGGTGGACGCGGAACTGTCGATGGCCCTGGACCGGCGGCTGCGCCGGAAGCCGGAGGAGCCGGAGGCGTAGGCGGACCGCCGCAGGCACGGGCGGACCGCCGGCGGCACGGGAGGACCGCAGGCACGGGCGGACCGCCGTTACACGGCGTGACCCGCCCCCCGCCCGGGTAGGTTCAGGCCAGGGGCGCGCCGCCCTCGCCCTACCCCGCCCCTACTGCCCGTACACCACCGTCACCGGCGCGTGGTCGCTCCACCGCTCGCCGTGGGTCGCCGCCCGCTCGACCCACGCCTTCACCGCGCGGCCCGCGAGGCCCGGGGTCGCGACCTGGTAGTCGATGCGCCAGCCGGTGTCGTTGTCGAACGCGCGCCCCCGGTACGACCACCACGAGTACGGGCCCTCGACGTCCGGGTGCAGGGCGCGTACGACGTCGACGTACGCGGCCTCCTCGAAGACCCGGGTCAGCCACGCGCGCTCCTCGGGGAGGAAGCCGGAGCTCTTGCGGTTGGCGCGCCAGTTCTTGAGGTCGGCCTCCTGGTGGGCGATGTTCCAGTCGCCGCAGACGACGACCTCGCGGCCCTCGGCGGCGGCGCGCGCCTTCAGTCCGACGAGGTAGGGCAGGAAGGCGCCCATGAAGCGCTCCTTCTCGTCCTGCCGCTCGGTGCCGACCTCGCCGGAGGGCAGGTAGAGGCTCGCGACCGTGACGCCGGGCAGGTCGATCTCGACGTACCGCCCGCTCGTGTCGAACTCCTCGCACCCGGCGTGCCCGTAGCCGCCGAAACCGATCTGCACCCGCTCGGGGGCGCGCCGCGCGTAGAGGGAGACCCCGGCCCGGCCCTTGGCGGCGGCCGGCGCGTGGACGGTGTGCCAGCCCTCGGGGTCCCGGACGTCCGCGGGCAGCTGCTCGGGCTCGGCGCGCACCTCCTGGAGGCAGATCACGTCGGCGTCGGTCTGCGCCAGCCACTCGACGAAGCCCTTCTTGGCGGCGGCGCGGAGTCCGTTTACATTCACGGAGGTCACGGTGAGCATTCCGGCACGATACCGGCCCCCGACGCCGCATACATGTACGATGCTTCGCATGAATATCCATGTCCGGGCCTTCGACCACCCCGATGCCGTCAAACTCAACGACCGCGTGCAGCTGGAGTACGCCGAGCGCTACGGCGATGGGGGCGATGTCACACCGCTGGACCCCACGATGTTCGACCCGCCTCACGGCCTGTACCTGATCGCGTACGACGCGTCGGAGCAGCCGGTCGCCACGGGCGGCTGGCGCTCCCAGGAACGCAACGACGAGGGCTACTCGGACGGCGACGCCGAGCTGAAGCGGATGTACGTCATACCGGAGGGCCGCGGCCTCGGCCTCGCCCGCCGCATCCTGGCCGCCCTGGAGGCGGACGCCCGCGCCGCGGGCCGCACCCGCATGGTCCTGGAGACCGGCGACCGCCAGCCGGAGGCCATCGCCCTGTACCTCTCCAGCGGCTACACCCCGTGCGAGAAGTTCGGCCACTACCGCACGTACGACAGCAGCCGCTGCTTCGCGAAGCCGCTCAGGGAGCAGTGAGAGCGATCTCGTCCCCCGCGGACGTCGTGGCCACCAGGACGAGGTCGGCGCCCAGCGCACCCAGATATCGGCGGAGCTGCCGCTGACTGACCTCCCGTACCGGCAGACACTCCAGGCGGGAGACATTGGGCTGCGCCGTCCCCATGCGCGCCGCCACCTCGGCCTGCGTCAGGCCCGCACGCTCCCTCAGCTCAGCGAGTCTCACGCGTCGCCGGCCTTTCCGTAGCGGCGGAATGCGCTGGTCTCGATGGACCAGGCCCCGAGCCTGACGGTGTCCCCGAAGATGTACTGTTCCCGGCTCTGGTGAGCGCCCCGGAACGGCTCGTCATGCACGGCGATGGTCCCGTTCCTCGGATCGACGATCATGTACAGGCCGATTCCCATGGCCGGGTAGTCGGCCATCTTTTCGACGTAGTCATTGCTCGGGCTGGACCGGGAGACCACTTCAACGCAGGCCAGGACTTCGTCCGGAGCGACCGAGTCCCGGTCGGAATCCATAGCGCTCTCCTCGCACACCAGCACGTCCGGCCGCCGCATGCGCCCGACCCTCGGGTCCTCGACCTCCGGACCCGTCTCCGCGATCCAGCCCGGGTGCGTCGCACCGACCCGCTGATTGATCTGGTCCGTGATCCGTCCGGCGATCCGCTCGTGACGGTTCACCGGGCTCACCATCGCCATGACCGGCCCGCCGGCACCGATCTCCACGCTCCAGGAGCCCTCCAAGCGCTCGGCGTACTCCGAGAGCTCGTCGGCAACCTCTCGCATCCGCGCATAGTCGAGACCCATGCCTCCAGCATATCGAAAACGATATGCTCCGCCTTCGGAAGACATGAGCCCTCACCCGGCCTTCGGAAACGCCGCCTTCAGGGCCGGCCCCCGGGTGAGGAACGCGACGCGGATCACCGGCAGCACGCACAGCGCCTGCGCCACCGCGTACCAGGGCGGGCAGACGCCCGGGATCAGGTCGACGCCGATGATGGCGATGGGCATGATCACCGCGAGGGTGCTCACGCGCTCGAAGGCGCGGCGGGAACCCCCCGCGGCCGAGGCCGTGATGCGGAGGAGTACGTACGCGATCACCGGCAGCAGGGCCGCGCGGACCCACATGAAGGTGTTCACCGTGTGGCCGGTGGCGGCCACCACGACGACCGCGCCGAGGGCGGTGGCGGTGAGTGCGCCGTAGAGCGTGACGCTCCGGCGCGCCGATGCGAGGGCCCGCAGGGCCTCGGGCTGGAGATCCGTGTTCGTTGTCATGGTGACGACGCTAGGAATCGCCGGTCCGGCGCGGTATGCGTCTGGGCGCACAAGGGGGTGGGTCCAGACCCACTCCTCGCCCGGACGGGGCCTCGGGGCCCGCCGCGCGGTGCAGAGTGGGTGCATCGGGACGGACACGGGGAGGCGGCAGGCGATGAGAGTGCTGGGGGCGTGGGCGGCCGGGACGGGTACCGGGTTCGTACGGGCGTGTGCCGTCGCCGCCACCACGATGCTGATCCCGGCCGTGTGGGCGGGAGCGGTGGCGTGGGGCATCGGGTGGGGCGCGTCGAACCCCTGGTCGTGGGTCGGCCCGTCGGTGCTGGTGTGCGCGGGCACGCTCGCCCTGGCGCGGCCCGTGTGCCGGGCGGTCCGCGCGCTGGCCGCCCGCTGGTCCGGGACCGGGATCCCGTCCGGCTACCGGACCGCCCCGCCGGTGACGCGCTTGGCCACCGGCTTCTGGTGGAACGGCTTCGACTACCACCGCACCCGGCGGGACGCCCTCATGGACCAGCGGTGGCGGCTGCGCTGGAAGGACCCGGCCAACTGGCGTGACCTGCGGTTCACGGTGATCGCCCCGTTCACTGCGGGGATCGTGGCGTGCGTGCCGCTCGCGGGAGTGGTGTGGGGTGCCGTCGGGCTGGGTACGGGCCGGCCGGCCTGGCTCCTCGGCCTCCTCGTGACCGTCGCCTCTTCCCCGTACGCCTGGCGGCCGGTCACCCCGGTCGCGGTCCGTTTCCTGCGGCCGTCCGCCCGGATGGCGCTCGTGGACCGGGTGGGCGAACTCACCGGGCAGCGGGCCGATGCGACGGTGGCTCAGGCCGCCGAGATCCGCCGGATCGAACGGGACCTTCACGACGGGGCGCAGGCCCGGCTCGTCGCGCTCGGGATGTCCCTGGCGACGGTGGAGAAGCTGCTGGAGACGAACCCGGACCGGGCCAGGGCGCTGATGCGCGAGGCGCGGGCGGGCGCCACCGCCTCGCTGGCGGAGCTGCGCGACCTGGTGCACGGGATCAATCCGCCCGTGCTCAACGACCGGGGTCTCGTCGACGCCGTACGCGCCCTCGCCCTCGACAGCCCCCTCGAAACGGAGGTCGTCGCGGACGTGCCGGAGCGGCTGGACGCGCCCGTCGAGTCGGCCGTCTACTTCGGCATCGCCGAGCTGCTGACCAACGCGGTGAAGCACGCCCGCGCGACGCGGATGCGGATCACCCTCGCCCAGGACGGGACGGGTCTCGTCGTCGAGGCGGAGGACGACGGGCGCGGCGGCGCGGTCGTCCGGGACGGCGGCGGACTCGCGGGGCTGCGGCGGCGGCTCGCCGTGTTCGACGGCCGCCTCGACATCACGAGTCCGGCCGGCGGGCCGACCCGCGCGAGGATCATGGTGCCATGCGCATCGTTGTAGCCGAGGACCTGTATCTCCTGCGGGACGGCATGGTCCGTCTCATCGAGGCGTACGGCCACGAGGTGGTGGGTACGGCCGCGACCGGGCCGGAGACGCTGACGGCCCTGCGCGAGTTGCGCCCGGACGTGGCCGTGGTGGACGTCCGCATGCCGCCGACACAGACGGACGAGGGCCTGCGCGCGGCCCTCGCCGCCCGCGCCGAGATGCCGGGGCTGCCGGTGCTGATCCTGTCCCAGTACGTGGAGCAGCTGTACGCCCGCGAGCTGCTGGCCGACGGCTCCGGCGGCGTCGGCTACTTCCTGAAGGAGAGCGTGTTCGACGCGGACCAGTTCATCGACGCGCTGCAACGCGTCGCGGCGGGCGGCACGGCCATGGACCCGGCGGTCATCGCCAAGCTCCTGTCCAGCGGCTCGTCGCACCGCCGCCTCGACAAACTCACCGAGCGCGAGCACGAGGTCCTGGCCCTGATGGCCGAGGGCCTCTCCAACCAGGCCGTCGCGGCCCGCCTGTTCCTCAGCGACAGTGCGATCAGCAAGTACACGACCTCGCTGTTCGCCAAGCTGGGCATCACGGACGACGGCACGAACAACCGCCGGGTGCTGGCGGTGCTGGCGTATCTGAACGGGGCGTGAGGACCGGGCCGGACGCGCGACCGGCCCGCGCGAGTCCGCGAGCGGGATGCCCGGGGCTGCCCAACAATGGCTGTCACGGGAGCACACGGACGGGAGGAGTCACGGGATGCGCGGCGAGGGGAGCGTCCGTGCCGGGCAGGACGGTGCGCCGGCCGCGCAGGGCCGGGCCCCCAAGGCGGCGGTGCTGGGCACCGCCCTCCTCCTGTGCGTCCTCGTCGCGGTCCTGCAGGTGAGCACCCCGCCCTCCTCGCACATCGCCTCGGTGCTGGTGGCGGTGCCCGCGGTGATCTCGTTCGGGTTCGGGCCACCGGTGATCATCGGTTCGGCGGTGGCCGCGGTGGGCATCCGCTGGCTGCTCCTGCCGGCCGAACCGCAGCGGATCGGCTCCGCGATCGGCACCACCGTCGTGATCTGCGTCATCGCCGCACTGAGCTGCTTCGTGGTGCGCCACGTGGAACGGGAGACCGCGCGGCTGCGGAAGGTGGTGTCCGTCGCCGAGACCGCCCAGCGGGCGGTACTGCGCCCACCGCCCGAGACGCTGGGCCACTTCCGTACGGCCGCGAGCTATCTGGCCGCCGCCCAGTACGCGCGTATCGGCGGCGACCTCTACGCGGTGGCGGACACCGAGTTCGGTGCCCGCGCGCTGATCGGGGACGTACGCGGGAAGGGGCTCGACGCCGTGGCCACCGCCGCGGCGGTCCTCGGCTCGTTCCACGAGGCGGCGTACGAGGAAGGCACGCTGGGCCGCCTGGCCGGGCGCCTCGACACCGGCCTGAACCGCTTCCCGCACGACGACGAGGCGTTCGTCACCGCTCTCCTGATCCAGATCGCGCCCGACGGCCACACGGAGGCGTACTCCTGCGGCCACCCGCCCGCACTCGTGCTGCACGACGGCACGGTCCGCGAGCTTCCGGCCGGCACCGGCCTCCCCCTCGGGCTGAGCACCCTCACGAGCGCACCCGCCGACGCGGACGGCCCGCGGTCGGCCAGAACGCTTCTGCGGCCCGGCGACACGCTCCTGCTGTACACCGACGGCATCGCGGAGACCCGGAACGCGGCCGGGACCTTCTACCCGCTCGCCGACCGCCTGTCGGCCTACCAGCGCGCCCATCCCCCGCCGGTCGATCCGCAGCACCTGCTCACCTGGCTGCTCGACGACGCCCAGGAGTACAGCTGCGCCGAGACCTCCGACGACGCGGCGCTGCTGGCCCTCGCCTGGCCGCCCGGTCCGGGTGAGGGACCGGGCGGCCGGCCCGCGAGAGCGTGGCGTCACGACGACGCGCCCCGCCCGCTCCGGCCCTCTTCCTCACCGGAGCGCCCCAGCCGCAGCGCCGAGACGTGGGAGAAGATGCCGCCGGGAACGGCGTAGCCGATCGCGCTGGAGAGCATGGGGTCCTCGGCGCCCGCCGCCCCGGCGAACGACGCCCCGGCCAGGACCGAGATGCCGCCGCTGAGGTTCATCGGCCACTGCCCGCCCATCCGGCGCCGCGGGACGGCCACGACCAGCTGCACCAGCCCCGCGACGACCGCCCAGCAGCACCGCGGGAATCCCCGACGCGGAGGCGGTCCCCACCCCCTGAGGCCCAGGCGTCGGCATCGTTCACCTGACAACCCGTCCCTCCGCGTCCCAGCGGGCCCCGAACGGCGAAATCCCGTCCAGCCAGAGGCTGGACGGGATTTCCCTTGTGCAGTGGACCTGTGGGGATTTGAACCCCAGACCCCCTCGATGCGAACGAGGTGCGCTACCAGACTGCGCCACAGGCCCTTGCGACGTGTGAAACTCTAGCACCCTCCAGGGGGTGCTCGGAAATCCGTTCCGCGCTGGTCAGCCGTGGCGTGGCTCACGGCCGTCGGGCGCGGCGTCACTCGTTGGCCGCGCGGGGGCGGTCGCCTTCCTCGTACTGGTCGAACAGCGGGGTGCGGCCCCGGTCGCGGGAGCGGCGGGACTGCGGGGAGCGCCGGCGCGGCGCCGGGTCCACCGGGCGGTCCGCGGGGTCCGGCTGGGCGGGCTCGGCGGCGCTGGAGCGGGCCGCGCTCCAGGTCTCCGGGTCGCCGACCTCGACCCCGCCCGTGGCGCGCGGGGCGACCGGGGCGGTGACGTAGGTGGGCAGGGGCACCGGGACCGGCTCCCAGCTGTCGCCCTGGACCCGGCCGCGATCGCGCTGCTGGTCCACCCACTCGGCGTGGTCCGTCTGCTCGACCAGGGCGCGGCGGCCGGCCTCCTGCGGGGAGACCGTGGGCGTCGGCTCGGGGACCGGGTGGCGCGGCTCGGAGTCCTCGTCGATTTCGACCGGTGCCGTGGCGGCGGGCTGGTGGCGGCGGGGGCGGTTCTCGCGGAGCCGCTGGGCCGCCACCTCGGCGCGCCGCTGGTCCATGGTGAAGGCGAACCGGCGCCGCTCGTGCGCCCTCAGGTGCGCGATGTACGCGCTGAGGAACACCGCCGGGACCGCGGGCGCCCACAGGAAGCGCAGGCCGCCGACCGCGGCGACGATCGCGCCGAGCGTGAAGGCGAGGAAGAGGATCACGGTGGTGCGCCGACGGCGCGCGAGGACCTGGTGCCGCTGGGCGCGCCGGGCGCGTTCCGCGTCGATGCCGCCGGGGCGCGCG
>NZ_JAAGNI010000526.1 GCF_010550605.1 Streptomyces sp. SID9727
CGGCGCGGTGGAGGCGGGCGCGCTCCCGTCGCTGCTGCCCGGCGGCCGCCCGGCCACCGACCCGCGCGCCCGGGACGAGGTCGCCGCCGCGTGGGGCGTCGCCGAACTCCCGTCCCGCTTCGGCCGCGACACCGGCCAGATCATCGAGGCCGCGGTCTCCGGTGAGCTGGGCGCGCTGGTCGTCGCCGGGGTGGGCACCGAGGACCTTCCGGACCCGGCGCGGGCCCTGGAGGCCCTGGACCGGGTCGGCTTCCTGGTCTCCCTGGAGCTCCGGCCGAGCGAGGTCACCGACCGCGCCGACGTGGTGTTCCCGGTGGCCGCGGTCGCCGAGAAGTCCGGGACCTTCCTCAACTGGGAGGGCCGGGCGCGGATGTTCGAGGCCGCGCTGAAGCCCGACCAGATGACGCGGAACCTCGCCCCGGGCGACGCGCGGGTGCTGCACATGCTGGCCGACGCGATGGACGCGCACCTCGGGCTGCCGGACCTGCGGGCCGCCCGCCGCGAGCTGGACCGACTCGGCGGCCGGCAGGGCGGGTACGCGGACGACCCCCGCGTCTCCGCGCAGCCGCTGCCCCGGCCCGGCGACGGCGAGGCGATTCTCGCCGGCCACCGGATGCTGCTCGACCTGGGCCGCCTCCAGGAGGGCGACACCGCGCTCGCCGGGACCCGGCACGAGGCGGTGGCCCGGCTGTCGGCCGCCACCGCCGCGGAGAGCGGGGTCAAGGACGGCGACCTGCTGGCCGTGTCCGGGCCCGCCGGCAGCGTCGAACTCCCGCTCCGGGTCACCGACATGCCGGACCGCGTGGTCTGGGTGCCGCTGAACTCGACCGGGCGGGGCGTGCCGGCCACGACCGGGGCCCGCCCCGGCGGAGTGGTCCGGATCGGCCCCGCCGCTCCCGGTACTCCCGACGTCACACCGGAGGTGCGGGCGTGACCGCCTTCGCTCAACTGGCCGCTCCACCGCACGGTGCGGTGCTCGCCGCCGAGGACCTGTCGATGTTCGGCAACGACCCCTGGTGGCTCGTCGTCATCAAGGCCGTCTTCTGCTTCGCGTTCCTGATGGTGACCGTGCTCTTCTCCATCGTGTGGGAGCGCAAGGTCGTCGCCTGGATGCAGCTGCGCATCGGCCCCAACCGGCACGGCCCCTGGGGCATGCTCCAGTCGCTCGCCGACGGCATCAAGCTGATGCTGAAGGAGGACGTCGTCGTCAAGCGCGCGGACAAGGTCGTCTACGTCCTCGCGCCGATCGTCGCCGCCATCCCCGCGTTCATGGCGATCGCGGTGATCCCCTTCGGCCCGTCCGGCAACGAGGTCTCGATCTTCGGCCACCGTACGGCGATGCAGCTCACCGACCTGCCGATCGCGATGCTCTACATCCTCGCGGTCGCCTCGGTCGGCATCTACGGCATCGTGCTGGCCGGCTGGTCGTCCGGGTCGACGTATCCGCTGCTCGGCGGGCTCCGCTCCTGCGCGCAGATGATCTCGTACGAGATCGCCATGGGCGCCGCGTTCGCCTCGGTGTTCCTCTACTCCGGGTCGATGTCGACGTCGAAGATCGTGGAGGCGCAGGAGGACCGCTGGTTCATCATCCTGCTCCCGGTCTCCTTCATCATCTACATCGTCACGATGGTCGGTGAGACCAACCGCGCCCCGTTCGACATGCCGGAGTCCGAGGGCGACCTCGTCGGCGGTTTCAACACCGAGTACTCGTCCATCAAGTTCGCGATGTTCATGCTCGCCGAGTACGTCAATATGGTCACCGTCTCCGCGGTCTCCACGACCCTGTTCCTGGGCGGCTGGCGGGCTCCGTGGCCGATCAGCACCTTCTGGGAGGGCGCGAACCACGGCTGGTGGCCGATGCTCTGGTTCGTCCTCAAGGTCCAGCTGCTGCTGTTCTTCTTCATCTGGCTGCGCGGCACGCTGCCCCGCGTCCGCTACGACCAGCTGATGAAGCTCGGCTGGAAGGTCCTCATCCCGGTGTCCGTCGTCTGGCTGATGCTGGTGGCGACCGTACGGGCGCTGCGCAACGAGGGCTACGACTTCTCCAGGATCCTGCTCTACGTGGCCGGTGCCGTGATCGCGGTGCTGCTGATCTCCTTCGTCGCCGACATCTTCCGCGACAAGAAGGACAAGGCCGCCGCCGAGCAGGCCGGGCCCGAGCCGGCGTTCGACCCGATGGCGGGCGGATTCCCGGTGCCACCGCTGCCCGGACAGACTCTGCCGCCCGTGCCGAGGCGCAGGCCGCGCCGCGAGCGGGAGCTCGTTGTCAGTGGCGGCGTGGATACTCAGAGTGACGGAAATCCGAGTGACGGAAAGGAGGCCGACGGTGTCTGAACTGCCAGATCTGCCGGGGTCCAAGAGGCCGGCGAAGTCCACCGGGCCGACGGGGTCCTCGCAGTCCTCCCCGAACTCGGAGGACAAGTTCCTCAACCCGGTGGCCGGCTTCGGCGTGACCTTCAAGGCCATGTTCAAGAAGCGGCTCACCGAGCAGTATCCGGAGACGCCGAAGGTGACGGCGCCCCGCTTCCACGGCCGCCACCAGCTCAACCGCCATCCGGACGGGCTGGAGAAGTGCGTCGGCTGCGAGTTGTGCGCCTGGGCCTGTCCCGCCGACGCCATCTACGTGGAGGGCGCGGACAACACCCCGGAGGAGCGCTACTCCCCGGGTGAGCGCTACGGCCGCGTCTACCAGATCAACTACGCGCGCTGCATCCTCTGCGGACTGTGCATCGAGGCGTGCCCGACCCGGGCGCTCACGATGACCAATGAGTTCGAGCTCGCCAACACCACCCGCGAGAGCCTCATCTACACCAAGGACGAGCTGCTCGCGGGCCTGGAGGACGGCATGGTCGACAGCCCGCACGCGATCTTCCCGGGCATGGACGAACAGGACTACTACCGGGGCCTGGTCACCGAGGCCGCCCCCGGTACGGAGCGCCAGCTCGCCGTCTCCAAGGGCGAGAAGCCGTCCGACGAGGCCGGGCAGAGCAACGGCGCCGCGCAGGAGGTGGACGCATGACCGGCCTGGCCGCAGCGGCCTCGCAGACCTCGACCGGCGAGGCGTTCCAGTTCTGGGTGCTCGGCACGGTCGCCGTGATCGGCGCCCTGTGCACGGTGCTCATGAAGAAGGCCGTGCACAGCGCGCTGTGCCTCGCCGGGACGATGATCATCCTCGCGGTGTTCTACCTCGCCAACGGCGCCTACTTCCTCGGCATCGTCCAGATCGTCGTCTACACCGGCGCGATCATGATGCTGTTCCTCTTCGTGGTCATGCTCGTCGGTGTCACGGCGGCCGACTCGCTGAAGGAGACCATCAAGGGCCAGCGCTGGCTGGCCGCCGGATGCGGCATCGGCTTCGGCGTCCTGCTGATCGTCGGCATCGGCAACGCCTCGCTGAAGACCTTCAACGGCCTGGGCACCGCCAACACCGCGCACGGCGGGAACGTGGAGGGGCTCGCCAGCCTCATCTTCACCAAGTACGTCTTCGCCTTCGAGATCACCGGCGCCCTGCTGATCACCGCGACGGTCGGCGCGATGGTGCTCACGCACCGCGAGCGCACCGAACGGGCCAAGACCCAGCGGGAGATGTCCGAGGAGCGCGTGCGGAGCAGCCACCTCCCGCCGCTGCCCGCCCCCGGCGTCTACGCCCGGCACAACGCGGTGGACATCGCGGGCCTGCTCCCCGACGGCACCCCGTCCGAGCTGACCGTCATGAACACGCTGCGCAAGCGCGGACAGATGCGCGACGTGTCCCAGGAATCACTGGCCGGCCTCAAGGCGCTGGAGCAGCGCTCCGGTGAGCGGCTGGGCCGGGACACCGAAGAAGAGGAGGTCGCCAAGTGAATCCGGTCAACTACCTCTACCTCGCCGCCCTGCTGTTCACCATCGGCGCGGCCGGTGTGCTGATCCGGCGGAACGCGATCGTGGTGTTCATGTGCGTCGAGCTGATGCTCAACGCCTGCAACCTCGCGTTCGTGACCTTCTCCCGGATGCACGGCAACCTCGACGGCCAGATCATCGCCTTCTTCACGATGGTCGTCGCCGCCGCGGAGGTCGTGGTCGGGCTCGCGATCATCGTGTCGCTGTTCCGTTCCCGCCACTCGGCCTCGGTCGATGACGCCAGCCTGATGAAGCTGTAAGGGGCGTTTGCACTGTGGAGAACCTGATTGCGCTGCTCGTCGCGGCGCCCCTGCTCGGAGCGGCGGTGCTGCTGTGCGGCGGCCGGCGCCTCGACCGCGCCGGGCACTGGCTCGGCACCCTGCTCGCCGCCGCCTCGTTCGTCGTGGCCGTGGTGCTCTTCACCGACATGCTGGGGAAGGGCGCCGAGGACCGGGCGCTGCACCAGAAGCTGTTCAGCTGGATCCCGGTCGAGGGCTTCCAGGCCGATGTGGCCTTCCAGCTCGACCAGCTGTCGATGACCTTCGTCCTGCTGATCACCGGTGTGGGCACGCTGATCCACATCTACTCGATCGGCTACATGGAGCACGACGAGCGCCGGCGCCGCTTCTTCGGCTATCTGAACCTGTTCCTGGCGGCGATGCTGATCCTGGTCATCGCCGACAACTACCTGCTGCTGTACGTCGGCTGGGAGGGCGTCGGTCTCGCCTCGTACCTGCTCATCGGCTTCTGGCAGCACAAGCCCAGCGCGGCCACCGCCGCGAAGAAGGCGTTCCTGGTCAACCGCGTCGGCGACATGGGCCTGTCGATCGCGATCATGCTGATGTTCACCACCTTCGGCACGTTCGCGTACGGCCCCGTCCTGGAGGCGACCGGTGAGACGAGCGAGGGCAAGCTGACGGCGATCGGCCTGATGCTGCTCCTCGCCGCCTGCGGCAAGTCCGCCCAGGTGCCGCTGCAGTCCTGGCTCGGTGACGCGATGGAGGGCCCGACCCCGGTCTCCGCCCTCATCCACGCCGCGACCATGGTCACCGCCGGTGTCTACCTCATCGTCCGCTCCGGCGCGATCTTCAACGCCGCCCCGGACGCCCAGATGGTCGTCGTGGTCGTCGGCGCGGTCACGCTGCTGTTCGGTGCGATCGTCGGTTGCGCGAAGGACGACATCAAGAAGGCCCTCGCCGGCTCCACGATGTCGCAGATCGGCTACATGATCCTGGCCGCCGGGCTCGGCCCCATCGGCTACGTCTTCGCGATCATGCACCTGGTGACCCACGGCTTCTTCAAGGCCGGGCTCTTCCTCGGCGCCGGTTCGGTCATGCACGGCATGAACGACGAGGTGGACATGCGGAAGTTCGGCGGCCTGCGGAAGTACATGCCGGTCACCTTCGTCACCTTCGGCCTCGGCTACCTCGCGATCATCGGCTTCCCCGGCCTCTCCGGCTTCTTCTCCAAGGACAGGATCATCGAGGCGGCGTTCGCCAAGGGCGGCACCGAGGGCTGGATCCTCGGCTCCGTGGCCCTGCTCGGCGCCGCGATCACCGCGTTCTACATGACGCGCGTGATGCTGATGACCTTCTTCGGCGAGGAGCGCTGGCGCCGCACGGCGACGCCGTCCCCGGACGCGCCGGACGTCGAGCCCGCCGCCGAGACGCGCGGCGAGCACGCGGAGCCGCATCCGCACGAGTCCCCGAAGTCCATGACGATCCCGATGATCGTGCTGGCCTTCGGCTCGGTCTTCGCCGGTGGCTTCTTCTCGATCGGCGACCGCTTCCTGCACTGGCTGGAGCCCGTCACCGGCCACGACCACGGCGATGCCCCGATCGGCGCGTCGACCGTCACCGCGGCCACCATGGTCGCCCTGGTCGTCGGTGTCGCCATCGCCTGGGCGATGTACGGCCGCAAGCCGGTGCCGGTGACCGCCCCGCGCGGCTCGCTGCTCACCCGGGCCGCGCGCCGCGACCTCCTCCAGGACGACTTCAACCACGTGGTCCTGGTCCGCGGCGGCGAACACCTGACCCGCTCCCTGGTCTACGTCGACCACAGCCTGGTCGACGGCGTCGTCAACGGCACGGCCGCGTCCATGGGCGGGCTCTCCGGCCGGCTGCGCAAACTCCAGAACGGCTACGCCCGCTCCTACGCGGTCTCGATGCTCGGAGGTACGGCGGTTCTCATCGCCGCGACCCTGCTGATGAGGGCGGTCTGATCACATGTCCTTTCCCCTCCTGACAGCGACGGCGGCGCTCCCGGCGATCGGCGCGGTGGCCACCGCCGCCGTCCCGGCCGCCCGGCGCACCGCCGCCAAATGGCTGGCGCTGCTCTTCTCGCTGGCCACGCTCGCCCTGGCGGGCATCGCGCTCGCCCGCTTCGAGCCCGGCGGCGACCGCTTCCAGCTCACCGAATCGCACGCCTGGATCAAGGACTTCGGCGTCCGCTACGAACTGGGCGTCGACGGCATCGGCGTGGCGCTCATGGCGCTCACCGCCCTGCTGATCCCGTTCGTCATCCTGGCCGGCTGGCACGACGCCGACCCCCTGGAGACGAACTCCTCGCGCTGGCGCCCGACGCAGGGCTTCTTCGCCCTGATCCTGATGGTCGAAGCGATGGTGATCCTCTCCTTCGAGGCCACCGACGTCTTCCTCTTCTACATCCTGTTCGAAGCCATGCTCATCCCGATGTACTTCCTCATCGGCGGCTTCGGGGACCGGGCGCACACCGGCAGCGACGAGAACGCGGCGGCGCAGCGCTCGTACGCCGCCGTGAAGTTCCTCCTCTACAACCTGGTCGGCGGCCTCATCATGCTGGCCGCGGTGATCGGCCTGTACGTGGTCGCGGGCTCGTTCTCGCTCTCCGAGATCGCCGAGGCCCGGGCCAACGGCACGTTCTCCATGGCGACCGGCACCGAGCGGTGGCTGTTCCTCGGGTTCTTCTTCGCCTTCGCGGTGAAGGCCCCGCTGTGGCCGCTGCACACCTGGCTGCCCAACGCGATGGGTGAGGCGACCGCGCCGGTCGCCGTGCTGATCACCGCCGTGGTCGACAAGGTCGGCACGTTCGCGATGCTCCGCTTCTGCCTCCAGCTCTTCCCGGAGGCCAGCAAGTGGGCGACGCCGGTGATCCTGGTCCTGGCGCTGATCAGCATCGTGTACGGGGCGCTGCTCGCGGTCGGCCAGCGCGACATCAAGCGGCTGATCGCCTACGCGTCCATCTCGCACTTCGGCTTCATCATCCTGGGCATCTTCGCGATGACCAGTCAGGGCCAGTCGGGCGCGACGCTGTACATGGTCAACCACGGCATCTCGACGGCCGCGCTGATGCTGGTCGCGGGCTTCCTGATCAGCCGGCGCGGCTCGCGCCTCATCGCCGACTACGGCGGGGTGCAGAAGGTGGCCCCGGTCCTGGCCGGCACCTTCCTGATCGGCGGTCTGGCCACGCTGTCGCTGCCGGGGCTCGCCCCGTTCGTCAGCGAGTTCCTGGTCCTGGTCGGCGCGTTCGCCGCGTATCCGGCGGTCGGCATCATCGCCACCACCGGCATCGTGCTCGCCGCGATCTACGTCCTGGTCCTCTACCAGCGCACCATGACCGGCCCGGTCAAGGCCGAGGTGCAGGGCATGGCGGACCTCAAGGCGCGTGAGCTCGTGGTGGTCGTGCCGCTGATCGCGCTGCTGCTGTTCCTGGGTGTCTACCCGAAGCCGCTGACGGAGATCGTCAACCCGGCGGTGCAGCACACCATGTCGGACGTACAGAAGAAGGACCCCCAGCCCGAGGTGGAGGCCGCCAAGTGAGCGCAACAGCTGTCCACAGCCTGTGGACGACGGCGAGCGGGGTGACATCCGCCGCTCCGGACGAGAAGTTCACGGCCCCGGTCATCGAGTACACCCAGCTGATGCCGGTCCTGATCGTGATCGGCGTCGCCGTCGTCGGTGTCCTGGTCGAGGCGTTCGTGCCGCGCCGGGCCCGGTACCACACGCAGGTGTTCCTGACCGTCGTCGCGCTGGTCGCCGCGTTCGCCGCGGTGGTCGGCCTGGCCGCCTCCGGTTACGGGACGACCAAGGCGCACATCGCCGCGATGGGCGCCATCGCGGTCGACGGGCCGTCCCTGTTCCTCCAGGGCGTCATCCTGCTGACGTCCCTGGTCGCGGTCTTCACGTTCGCCGAACGGCGGCTCGACCCGGAGTCCCACGGCAACCGCGTGGACTCCTTCGCCGCGCAGGCCGCGTCGGTGCCCGGCAGCGACAGCGAGAAGGCCGCGGTCAAGGCCGGGTTCACCACCACCGAGGTCTTCCCGCTCGTCCTCTTCTCGGTGGCGGGCATGCTGGTCTTCCCGGCGGCCAACGACCTGCTGACGCTGTTCGTGGCCCTGGAGGTCTTCTCCCTCCCGCTGTACCTCCTGTGCGCCGTCGCCCGCCGCAAGCGGCTGATGTCGCAGGAGTCGGCCGTGAAGTACTTCCTGCTCGGCGCGTTCTCCTCGGCGTTCCTGCTGTTCGGGATCGCCCTGCTCTACGGGTACGCGGGCTCCGTCTCGTACGCGCAGATCGCGACCGTGGTCGACGGCTCGATCCAGAAGATCGACCCGGCGCTCGCCGGCACCATGGGCAACGACGCGCTGCTGCTCATCGGCGGCGCGATGATCCTCACCGGCCTGCTCTTCAAGGTCGGCGCCGTCCCGTTCCACATGTGGACCCCGGACGTCTACCAGGGCGCGCCGACCCCGGTCACCGGCTTCATGGCCGCCGCGACGAAGGTCGCCGCGTTCGGCGCGCTGCTCCGCCTGCTGTACGTGGTGCTGCCCGGCCTCACCTGGGACCTGCGGCCGGTCATGTGGGGCGTCGCGATCGTCACGATGGTGGGCGGTGCGGTCGTCGCGATCACCCAGACCGACATCAAGCGGCTGCTGGCCTACTCCTCGATCGCGCACGCCGGGTTCATCCTGGCCGGTGTGATCGCGGCCACCCCCGACGGCATCTCGTCGGTCCTCTTCTACCTCGGCACGTACTCCTTCGTGACGGTCGGCGCGTTCGCCGTCGTCACGCTGGTGCGGGACGCGGGCGGCGAGGCGACGCACCTGTCGAAGTGGGCGGGGCTCGGCCGGCGCTCGCCGCTGGTCGCCGCGGTCTTCGCGGTGTTCCTGCTGGCCTTCGCCGGTATCCCGCTGACCTCGGGCTTCTCCGGGAAGTTCGCGGTGTTCAAGGCGGCGGCGGACGGCGGCGCGGGCGGCCTGGTCGTGGTCGGTGTGATCTCCTCGGCGATCGCCGCGTTCTTCTACATCCGGGTCATCGTGCTGATGTTCTTCAGCGAGCCGAAGGCGGACGGCCCCACGGTCGCCGTCCCGTCCCCGCTGACGATGGCCACGATCGCGATCGGCGTGGCCGTGACCGTGGTCCTGGGTGTGGCCCCGCAGTACTTCCTGGACCTGGCGGGCCAGGCGGGGACGTTCGTGAGGTAGCCGGCAGCGGCTCGACGACAACGCCGGACGGGCTTGGCCTTCCCTCGGGAAGTCAAGCCCGTCCGGCGTTGTCACAGGCAGGCCCTAGGGTGGCGGGGGAGGCAGTGGGACCGGTATCGGGGGACAGAGCGATGAGCGGGACGGGCGTGACGGGCATGACCACGGATGTGAGCACGGGCGGGACCGCCGCCGCGACCGAGAGCGAAGCGCGGCGCACGCTGCACCGCGTCTTCGGTTACGAGGCGTTCCGCGGCGAGCAGGAGGCGATCGTCGACCACGTGGTGGCCGGCGGAGACGCCGTCGTGCTCATGCCCACCGGCGGCGGCAAGTCCCTCTGCTACCAGATCCCGGCCCTGGTCCGGCGGGGCACCGGCGTCGTGATCTCCCCGCTGATCGCCCTCATGCAGGACCAGGTCGACGCGCTGCGGGCGCTCGGCGTGCGGGCCGGCTTCATCAACTCCACGCAGGACTTCGACGAGCGCCGCTCGATGGAGGCCCAGTTCGTCGCGGGCGAGCTGGACCTCCTCTACCTGGCCCCGGAGCGGCTGCGGCTGGACTCCACGCTCGCGCTGCTGGCCCGGGGCGAGGTCTCCGTCTTCGCGATCGACGAGGCGCACTGCGTCGCCCAGTGGGGCCACGACTTCCGCCCCGACTACCTCGCCCTGTCCGTCCTCGGCGAGCGCTGGCCCGACGTGCCGCGCATCGCCCTGACGGCCACGGCGACGGACGCCACGCACCGCGAGATCACCCAGCGGCTCGGCATGCCCGACGCGCGGCACTTCGTGGCCAGCTTCGACCGGCCCAACATCCAGTACCGGATCGTGGGCAAGGCCGACCCGAAGAAGCAGCTGCTCGCCTTCCTCAAGGAGGAGCACGCCGGGGACGCGGGCATCGTCTACTGCCTCTCCCGCGCGTCCACGGAGAAGACCGCCGAGTTCCTCTGCCGCAACGGCATCGAGGCCGTCCCGTACCACGCGGGGCTCGACGCCGGGACCCGCGCGGCCCACCAGTCCCGCTTCCTGCGCGAGGAGGGCCTGGTCGTCGTCGCGACGATCGCCTTCGGCATGGGCATCGACAAGCCGGACGTCCGCTTCGTCGCCCACCTGGACCTCCCGAAGTCCGTCGAGGGCTACTACCAGGAGACCGGCCGGGCCGGCCGCGACGGCGCCCCGTCCACGGCGTGGATGGCGTACGGCCTCCAGGACGTCGTCCAGCAGCGCAAGCTCATCCAGGGCGGCGAGGGCGACGAGGCGTTCCGCCGCCGGGCCGCCTCGCACCTGGACTCGATGCTCGCCCTCTGCGAGACGGCCCAGTGCCGCCGCGCCCAGCTCCTGACGTACTTCGGCCAGGAGCCGACCGCCGCCTCGTGCGGCAACTGCGACACCTGCCTCACCCCGCCGGAGACCTGGGACGGCACGGTGTCCGCCCAGAAGCTGCTGTCCACGGTGGTACGGCTGAAGCGGGAGCGCGGCCAGAAGTTCGGCGCGGGCCAGATCATCGACATCCTGCTCGGCCGCCGCACGGCCAAGGTCATCCAGTTCGACCACGACCAGCTGTCGGTCTTCGGCATCGGCGAGGACCTGTCCGAGGCGGAGTGGCGCGGAGTGGTCCGCCAGCTCTTGGCCCAGGGCCTGATCGCCGTCGAGGGCGAGTACGGCACGCTGGTCCTCACGGAGGCGAGCGGCTCCGTCCTCAACCGCGAGCGCGAGGTCCAGCTCCGCAAGGAGCCGAAGAAGCCGACGGCCTCCCGCTCCTCGTCCGGACGCGGCGAGCGCAAGCCGAAGGCGGCGGCCGCCGCCGACCTCCCCGAGACGGCCGTCCCCGTCTTCGAGGCCCTGCGCGCCTGGCGGGCCGCCCAGGCCAAGGAGCTGGGCCTCCCGGCCTACGTGATCTTCCACGACGCCACCCTCCGCGAGATCGCCACGGTCCGCCCGACGACCCTGGGCGAGCTGGGCGGCATCAGCGGCCTGGGCGAGAAGAAGCTGGCGACGTACGGGGAGGGGGTGCTGGAGGTCCTGGCGGGTCTCGACGCGTCCGCCCCGGAGGCCCCGCATCGGGCAGCCCCGACGGCAGCCGCCCCCGCCCCCGCCGAGACGCCCGCGCCCGCCGCTCCCGCCGAGACGCCCGCGCCCGCCGCTCCCGCCGAGACGCCCGCGCCCGCCGCCCACGACGACACCGAGTTCGGCTGGGACGAGGAGCCCCCGGAGTACGAGTGAGCCGGGCGGGTCGCGCGGCGGGCCTCCTGCGGATGAGGGCGGTCAGCGGAGAAGTGACGCCGCCAGTCGCAGCTGCTCCTCCTGCTGCCGCTGCACCTGCTTGAGGGCCTCGGCGTTCTGCTCGACGAGACGTTTCTGATAGGCGCTCTCCACCGCGAAAGCGACCCCGATCAGATTCACCTTCTCCTTGCAGGCCACGTCCGCCTTCGCCACGGTGATCGCCTGGGGCGACTGCGGATCCGGGAACTTGAGGTCGCGGTCCTGCGTGAGCGGATCGGGAGAGGTCACGTATCCCTTCTCCTTGAGGCACTCGGCCCACTTCCGCCCCACTGCCACGTACCGGCTGTCATGGCGTGTGCGTGACCAGGCATCCGTCGTGAGCCCGTAGGTGAACGTGACCGGCAGCGATTTCCTGCGCGGGGAGAACACCTTCATGGCCGCCTCGCGTTGGCAGCCGCCCACCGGGACCGCCTTTCCGGCGATGACCCCGTTGTTCGCCTCTGACGCCTCGGCCTCCTCCTGACTGCTGGGCAGGTCGGAGGGCTTGAGTTCTTCCTTGCCGAACATCGCCAGTTTCGCCGCGCCTGTCAGCAGCTCGGCCCCGGACGCCGGCGCCTCGGACTGGTCAGGGCCGTTCCCGGACCCGGACCCGTAACCGTACTTGGCTGCCAACTGCATCGAACTCACCCCGTAGCGGAGTCCGTTCTCGCCGAAGGGGTTGACCGTTGGACGCTGGGGCGTCGGACGGTAGGTGAATCCGAACCGCTTCATGCACTGACGGGTGAGTTCCGCCTGGGCCTTGCTCAGGGTGAGCTGGTCGTCCGGCTTGGTGAGGTACGGGTCCAGCGGGAAGGCGAAGGAGTTGGGATCGGTGATCCTGGGGGTGGCGGAGACCTCGGGCTCCCCGGATTCCTCGGTCTTCCCTCCCGAGGAGCAACCGGCAGCCAGGAGCATCGCGGATGCCACCGCAAGGATCGCCGGGGTGAGTGCAGGGCGTCGCAGCGACGACAGACGGTTCACGGCAGCTCCAAGTTCCGGATTCTCGCTACTATGGAGCCGCGCCTCCCTGCCCGGCGTATACGGGCAGGGGGGCGCGTCTCGCAGGTTGACCGTTAGGCGGCGGGCCTCATCAGCGCTCGTACGCCGACGTCACGTTGTTCTTGTAGTTGGAGCTGAAGTTCCCGGACAGACCATCCGGGATCCAGCCGTGGACGCCTCCGCGACCCGACTCGGTGTACACGTCCACGTAGGTCGAGTTGCGGTTCCAGTAGGACTCCGTGTTGTCATCCGGGTTGATGCTGGACGCCTTGGGGAACGAGTCGTTGGCGAAGTTCGCGTCGTAGCTGGCGAAGTCGAACACGTAGCTGGCCTGGTTCTGCAGGAAGTACGCGCCGAACTCGCCCGCGTTGGTGGATCCGTCACGGGTGGCAGCCGACGACTGGCCCGCCGTCGCGAGTACACCGGCACCGCTCAGGAGCAGCAGGCCGGCCGTGGCGACCAGCCTGGAGGTTCTTGCGTTCACGATTCACGCCTTTCATCGAAATGGCTTGATTTCATACGGCTCCACAGGCCGTATGGCTCATATGCGATCACTCCGATTCGGCGTCTGTCTACTGCTCCTGGGGACAGTAGACAGCGACTCTGCCCTGACTTACCTTAAATTTTCATGCATGCCAATGGAAAACGATCTTCCCGGACTCCGTCCTGGTTGGGTGCGGTCATCCTGATCACCGCATTCCTCTCCGTCAGCTGCTCCAGCGGTGACTCGAAGGAGGGTGAATCCGGAGGGGTCGACTCCGGGCCATCCGCTTCGGCTCAGGCATTTCCTCACGAGTCCTGCCTGCGGGATCTCGGTATCGAGTTCAGGGTGGACGGCGGTAAGAGCATTCCCGACAAGGGGAAGAACACACCGGAGGATCTCCAGGCGGCCATGGCGAAGTGCGGCGGTGCCGCGGTGCCCACGCTCGACCCCGCGGCCCTGGAGGCGCTGCGCAAGCAGGCGAAGTGCATGCGCGAGGAGGGGATCACGGAGTTCCAGGATCCGACGGCGACCGGTGAGGCCGTGCCCGACGACGCGCTGGAAGAACAGCTGGGGAGCCCGGAAGGCAAGAAGGCCCTCAAGAAGTGCGGTATCACCGCGAAGGACCCCGGTTCCGATCCGGGCGACAAAGCGTAACGCCCCGGCAGGGTTCCCCGCTTTCGAGTGCTTACCATCAGTTTTTCCGGATCTTCCGTGAAGAACCCGCAGATTGCTCTGCCGCCACGGGAAGGCGGCAGAGAATTGATCCTCTCCACACACGACACCATGCAGTCGGCAGGATTCTGCGACGGAGCAGCCGGCCGGAGCGTCCGGTGTTTCTCCGATCCGCCGCCGAATAACGGCGTGCCAGAATCCCGAGGCGTACATGCATAACGTGCAGGAAAACGAGGCGGAGACACCACCTGTTCCTCCGGAGGCACCGGCCCGTTCCCGGAGTGTCTGGCTCCGTGGGCGGCGCGGGGCGGTCATGATCGTGGTCGCGGCCGCCGTTCTTCTGTGTGTCGGCGGGGTGGGGGCATCCCTGGTGATCAAGTCACCCGCCCAGCAGGCGGCTGAGGCGGGACCTCCCCCGATGGACGTGTTGGTGGCCAGGGTCGAGAAGCGGAAGCTGACCGATTCGGTCATCGTCCGGGGGACGGTGACGGCCGGCCAGTCGGTGCAGGTGGCCCCCGTGATCAGCAGCGGTGAGGGCGGCGGTGCGCCTGTGGTCACGAAAGTGGCGCTCAAGGCGGGGAATTCGGTGACGGCCGGCACGGTGCTGATGGAGGTGTCCGGGCGGCCGGTGTTCGCGCTCAAGGGGAAATTGCCGGTGTACCGGGACCTCAAGCCGGGCGCCAAGGGTGAGGACGTACGGCAGGTGCAGAAGGCACTGGCCCAACTGGGCCACGGCAGCGGCGGTGACGCGGCCGGCCGTTTCGGGGAGGGCACCAAGAGGGCGCTGAACTCGTTCTACGCGTCCCTCGGCTACGAGCCGGTGCCGGCGCTGGCCGACGGAGGTGCTGGGGTGAAGGACGCGCAGGACGCGGTCACCGCGTCCGAGCGCGCGCTCCAGGACGCCCGCGACGCGGCCGCGGAACCGTCCGGTACGACGGGCTCGGCGGGAAAGGCCGGGGCCGAGGACGCAGGCGCCGGGTCCCCGAAGGACGGACGCCGGTCGGTGGAACGCGCCCAGGAGGACCTGGCCGAGGCCCGGGCCGAGTTGAGCAAGGCACAGGCCGCACAGGGGCCCATGCTGCCGACGGGTGAAGTGGTCTTCCTGGAGGACTTCCCGGCCCGCGTGGACAGCGTGCCCGTCCGGGTCGGTTCGCCGGTCAACGGCCCGGCGATGACCCTGTCCGCCGGTGCGCTGGTGGTACGCGGGGTCCTCCAGGAGCACCAGAAGGGCATGGTCAGAGCCGGTCAGAGGGTGCAGATCCTCTCGGAGATGTCCGGGACCACGGCCCAGGCGAAGGTGCTGTCCGTCTCGGAGACCCTCCAGCAGCCGGAAAGGCCCGCCGGTGACGGCGAGGACGCGCCACCGGCCGGGGAGGCCGGTTACGTGATGCTGGTCCGCCCGCTGAAGGCGCTGCCCGTCGCATGGGCCGGCCAGGACGTGCGGTTGACGATCGAGGCCGGCGCCACCGACGGCGAGGCCCTGGTCGTACCCGTCACCGCCGTCTCCGCCGGGGAGGACGGCAGGACGACGGTCACCGTGGCACGGGGCGAGGAACAGCACCGTGTCGAGGTGCGTCCGGGAACCACGGGGGACGGGTACGTGGAGGTCGTCCCGCTCTCCGACGGCGAACTCGAGGAGGGCGACAACGTCATCACCGGCGTGAATCCGGGGGTGGCGGAGAAGGCCGGCCAGGGCCGCACGGAGGACAAGGGCGGTGCGGCCGAGTGACCTCCCCAGTCGTCGAGTTCGATCAGGTGGCGCTCACCTATCCGGGTCCACCACCGGTGGAGGCGTTCAAGCCGTGTGATCTACGGGTGGACCGGGGCGAGTTCGTCACCGTGATCGGCCCCTCCGGCTCGGGGAAGTCGACCTTCCTCAACATCGCCGGGCTGCTGGACACGCCCACCCACGGGCGGTACCTGCTGGACGGGATCGACACCGGGGCCCTGAAGGACGCCGACCGCACCGCGCTGCGCGGGCGGCGGATCGGCTTCGTGTTCCAGTCGTTCCATCTGCTGCCGCACCGCTCGGCCGCCGAGAACGTCGAACTGGCGATGGTCTACAACGGGGCACCGCGACGTGAGCGTCCGGCACGGGCGCGGGAGGCACTGGAGCGGGTCGGGCTGGCTCACCGGACCGAGGCGTTGCCGACCCGGCTGTCCGGAGGCGAACGGCAGCGGGTCGCCATCGCCCGCGCCCTGGTCGCCCGCCCTTCGCTCCTGCTGTGTGACGAGCCGACCGGCAACCTCGACACGGCCAACGCGGCCACCGTGCTGGAACTCCTCGACGAACTGCACGCCGACGGGATGACGGTACTGGTGATCACTCACGACGGCGAGGTGGCCGGGCGCGGACTGCGCACCGTGGCGATCCGCGACGGCGTACTGCACGAGCAGGTGCGCCCATGAACCGCCGTGCTTCCCGGACCCCGCTCCCGCCGTGGGTGCCCTGGCCCCGGCGTCGACCGGAACCCGAGGTCGAGCCCTCGCGCTTCACGCTGCGGGACGCCTTCGCCGAATCGCTCGCCGGTATGCTGCAACGTCCGGCACGCTCGGCACTGACGGCGCTGGGCACCGTGCTCGGCGTCGGCACTTTCGTGGCGATCCTGGGGCTGACAGCGACCACGTCCTCGCAGATCGACTCGCGCTTCGACATGCTCACCGCCACCGAGGTGTCGGTCGAAGACATCAGCACGCAGGTGGACGAGTACGCCGGACCCGGCTTCCCCGAGGACGCGGACCAGCGGATCGGCCGACTGCACGGGGTACGGGACGCGGGTGTCTACTTCACCGTCCGGACCGGCCCCTCCATGACGGTACGGGCCGCCCCGGTCGGCACCGCGGCGGAGAGCGGCGAACAGGTGGACGTCGTCGGCGCCTCGCCGGGGGCGCTGCGCGCCGCCGTCCCGACCATGCGGCAGGGCCGGATCTACGACGAGTTCCACTCGAAGCAGGCGCTGCCGGTGGCAGTGCTCGGCTCGGGTGTCGCCGCCCGGCTCGGCATCACCACCCTGGAGACCCGGCCGGCCGTCTTCATCGGTGACGAGCCCTTCACCGTCGTGGGCATCGTGGGCAACGTCGAGCGCGAGGCGAACCTGCTGCTCTCGGTGGTGGTCCCGCGCACCACGGCCGTGCGGCTGTGGGGCCGGCCGAAGGCGGGCAGCGACAAGATGCTGATCGCCACCGACATCGGCGCCGCCCGGCAGGTGGCGGCACTCGCCCCGACCGCACTCCGCCCCGACCATCCCGAATACCTCAAGTCGACACCTCCGCCGGACCCAAGAACCCTCCGGAGCAAGGTCACGTCGGACCTGAACCAGCTCTTCCTCCTGCTGGCCGGCATCTGCCTGGTCATCGGTGCCGTCGGCATCGCCAACACGACCCTGGTCGCGGTCCTGGAGCGCACCGGAGAGATCGGACTGCGTCGGGCGCTGGGCGCCAGGGGCCGGCACATCACCGGCCAGTTCCTCGCCGAGTCCGGTGCGCTCGGAGCTCTCGGCGGCCTGATCGGCACCTCTCTCGGCACCCTCACCGTCCTCGGGGTGGCCGTCGCCCGTGACTGGACCCCGGTCGTCCACCCCGCCACGGTGGCCACCGCCCCGCTCATCGGTCTGGTCACCGGTCTGGTCGCCGGCCTCTATCCGGCTTGGCGAGCCGCCAGAATCGAACCCGCCGAAGCCCTCCGCCGATGAGCTGGGCCTCGCGGCAGCACACTCGCCGCGCCTCCGCCGGGGCCTGCTGGAGTCCTGCGCAACCTGCTGCCACGAGCCGTACGCCGGAGGAAGCGAGGCCGGGCGGCACGTCAGCCCGCGGCCACGACCCGCCCCGACACCTCGCCCAGCCCCACCCGGGTGCCGTCAGGACCCGGCGCCCAGGCGGTGATCGTCACCGTGTCGCCGTCCTCCAGGAACGTCCGCTCGCCCTCGGGCAGGATCAGCGGATCGCGGCCGTTCCAGGTCAGCTCGAGGAGGCAGCCGCGCTGGGACGGCTCGGGGCCGCTGACCGTGCCGGAGGCGTAGAGGTCGCCGGTGCGCAGCGAGGCGCCGTTGACCGTCATCTGGGCCAGCTGCTGGGCGGCCGTCCAGTACATCGTGGAGAACGGCGGCTCCGCGACGACGTGCCCGTTGACCGCGACGGAGATCCGCAGGTCGTAGCCGCCGGGCTCGTCCTCCTCCGCGTCCTCCAGATAGGGGAGGAGCGGGAGGTCGCGGGCGGGCGGGGCGGTGCGGGCGGCGTCCAGGGCCTCCAGCGGGGTGACCCAGGCGGAGACGGAGGTCGCGAAGGACTTGCCGAGGAACGGGCCGAGCGGGACGTACTCCCACGCCTGGATGTCGCGCGCCGACCAGTCGTTGAGCAGCGAGAGCCCGAAGACGTGCTCGCGGAAGTCGGTGAGGGCGACGGGCTTCCCCTGCTCGGACGGGGTGCCGACGACGAAGCCGACCTCCGCCTCGATGTCGAGCTTCACGGACGGGCCGAAGACGGGTGCCGGGTCGGCCGGTGCCTTGCGCTGGCCGGCCGGGCGGACCACATCGGTGCCGGAGACCACGACGGTCCCGGCGCGCCCGTGGTAACCGATCGGCAGGTGCTTCCAGTTGGGCGTGAGCGGCGCGTCGGCGTCGGGCCGGAAGATCCGGCCCACGTTGGTGGCGTGGTGCTCGCTCGCGTAGAAGTCGACGTAGTCCGCGACCTGGTAGGGCAGGTGCAGCGTGACCGCGTCCAGCGGGTGCAGCAGCGGCTCCATGTCCGCGCGGTGCGCGGGGACCGTGACCCACGCGGTCAGGGCCCGGCGCACGTCGCGCCAGGCGGTGCGCCCGGCTCCGAGGAGCGTCATCAGGTCGGGCTGGGCCAGCAGCCGGGCGTACGGCGAACCGAGGGCGAGCGCGGCGGCCCCGGCGTCCAGGACGTGGTCGCCGATGCGGACGCCGACGCGCCGCTCGCCCGGGCGGTCGGGGGTGGAGAACACGCCGTACGGCAGGTTGTGCGGGCCGAAGGGGTCGCCCTCGGCCACATCGAGCGGACTGCTCTGCTCGGGCATCGGTGGCTGCCTCGCTTTCCGGGTCGCTTGGGGACAACGTTACGACCTCACCCGCGATCGTCCGCGGCGTCGTCACGTCGGGGGACTGCCGCGGGGCAGTGCCCCGGCCCTCCCCCATGCCCCGGAAAGTACGCCTCACATGCGAGGTCACCCGGACGTGCGCGGGATGCTCTTCTCCCAGGTCCGGTGGAAGACGACCTCCCCGCCCTCGGTGCAGACGACCTCGTTGACGGTGTGGAAGTCGTCCGCGTCGGCGGTGATCTCGGAGCGGGTGTCGATCTGCACGTCCCAGGACATCTCCGGCCGGTGCAGCCGGATCGTCCAGTCGGACCGGGTCCGCGCGGAGAGCGGGTCGCCCTCCTGGATCGTGTACGTCTCCACCGCGTCCTCGGTGAACTCCAGCCCGTCCGGGTAGACGCGCGTGCCGCCGTAGCGGGGGTCCACCTCAAGCCGCCACTCGCCCTTCGCGACATCGCGGACGACGAGCCGTTCGGGACGCGGCGCGTCCAGCGTCTCCGGGTACACCACGCCCAGCGGCTCGGACTGCTCGGGTTCCTCGAAGCGGATGGCGGGGTCCTCGGTGTGCCGCCGCACCGGGAGCTCGACGAGGCTGCCGTCCGCCTCCAGGGTGAAGCCGGCCGAGCCCGCCTGCGGCCAGATCCAGGGCCAGTACGCGGACGAGACGGCGAGCCGGATGCGGTGGCCGGGCGGGAAGGTGTGCCCGATGCCGTTCAGCTCGAAGGTGACGTCCTCGGTGGCGCCGAGGTCCCAGTCCTCGGTGCGGTCGCGGCCGTTCCGTGCGGCGAGGTTGAGCGCGCCGCGCGTGACGAGGGTGGAGGAGCCGTCGGGGGCGACGTCGCAGAGCCGGGCGACGACCTGCCCGCGCGGCACGTCCATCGTGAGGCGCAGGCTCACCCGGGGTCTGCCCAGGATCTCGATCGGCGCGTCGGCCACCGGGAATTCGAAGCAGAGCGACTTGGCGTCCTCGTCGCGCTGGTCCGGCGGCAGGTCGGCGTCGTTGCCGAAGGGGAAGAACCGGCCGGCGTCCAGCCCGGTCTGCTGCGGCGAGTGGACGATCTGCGGCCCGCCCTGGAGGGCGTACGCGACCGGGGTGACGTTCTCCGAGGGCCAGCTGGTCTCCCCGACCCAGCGGCCGGGCAGCGTCTCGTACACCGTGGCCGGCCGGTGCGACTCGCTGATCCAGGACCGCAGCAGCGGCTCCTCCATCACCCCGGTGTCCTCGTCCTTCAGGTGCTGGTCCCACCAGCGCAGGGTCTCCTGGAGGAAGCCGATCCCCGGTCCGGGCGGCAGCCCCCGGTCGGGGTACTGGTGCGACCAGGGGCCGATGATCCCGCGCACCTTCGCCGGGTCCAGGTGCTCGACCAGCCGGAGGACGGTGTCCCGGTACGGGTCGTGCCAGCCGCCGACGGCGAGGACGTTCGCCTTGATCGCGGAGTAGTCCTCGCAGACGCTGCCGTGCTTCCAGTAGGCGTCCCGGGTCTGGTGGGAGAGCCAGGTGTGGATGAAGGGGTCCACCGCTTCCAGCCGGTCCAGCCACATCTGCCGCCAGTCGTCGCCGACGTCCGCCGGGTCGGGCGGCCGGCAGACGAAGGCCAGCATGGTCGCCGCCCAGGCGTGCATGTCCACGGCGAGGACCGAGCCGCCCATGTAATGGACGTCGTTGTCGTAGCGGTCATCCGCCGAGCACACGGTGACGATCGCCTTCAGCGGCTCCGGGGCCAGCGCGGCGATCTGGAGCGAGTTGAAGCCGCCCCAGGAGATCCCGAACATGCCGACCCGGCCCGAGCACCACTCCTGCCGGGCCAGCCAGTGGACGACCGCGACCCCGTCCGCCAGCTCCGTCGCGTCGTACTCGTCGCCCGGCATGCCCTCGCTGTTGCCGTGGCCGCGCACGTCCACCCGGACGGAGGCGTAGCCGTGTCCGGCGTACCAGGGGTGGCGCTGCCAGTCGCGCGGCGCGGTCCAGTCGCTCAGCCGGTACGGCAGGTACTCCAGCAGCGCGGGCACGGGTTCGTCCGTGACCGGCCGCCAGATCCGGGCGTACAGCTGGGTGCCGTCCGCGAGCGGGATATAGAGGTCCTCGCGGGTCGTCTCGTAGGGGAACGCGGTCTGGATGTGCATGGGCGTACCTCAGTGGACGGGGTGCATCGTGCGCCTGAGCCAGGGGGCGGCGGCGATGACGGCCACACCGGCCACCACCGCCACGGCGCCGTTGACACCGAAGTAGGCGGGGTTGGACACCTCGCCGTACAGCTTCACGATCTGGGCCTGGATGCCGTTGGCGAGGGCCAGCGAGAGGAACCAGAGGGCCATGGTCTGGCTGGCGAACGCCTTCGGGGCGAGCTTGGTCGTCGCCGACATGCCGGAGGTCTCCAGCAGGATGTCGCCGAGCCCGAGCAGCAGATAGGAGCCGACGATCCACCAGGCGGCCATCTTGTACGTGTCGCCGGTGTGCCCCGAGGTGGGCAGGACCATCAGCAGGAACGAGAGACCGCCGAGGATCACCCCGATCGCGATCTTGTTGGACGCGTGCGGCTGACGCGGCCCCATCCTCGCCCAGACGGCCGCGACCACCGGGGCGAGCAGCACCTCGAAGGCGCCGAGCGCGGAGGCGTACCAGCTCGCCGGGAAGTGGAAGCCGAAGATCTCCGTACGGGCGTTGGTCGACGCGAGCAGCATCATCGTCGAGTACGCCTGGAAGAGGATGAAGTTGAACACCACGGACGCCAGGAACAGCACCACGTACGGGCGCAGCCTGCCGCGCTCCTCGGCGGTGACCCGGGGACTGCGGAACATCACCACGAAGTAGACGACGGGCGCGATCACCGAGATCAGGGTGAGCACGTCCACGAACCGGTCCATGGTCAGCCAGCCCGCCAGGGCCAGCGCGGTCGCGATCGCCGCCACCACCACGGCCCCGACGGCGATGAGCAGGACCGCCCGGCGCATCGGTCCGGGGGCCAGCGCGTATTCGGCGGCGTGCTTTCGCCCGGCCAGGTGACGGCGGCCCGCCACGTACTGGATGAGGCCCAGCGTCATGCCGAAGGCGGCGGCCGAGAAGCCCCAGTGCCAGCTCGCGTGGTCACCGAGCCAGCCGGTGATCAGCGGACCGAGGAACGCGCCGATGTTGATGCCCATGTAGTAGAGGGCGAAGCCCGCGTCCCGCCGCTCGTCGTCCGTGCGGTAGAGCTTGCCGACCATCGTCGCCACATTGGGCTTCAGCAGCCCCGTGCCCGCACTGATCAGACCGAGGCCGACCCACGTCATCGCGTCGGTGGGCACCGCCATGGCGTAATGCCCGCAGGCGATCAGGATGCCCCCGTACAGCACCGCCCGGTACGACCCCAGGATGCGGTCGGCCAGCCAGCCGCCCGCCACCGACACCAGATAGACGAGCGTGCCGTACGCGGCCGAGACGGAGGCGGCGGTCCCGGCCTCCATGCCCATGCCGCCGTTGGCGACCGTGTCCGCGAAGTAGAGGACCAGGATCGCCTGCATGCCGAGGAACGAGAACCGCTCCCACACCTCCAGGCCGGACAGGGTCATCAGACCCCGCGGCTGGCCGAAAAAGGCGTGGTCGTCGGCCGGGGGCGGCTGCGCCGGTTCGGTGTCTGCTGCGGCGTGGGACAAAGCGGCAACTCCTGATCGTATGAGCTGATCCCGAACATACCGGCGGTGGCGGGAAGGCGCCCACGGTGATCCAAAGGGGACCGGATACGCTGACTTGAGTGGTGACAACGACACATCGACATTCCGTGTGATCGTCAGCAGACAGGAGATCCCCTCGTGACCGTCGTCGGGCCGTTCGGACTGAGCGTGCGGGACCAGGCTCTTGAGGCCGGTGTCCAGGCCGGTTTGGCTGCTGTCGAGTCGGGCCTGCTCGATGCCACCAAGAGCGACGTGCCCTTCATCACGGAAGCCGCCCAGCACCTGGTGCGCGCGGGCGGCAAGCGGTTCCGGCCGCTCCTCGCGATGCTCGCCGCCCAGTTCGGCGACGCCGACGCACCGGGCGTGGTGCCCGCGGCCGTCGTGGTCGAGCTGACCCACCTCGCGACGCTGTACCACGACGACGTCATGGACGAGGCCGATGTGCGGCGCGGCGTGGACAGCGCCAATTCCCGCTGGGGCAACTCGGTCGCCGTACTGACCGGTGACTTCCTCTTCGCGCGCGCCTCGCACATACTGGCCGACCTCGGACCGGAAGCCGTCCGTATCCAGGCGGAGGCGTTCGAGCGCCTGGTCACCGGTCAGATCCTGGAGACCGCAGGCCCGCGCGACGGCCGCGACCCGGTCGACCACTACCTCGAAGTGATGCGCGGCAAGACCGGCTCGCTGATCGCCGTCGCCTGCCGGTTCGGCGCGCTGATGGCCGGTGCCGACGAGTCCGCGGTGGACATCCTCACCCAGTACGGTGAACGGCTCGGCGTGGCCTTCCAGCTGGCCGACGACGTCCTGGACATCGCGTCGGACTCCCACGAGTCCGGCAAGACCCCCGGCACGGACCTCCTGGAGGGCATCCCGACCCTCCCCGTCCTCCACCTCAGGGCGCAGGCCGCGGCGGACGGCAAGCCGGACGACCTGGCCCTCGTGGAGCTGCTCGACGGCGACCTCGGCGACCCGGACCGGCTCGCGGAGGCCCTGCGCCTGCTGCGCGCCCACCCGGCGCTCGCCCGGGCCCGGCAGGACACCGTCCGGTACGCCCAGGAGGCGCGGGCCGTGCTGAAGCCGCTGCCCGAGTGCTACGCGAAGCTCGCCCTGGAAGAGATGTGCGACGCGGTGGTCCACCGCGCCGGCTGACGGGATCCCGGGGCCGGAACCGGCCCAACCCCTACTGGACGGTGGAGGATTGGCCCTCCGCTGTCATACCGAAGAGGTACGCGAGGTTGCTCCCGGGGGCTGACGCTTCGGGCCGCCCGATTTGGTCAGATGGAGAACAACCACTCCTGACCAGTACGAGTGAGAATGGCGGCACGGAGTGGACCAGTGCATCCCGACGGAAGCCGCCGACCACGGAGGTAGGGCACACATGGCACCGAACGACAGCGCGGAGACCACCGGCACGGCCGCTCGGAGGCCCGCGGGCCGCCGCAAGGCCGCGCGCTACATCGTCCCCGTCGCGGTGGCGGGCGTGGCGGCCGCGACGATCGGCCTCGTCCCGGCGCTCGCCAGCTCGGGCGACCCCGATCTGCCGAAGATCACCGCTCAGGAACTCATCGAGAAGATCGCCGCCTCGGACACCGAGCAGTTCTCCGGCACGGTGAAGATCAGCACGGACCTCGGCATCCCGGCCATGGGCGGCCTGGCCGGTTCCTTCCTGTCCGGCGCGGCCGAGGGCGGCGACGGCGGCAAGGGCGCGTCGAGCGCCGACCCGCAGTCCAAGCTCACCGAGCTGGCCGCCGGCACGCACACCCTCCGGGTGGCCGCCGACGGCCCCGACAAGCAGCGCCTGTCCGTCCTGGACAAGGCGTCCGAGTACAGCCTCATCCACAACGGCGACGAGGTCTGGGCGTACGACAGCGGCTCCAACGCGGTCTACCACGCCGAGGGCAGGGGCGAGGCCCCCCACGGCAAGGACCACGCCGCCCCCGAGGGCGTCCCGTCCACGCCGAAGGAGCTCGCCGAGGAGGCGCTGAAGGCCGCCGACGGCACCACGTCCGTCACGGTCGACGGCACCGCGCGGATCGCCGGGCGCGACGCGTACCGCCTGGTCCTGAGGCCCGAGCAGAAGGGCTCCACGATCGGCTCGGTCACCATCGCCGTGGACGCGGAGAACGGTGTGCCGCTGAAGTTCACGCTCCAGCCCAGCAGCGGCGGCAAGGCGGTCGTGGACGCCGGCTTCAGCTCGGTCGACTTCGGGAAGCCCGCCGCGTCCTCGTTCGCCTTCACCCCGCCCAAGGGCGCGAAGGTCACCGAGGCCGACGATGCCGAGGCCAGGGGCCACGAGAAGGAGGCCCGCGAGGCCGCCGAGAAGGCGCAGGGCGACCTGGGCACCTTCGAGGGCGAGGGCGCGCCGAAGGTCATCGGCAAGGGCTGGAACAGCATCGCCGAGTTCAGGACCCCCGGCGGCGCGGCCCTGCCGTCCGACGCGTCGAAGGACCTCCCGGCGGAGGCCGGGCAGTTCCTGGACGCGCTCGGCGACAAGGTCAGCGGGAAGTTCGGCTCGGGCACGGTCTTCAAGACCCGCCTGATCAACGCGCTGCTGACGGACGACGGCCGCGTCTACGTCGGCGCGGTCACCAAGGACGCGCTGGTCGCCGCCGCGAACGCGGGCTGACGCCCAGGTGCCCCGCCCGCCCCGCCGTGTGCTTCGCGGCGGGGCGGGCGCGAGCGTACGACCCAGTGGGGAGCACACCATGGCAGTGCCCGTCATCGAGACGCGCGGGCTGACCAAGCGCTACCGGGGCGGTCAGCTCGCCGTGGACGGCCTGGACCTCACCGTCCCCGGCGGCAGCGTCTTCGGCTTCCTCGGGCCCAACGGCTCCGGCAAGACCACCACCATCCGGATGCTCATGGGCCTCATCGCCCCGACCTCCGGCACCGCGACCGTCCTCGGCCGCCCCATGCCGGACGCCTCGCGCACCGTGCTCCCCGAGGTCGGCGCGCTGATCGAGGGGCCCGCGCTGTACGGGTTCCTGAGCGGCCGGGACAACCTCCTGCGGTTCGACCGGGCCGACCCCACCGCCGACCCGCGCACCCGCACCGCCCGGGTCGGCGACGCGCTGGACCGGGTCGGGCTCGCCCCGGCGGCCGGCAAGAAGGCGCGGGCGTACTCACTGGGCATGAAACAGCGCCTCGGCCTCGCCGCCGCCCTGCTCAGGCCGCGCCGGCTGCTCGTCCTGGACGAGCCGACCAACGGTCTGGACCCGCAGGGCATGCGCGAGATCCGCGCCCTGGTCCGGGAGCTGGCGGCGGACGGCACCACGGTCTTCCTGTCCTCCCATCTCCTGGACGAGATCGAGCAGGTCTGCACGCACGCCGCGGTGATGGCCCGGGGCCGCCTGCTCACCCAGGGCCCGGTCGCGGGCCTGGCCACGGGCGGTCGGCTGGCCGTCACCACACCGGACCCGGCGGACGCGGCGCGGGTGCTGAAGGAGCAGGGCGTCACGGGCATCACGGTGGACGGCGACCGGGTCCGCGCCGACGCCCCGCCGGGCACGGTGGATCCGGCCGGTCTCAACGCGGCGCTGGTACGGGCGGGCGTCCGGGTGCGCGCGTTCGGCGTGGAACGGGCGTCGCTGGAGGACGCGTTCGTGGCCCTGACGGGAGAGGGATTCGATGTCGCGAGCTGAGGGGGCGGCCGGGACCGCCGGGGCCGCAGGGGCCCCCGGGGAGCCGGCCGCGGAGGCCGCTTGCGAAGGGGCCGTCCGTCGGGGAGCCGAGGGGCCTGCCCGTCCGGGAGCCGAGGGGTCCGTCCGCGCGGACGCCGCCCGCAGCCCCTTCCGGACCTTCGGCATCCTCCGCTCCGAACTGTTCACCACCCTGCGCCGCTGGCGCACCCTCGCCCTGCTCGGCGTGCTGGCCGCCGTCCCCGTCCTGATCGGGATCGCCGTGCGGATCGAGACCGCCGACGGTTCCTCGGCCGGGCCGGGCGGCGGCGGCGCCGGTCCCGCGTTCCTGTCCCAGGTGACCAACAACGGGCTCTTCCTGGTCTTCGCCGCCCTCGCCGCGACGCTCCCGGTCTTCCTGCCCATGGCCGTCGGCGTGATCGCGGGGGACGCGGTCGCGGGCGAGGCCAGTGCGGGCACCCTGCGCTACCTGCTGGTCGCCCCGGCCGGCCGGACCCGGCTGCTGCTCGCCAAGTACGCCGCCGTGCTCGGCTTCTGCCTGGTCGCGACGCTCGTCGTGGCCGCGTCCGCACTGGCCGTGGGCGCGCTGCTGTTCCCGGTGGGCGACGTCACGACGATCTCGGGGACGACGATCGGCTTCGGCGAGGGCCTGGTGCGGGCGGGGGTCGTCGCGGTCTTCGTGGCGGCGTCCCTGACCGGCTTCGCGGCGCTCGGGCTGTTCGTCTCGACGCTCACCAACAGCGGCATCGCGGCCATGGCGGCGACGGTCGGGGTGCTGATCACCGTCCAGATCGTGGACACCATCCCCCAGCTGAGCGGGGTCCACCCCTACCTCTTCCCGCACTACTGGCTGTCCTTCGCGGACCTGCTGCGGGAGCCCGTCTACTGGGACGAGCTGGTGAGGAACCTCGAACTCCAGGCGCTGTACGCGGCGGTGTTCGGCTCTGCGGCCTGGGCCCGGTTCACCACGAAGGACATCACGGCCTGACCGGGACCAGCGCCCGTACCGTCGGCCGGCGAGCCGTCCCCCGATCGGCTCGTCGCGGCACGAACGGCACGAACGGCGCGGAAACCGAAGGAACGAGCCGACACGGTACGTTCCGTTTCCGCGAGAGCATTGTTCGACTTGTAGCGACGCACTGTCAATAACGTTTGGCTCAAACAGACCTATGCTCACCGAATGAACACATCGCCGAGTTCACTGCGCAGGAGCGAGAGCTCACGCAGGGCGACCCTGCAAGCCGCCCTCGACCTCTGCACGGAGCGGGGCTACGGACGGGTCACGGTCGAGGCGATCGCGGCGCGGGCGGGCGTGAGCAAGAAGACGATCTACCGCTGGTGGCCGTCGAAGAGCGCGGTGCTGCTGGAAGCCTTCACGGAGATGCTGGTGTCCGCGACCCCGTTCGTGGACACGGGCGACATCGCGAAGGACCTGCGGACCCACCTCACGGGCGCGGTGAACGTCCTCGCCGTACCCCCCTTCGGCCCGGCCTACGCGGGCATCCTCTCGGAGCTCCACCACGACGACCAACTGGCCGAAACGGTTCGCACGCAACTCATCGACCCGCGCTTCCAGGAGGCGGTCGGCCGCCTCCGCAGCGCCCAGGACCGGGGCCAGATCCCGCCGGACGCGGACCTCGACCTCGCGGTGGAGATGCTCTACGGCCCGCTGTACTACCGCCACGTGCTCCGCAAGCCGATGCAGGACGCGGAGGACGTGGGGAAGCTGGTGGACCACGTGCTGCGGGCGCTGGGGGCGACCCTGTAGGGCCTCATGGGGCCTGGGCCTCAGCCGAAGAGCCGTTCCAGGACGACCGCTATCCCGTCCTCCTCGTTGGACAGGGTCACCTCGTCGGCCGCCGCGCGCAGCTCCGGGTGGGCGTTGCCCATGGCGACGCCGTAGCCGCAGCTGCGGAACATCGGCAGGTCGTTGGGCATGTCCCCGAAGGCGATCGCCGCGCCCGGGTCCACGCCCAGCTCCTCGGCGGCCAGCGCGATCCCGGCCCCCTTGTCGACGCCGTACGGCTGGAGCTCGACGGTCCCCGGTCCGGAGTGCGTCACCGTGGCGAGGTCCCCGACGACCGCACGGGCCTCGACCGTCAGCTCCTCGTCGCTCAGCTCGGGATGGCGGATGAGCACCTTGATCACGGGCTCGGCCCACAGCTCGTCCCGGTGCCGGGTCCGCTGCGCGGGCAGCGTGGCGTGCGGCAGCCGGTAGCCGGGCTCGATGAGCGTGCGCCCCTCGGCCCCGTCCTGGTCGACGGCGGCGAAGACCTGCCCCACCTGGGCCTCGATCTTCCCGAGCGCGGTGCCGGCCGCCTCCCGGTCGAGCGTGACCGCCCGCACGGTGCGACGGGCCCCGGCGTCGTACACCTGCGTGCCCTGTCCGCAGACGGCCAGGCCCTCGTACCCGAGCCCGTCCAGCAGCTCCCGCACGCCGGGCACGGGCCGCCCGGTGACGACCAGGTGGCGGGCGCCGGCCGCGCGGGCCAGGGCGAGCGAGGCGCGGGTGCGGAGGCTGACGGTGTCGTCGCCGCGCAGCAGGGTGCCGTCGAGGTCGGTGGCGACCAGGGCATATGCGGGTGGGGTGGGCATGCGGCAAGCGTAGGCGCCGGCCATCCGGAGCCCCGCTGGAGTTGTGGCGGGGCGGGGGCGTGAGGTAAGGCGGTCCGCCCTACCAGGGCGGGCGGGTGTCGCGGAGTGCTTCCGGGGTCTGCCGGGGCAGGGCCTCGTGCCCGTCCGTGCGCAGCAGCATGCCCGGGTCGGGTTCGAAGTCCTCGGTGGGCGGTGCCGGCTGGTGGAAGCGCTCGGTGCGTGCGAGGGCGACCTCCACCAGCCGGCCCTCCTGGAACATCCACAGCCCGAAGCAGTCGTCGTCCTGATCGCGGAGCAGGACCTGCACCGTGAGCGGATACGGCCACGGCAGCGACTCCAGGTGGCTGAGCAGGCCCTTGCGGGCACGCATCTTCTCGAACTCCAGGGCCCATCCGAACTCGTAACCCCACTGCCCCGCTATCGGGACGAAGCGGCCTCGCCAGGTTCGTTCCGGATCGTCCCGGGTCAGTGGGTCCATCACTTCTTCCGCCTCGCGGGCGAGCACGATGGCCTCGGCGTCTCTGCTCATGCCGGAGTATCACCGCACCCGCCTGTTCCACCGCAACGGAATTCCTCGACCTGCCGTCGCGGGAGGAGCTTTCAGGGGACGGTGAGGACGACCTTGCCCCGGTTGAGCCGGTCCTCGATCGCGGCGTGTGCGAGGGCGGCGTCGGCGAGCGGGTGGGCCGCGTGGACGGCGGGGCGGAGGCTGCCCTCGCCGTGCAGCGCCCACAGCTCCGCGATCCACCCGGCGTACCGCGCGGGCCGGGTCCGGGCGATGTGCGCCACCTGGAAGCCGATGACCGACGTGCCGCCGACGAGAAGGTCGTACGCCTCGATCGTGCCGCCGCCCGAGCTGTAGGCGACGAGCCGGCCGCCGGGGGCGAGTGCGCGCACGGCCCGGGGGAGGAGGTCGCCGCCGACCGCGTCCAGGACGATGTCGCAGGGCTCGCCCCAGCTCTCGTCGGTGTACGTCACCACCTCGTCGGCCCCGAGCGACCGCACGAAGTCCGCCTTCGCCCGATCGCCCACGGCTGCCACGATCCGGGACGCGCCCCGGAGCCGGGCGAGCTGGAGGGCGAGGTGCCCGACGCCGCTCGCGGCGGCCGTCACGAGGACCGCCTCGCCCTCCTCCGGCCGTGCGGACTCCCAGGCCCCCAGCGCGACGACCCCGCTGCGGACGAGCGCGACGGCGTCCTGGGCGGTGGCTCCGGCGGGAACGGCGGACGCCATGGCCTGGTTCAGCACGGCGTACTCGGCGTACCCGTGCCCGAAGCAGAGCCCGGTGACCGGGTCGCCGACGGCGTGCGCGCTCACTCCGTCCCCGAGTGCCACCACCTCACCGGCGATCTCGCCGCCGAGCGGGATCGGCTCCCGGCTCTCGCGCACCTTCCGCACCACCGGGAGGGTGACGCCGACCGCCTCGACCTTGACGAGGAGTTCGCCGGGGCCGGGCGTGGGCGCGGACACGTCCTCCTCGAACAACACCTCGGGCCCGCCGCTGTGTGCGTACCGAATGCGCCGCATGACGATGACCTCCGACCGGCCTGGTTCGTTGGGAATCCCAACGGTAAGCTCAAATTCGTGGGGAAGTCCAACGATTCTTGGATACGATGCGGGGCATGGCAGACAAGGCAGCGGCGACGACGGCCCCGAGTCGCATCCGCCCGCTCCCGAGCTGGCTCCTGGGCCGGGCGGCGGCGAGGGGCCGGTCCCTGGTGGCGGATGCCCTGGCCGGGTACGGCATGAAGATGTGGCACCACGTGGTGCTGGCGGCGGTCGAGGACCTGGAACCGGTCGCCCAGGCCGACCTGGGCCGCGCGGTCGCGCTCGACCCGAAGGACCTGGTCGGCATCCTGAACGACCTTCAGGAGGAGTCGCTGATCGTCCGCGCCCCGGACCCGGAGGACCGCCGCAAGAACGCGGTGAGCGTGACGGCGGCGGGGCGCCGCCGCCTGGAGGAGTGCACGGTGGCGGGCGACCGCGCCAACGCGGAACTGCTGGCCCCGCTGAGCCCCGATGAGCGGGTCCGGTTCCTGGACATGCTGCGCCGGATCAGCGGGGCCGGGCTCGGCTAGCTCACTGGGCGGTGGCATCCGGTTCGTACCAGAGGCTCACCATCGGGGAGTGCGTGGTCCAGCCCAGCGAGGAGTAGAGCGCCCGGCCCTCGGGCGTGCCGACCAGGAGACCGGTCTTCGCGCCGGCTGCGTACGCGGTGCTCTGCAGTGTGCGCATCACCAGGCCGCCGAGGCCCTTGCGCCGGTGCTCGGCGGCGGTCTCGACCTGATCGACCACGGCGTGGGTGCCCGCCTGCGCGATCTGCCCACGGGCGGCGAAGTGCCCGGCCTGTGTGCGGACCAGCACGCGGCTGACACCGCCCCGGGTCCAGATGGTGAGCGTGTAGCCGTCCGGCGCCTCCTGGGGTTCCGGCGCCAGGTGGCGGGTCATCAGGAACCCGGGAAGGTCGCGCCGCCACCCCGGTCCGACCCAGGGCAGAACCGCCTGGTCCTCGGCGAACAGCTTCAGCCATGTCCCGGGTGCGCTCGTTCCGGTGATGATCTTGCGTACGTCGGCCTCGCAGGGCTCCGGCAGCACGTGCCGGGCGACGTGACGGGGCTGTCCGACGTCGATCGTCCACCCCCACGGTTCTTCGACCGGGTCCGAGCTGCCGCGGGACACGACCCAGCCCTCGATCCACATCCGCACGAGTTCGCTGGTCCCGTTGTCCGTCATGGCCGCCCGCCCACTGATTTGTAATAGGTGATAGTGCTGACTGAACCTTACGCAATCGGTGCGTGACTCGCCAGGGGGCGAGTCGCCCGGCTGGGCGGCCCGCGGATCGGAGTTCAGGGCGGACCTCGGGCCGGGCCGAAGACTCCGTCGCGCTTGAGTCCCGCGACGAGGGCGGTGAAAGCCTCGGTTCGGAGGGGGAGGGCGGGCCCGTCCGGGACTTCGGAGTCGCGGACGGGGACGGTGCCGTGGTGGTGGCGAGGTGGGCGGCGACCTGGACGCGGGCGCCGCCGTTGGGGGGTCAGACGGTGTGGAACCCGCTGCCCTTGACGCCTGCGACGAAGGCGGCGTACGCGTCGGCGCGGAGCCCGAGGGCGGGGCCGGTGGGGTTCTTGGAGTCGCGGACCGGGACGGTGCCGGTGGAGGCGGCGAGGTTGGTGGCGACCTGGACGCAGGCGCCGCCATTGTTGCTGTACGAGGACGTGTACCAGCGGGGTGATTCGGTCGTCACGGGGTGCCCTTTCGCAACTGCTCGATCATGGCCACGGACGACGCCTGGGAGGGCGCCTCGGCTTGAAGTTGATGGTAGGCCGTCAGCTGGGGCAGTACGAAAGAGCTTTCACGCTCCACGTGACCCATCTGGGCGGACTCCGCGTAGGACATCAGCGAGCGATCAGGCATCGTCAGTATGTAGAGAGGCAGGTCGAAGGGGCGACTCGCACCCATTGCGAACGGGGCGATCTGGAACACCGTGGTTGGCAGCGCCGCGAATTCAAGCAGGCGGTCGAACTGTGCGTTCATGACGTCCGGTTCACCGACTGGACGGCGGATGCAGCTCTCGTCCAGCACAACCAGCACCAGCGGCGGGTCCGGCCGCAGGAGCGAAGCCTGCCTCTCGGCGACGAGCTCCACCCGTTGGAGCGCTTGCTCGTGCGTGATCGCCCCTCGCTTGACGGCGCTCTCGGCCAGCGCGGTCGCGTACTCCGGGGTCTGGAGCAGGCCGGGCATGACGCCCACCTCGTAGAGCCGGATCTCGGCAGCCCGTGCTTCGTGCCCCACATACTCCGGGAACCCCTCCAGGAGAGCCGTGTCCCGTGCCGCACGGGCCTGGCGCTCGAACACGTCTCCGGTGCCGAAGGCCCTGTCAGCTCTGTTCGCAAAGCGAGGAGTTGGGGGTCGTCGACCAGTTTCGACGGCTGACATGTGGGTTCCCGAGTAGCCCATCACCGCGCCCAGTTCGTCCTGGGTCCAGCCGCGCTCGTCTCGTAACCTGCGAAGACGCTCGCCGAAGGCTGCGACGGGGGAATCGTCGGGATTCAACTGCTTGCGGTTCATGGTGCACCGCCCAACTCTCCGTACGAATCGTGCAAGTTGAGGACACCTGCACTCTAGGCCACGCTGAACCCGCTTGGTAGTGGAACGGCTACGGAGAGGAACGGCTATGTCCGCAGACGAAAAGACCCCCGCTGTCGGGACGATCATCGTGGACGTCGGGCGCTGGGATCAGCCGCTGGTGGGGGAGTTCCGAGGGGTCGCCGGCCCCTACTGGACGCTCCGGTCGCCGAAGGGCGGCACGGAGTGGGAGGTGCGGCCCGAGCACACCCGGGACGCGACCCCCGCCGAACGGCTCGCGGCGCGGACCGCGCGGGAGAACGCCCGGAGCCGGGGCGAGGTCGCGTGAGCGCCCCGGAGGAGCCCGAACCGTGCCGCACGTGCCAGGAGTTCGACCTCGAAGAGGCCGTCGCGCGAGCGGAACGGGACGGGAGCCGGGAGACGGACTGCCGGGTGCTGCGTAGGCGACACGCGGCGGCGGCTCACGACGGCGACCCGGCGTGAGCCGCCCCGCGTGAGCCGGCCCACGCTCAGCCCCAGGTCTTGCCGGCGGGCTCCTTGATCGTGCGGTTGATGCGGTTGAAGAAGTTGGTCATGGCGATCTCCAGGTTGAGGGCGCCGATCTCCTCCTCGGTGAAGTGGGCGTTGGCCTCGTCCCAGATCTCGTCGGTGACGCCGGGCGCACCGTCCTGGAGCCGGGTGGCGCCCTCGGCGAGGGCGAGGGCCGCGCGCTCGGCGTCGGTGAAGAAGGGGGCCTCGCGCCAGGTCGCGACGTTGTGCAGTCGCTCGTCGGTGTCGCCGGCCTTCTTCCCGGCGGCCACGGCGGCGTAGACGCACGCCGAGCAGCCGTTGATCTGGCTGACGCGCAGATGGACGAGGGCGAGCAGCTGAGGGTCGACGCCGCCGGCGGCGATGGCCTTGTGGAGGTGCCGGACGGCGGTCCACAGGTCGGGGTTGGCGGCGTTCTTGTCCTTCAGGCGGTTTTCCATGAGGGGGAATGCTCCTTCGCAGGGTTACCTTGCGGCGCTGGTGCGCGTCACCCCTATGACGGAGCCGCTGCCACGGAGGTAACAAGATGACGCTCGCCGACGCTTTCGAGTCCCACCGCGACCGGCTGAGGGCGGTCGCGTACCGCATGCTCGGGTCGCACGCGGACGCGGAGGACGTGGTGCAGGAGGCCTGGCTGCGGCTGTCGCGCCAGGAGCCGGGCACGATCGACAACCTGGGCGGCTGGCTGACGACGGTCGTCGGGCGCATCAGCCTCGACGTGCTGCGGTCCGGCCGGACGCGCCCGGAGGTCTCGTACGACGACGGGCCGGAGTTCACCGTGACACTGGACGACGCCCCCGCGCCGGAGGACCTGGCGACGATCGGCGACTCCGTGGGCCTCGCGCTGCTCACGGTGCTGGACTCGCTGCGGCCGGACGAACGCCTCGCCTTCGTGCTGCACGACGTGTTCGCGGTGCCGTTCGCGGAGGTGGGCCCGATCCTGGGCAAGTCGGCCGACGCGACGAAGATGCTGGCGAGCCGGGCGCGGCGGAAGGTCCAGGGGGCGCAGCGGCCGGCGAGCGCGGACCGGCGGCAGCGCGAGGTGGTCCAGGCGTTCCTGGCGGCGGCCCGGGACGGGCACTTCGAGCGGCTGCTGGAGGTCCTGCACCCCGAGGTGAGGCTGACCGCGCACACCCCGGACGGCACGTTCATCACGCTCGGCGCCACGGAGGTCGCCACCCGGGCCCGCGTGGCCGCCGCCGCGGCCCACGGCCTCCCGGCCACCGCCAACGGCCTCCCGGCCATCCTGTCCTGGACCCCGGAGGGCACCCCCCTCTCCCTCCTCACCTTCACGGTCACCGACGACCGCATCACGGAGATCACGGCACGGGTGGACCCGGCGGAACTGGCGCGGATGGATCTGCCGGAGCGCTGAGCGCTCCGGCGGCCCACCGCCGCCCCGTCCCGGCGTCCCGTTCGACGGGCCCGCGCCTCACCGCCGTACGCCCGCGTCACCGCAGGTCATCGCATCCGCGCCGGCGTCCCACAGGCGTCCCGGACCGCCTCGCCGGGACGGCCCCCGGGCGTGCGGGACGGGAAAGCGTGGAGGGACGGGCTCCGGTCTCCCTAGGTTCGTCGGCGTCGGCCCCGTCCGGGTCGTCGCACCCCTCAGGAGACCCCATGCCCACGCTGCCCAAGGCCGCCCGCGCCGCCGCCGTCACCGGTGCCGCCCTGGCCGCCGTCGCCCTCGCCGGACCGGCTCAGGCGTCCACGAGTGCCGGTTACGTCGCGTACGGCGACACCGGAACCGCCGTCAGGTGCGTCCAGACCGCCGTCAACGTGTCCAACGTGCAGGGGGACATCGCGGTCGACGGCATCTGGGGGGCGCGCACGGAGACCGCCGTGAAGACGTTCCAGTTGATCAACATCTGGGGGGTGGACCCGGCCCACGGGGACCCGGTCTTCCTGACCGCGGACGGAGTCGTCGGTCCCTACACGGGCGACGTGATGCTCGCCTACATCGCCGACAACGCCCCCGGCATGAAGGCCACCTGCTCCGCCGTGCTGCCCACCACCCGCTGACCCCGAAGGACCTCGCATGACCGCGTTCGACCGACCCCAGCCGCACCCGCGCCGCAGGGCCGTACTCACCGGAACACTCGCGCTGGGCGCCGCCGCCCTGCTGCCGCTCGCCGCGCCGGGGCGGGCGCGCGCCGCGACCGGGCCCGTGATCTCCGACTGCGCGGCCTGGGGCGCCCGCCAGCCCAGCAGCCCCGTGAAGATCCTGGCCACCCCGCCGCAGAAGATCATCGTCCACCACACCGACACCTCCAACAGCACGGACTACTCGCAGGCCCAGGCGTTCTCGCTGGCGCGGATCATGCAGAACGACCAGATGGACGAGCGGGGGTGGATCGACACCGGGCAGCACTTCACCATCAGCCGGGGCGCGATCGTGATGGAGGGCCGGCACGGCAGCCTCGCCGCGCTCCAGGGCGGGACGCGGCAGGTGGAGTCGGCGCACTGCACCGGGCAGAACACCGTGGCCATCGGCATCGAGAACGAGGGCACGTACATGACGGTCGACCCTCGCGGCGAGCAGTACGCCCGCCTGGTCGAGCTGTGCACGCACATCTGCCGTCAGTACGGGCTTCCCGCGTACCAGATCTACGGGCACCGCGACTTCAACAGCACCGACTGCCCCGGCGACCGCCTCTACGCCCTGCTGCCGCAGCTGCGCCAGGACGTGGCGGCGCGCATCGGCGGCGACGCGACCCCGCCCGTGTGGCCCGTGCTCTCCACCGGGGCCACCGGCGAACGCGTCCGTACGCTCCAGCTCCTGCTGAACGGGCGCGGCGCCGCGCTCACGGCGGACGGCGACTACGGACCCGCGACCCAGGCCGCGGTGCTCGCTTTCCAGAGGGCCGAGAACGCGACCTCGGACGGCGTCGCGGGGCTCCAGACCTGGAACCAGCTGGCCGCGCCCGCCCGGCAGGGTGACAACGGCGTGGCGGTGGAGGCCGTGCAGCGCCAGCTGGCGGCGCACGGCATCGCGACGGACGTCGACGGAGCCTTCGGTCCCGGGACCGCGGCGAGCGTCGTCCGGTTCCAGACGACCCGGTCACTGCCCGCCGACGGGGTCGTGGACGCCCGCACGTGGAGCCGGCTGGTCGCGTAGTTCCGTCATCCCGCACCTCATCCCACAGGAGAAACGTTCATGAGACGCGCAATGTCCGTCATCACCGCGGTGTTCGCCGCACTCCTCGCCACCCTGCTCGTGGTGCCGGCCGCCCAGGCCGCCGGCTGGCCGGTCGTCGACAGCGGGGACAAGGGCGCCGATGTGACCACCGTCCAGCACCTGCTGACCGCGCGTGGCTTCAGCACCACCGCCGACGGGGACTTCGGCCCCGGCACCGTGAGCAGCGTCCGCGGCTTCCAGAGCGCCAACGGCCTGTCCGCCGACGGCGCGGTCGGCCCCGCCACCTGGCCCAAGCTCGTCGTCACCGTCAGCAACGGCAGCAACGGCTCGGCCGTCAAGGCCCTTCAGGTCCAGCTCGACAAGTACGGCGCCGGGCTCGCGGTCGACGGGGCCTTCGGCTCCGGCACCGAGGCGAAGGTGCGCTCGTTCCAGCAGTCCAAGGGCCTGAGCCCGGTCGACGGCATCGTCGGCCCGGCCACCTGGGAGGCGCTGCTGTCCGGCTCCGGGGGGTCCACCGGCGGCGGCAGCGGCACCCTGACGCACGCCCAGGCCGCCGCCCAGTTCAACGCGGCGGGCATCGGCTGGGTCTCGTCCGGCAACTGCTCGGACCGCACCAACAGCAGCTGCACCTCGTTCGACGGGCTGCGCGCCGCCACGGCCAACGGGGCCGTCGCGCTGAAGCAGGCGGTGGGCGGCTGCACGCTCACCATCACCGGCGGCACCGAGACCGGGCACGCGTCGGGCACGTACAGCCACGCCAACGGCTACAAGCTGGACTTCCAGCGGGTGGCCTGCCTGACCAGCCACATCACCGGCAACTTCACCCACACCGGCACCCGCGGCGACGGCGCCGCGCTCTACACCGCGCCGTCCGGCAACGTCTACGCGGACGAGGGCAGCCACTGGGACGTGACGTTCCTCGGTTAGGAGGACCGGAGGGGTGCGGGGTCACGGGGGCCCGGCACCCCTTCCGCGTTCACTGGACGCAGAATTCGTTGCCCTCGGGGTCCGTGAGCACCGTCCACCGGCCCCCCGGCTCCTCCACCTCGCGCTCGACCTTCGCGCCGAGCCCGACCACCCGCGCCACCTCGGCCTCGCGGCGCTCCGGGCCCGCGTGCAGGTCGAGGTGGAGGCGGTTCTTCACCGTCTTCGGTTCGGGGACGCGCTGGAAGAGCAGCCGGCGGCCGTGCCCGGCGCCGCTGTCCTCGTCGTACGGGTCGTCCGGGTGGCGCACCGCCGCGAGGTCGAGCCAGGCGCGCCGGCCGTGCGCGGTGGTGGTGAGGGCTTCCGGGACGGCCCCGATCCCCAGGAGGCGTTCGATCAGGGGGCTGTTGTCCTCGATCTCGTAACCGAGGGCCCGGGCCCAGAAGCCGGCCTGCGCGTGCGGGTCGGCGGCGTCGATGACGACTTTCCACTCAAGGGTCATGACCGGCATTCTGTCCCGGCGCCGGGGCTTTTGCCGGGTGAGACCTCGATCCGCTCCGCTCCCGCCGGTGCGGCCGTCGCCGTCGCGGCGAGCCGGGCCGCCTGCGCCTGGGCCCGGTTGCGGCGCGCGGTCCGCAGCGCGTCCCAGGTGAGGACGATCAGCGCCACCCACACCAGGGCGAACCCGGCCCACCGCTCCGCGGGCATCTCCTCGTGGAAGTAGGCGACACCCAGCAGGAACTGGGCGATCGGGGTCATGTACTGGAGCAGCCCGATGGTCGAGAGCGGGATGCGGATCGCGGCCGCCCCGAACAGGATCAGCGGCACCGCCGTGACCACACCGGTCGAGGCGAGGAGCGCGGTGTGCCCGGCGCCCTCGGAGGTCAGGGTCGAGGTGCCCTGCGCGCCCAGCCAGATCAGATAGCCGAGCGCGGGCAGGAAGAGCACGGCGGTCTCGACGGTGAGCGATTCCAGGCCGCCCATGTCGACCTTCTTCTTGACCAGGCCGTACGTCGCGAAGGAGAAGGCCAGGATCAGCGAGATCCACGGCGGCTTCCCGTAACCGACGGCCAGCACGAGCACCGCCACGACGCCGGTGGCGACCGCCGCCCACTGCGCCGGGCGCAGCCGCTCGCCCAGGAGCAGGACGCCCATGGCGATGGTGACCAGCGGATTGATGAAGTAGCCGAGGGACGCCTCGACCACGTGGCCGCTGTTCACGGCCCAGATGTAGAGGCCCCAGTTGACGGTGATCGTGGTCGCCGCGATCCCCAGCATCCCCAGCTTGCGCGGCTGCCGCAGCAGCGGGCCGATCCAGGACCACCGGCGCAGGACGAGCAGCAGGACCGCCACCACACCGAGCGACCACACCATGCGGTGGGCCAGGATCTCGACCGCCCCGGCCGGCTTCAGCAGCGGCCAGTACAGCGGGACGAGGCCCCACATCCCGTACGCGGCGAAGCCGGAGAGGAGTCCGGCCCGTTGCTCATTCGTCCCCTGCACGGGCCCCTCCTGGTGGGTGGCTGTCGTACGACCGTCAACCACATGAAGGTAGCGCCGCCCGGGCCCGGTGTCATACCCGTATCGTCAGACGGTCATGACACCGGGCGGGGTGCGGGTCAGAGCGCGGCGACCGCGGCGGCGACGGTGTCGGACACCGGAGTCGTCGGGCGGCCGATCAGGCGGGCCAGGTCGCCGCTGGTGCCGGCCAGCTTGCCGCGCCGGACGGCCTGGTCCACGTCGACCAGGATCGCCGCGAAGCCCTCGGGCAGCCCGGCGCCGGTCAGGATCTCCTGGTGGACGGCGGCCGGGACGTCGTTGTGGGCGATCTCCTTGCCGGTGGCCTTCGCGACCTCGGCCGCGTAGTCGGCGTAGGAGAGGGCGGTGTCGCCGCTCAGCTCGTACGCGCGGTTCAGGTGGCCCTCGCCGGTCAGGACGGCTGCGGCGGCTGCCGCGTAGTCGTCGCGGGAGGCGTAGGCGATGCGGCCGTCGCCCGCGCTGGCGACGACCGCGCCGTGCGCGAGGACCGGGGCCAGGTTCTCGGTCTGGTTCTCCGTGTACCAGCCGTTGCGCAGGAAGGTGTACGGCAGGCCGGAGTCCAGGATCAGCCGCTCGGTCGCCCGGTGCTCGTCGGCCAGCGTGAAGTCGGCCTCGGGCCCGCCGAGTATCCCGGTGTACGCGAGCTGGGCGACGCCCGCCGCCTTGGCCGCGTCGATGACCGCGGTGTGCTGGGGGACGCGGCTGCCGATCTCGTTGCCGGAGATGAGGAGGACCCGGTCGCCGGGGCGGAAGACGTCCGCCAGGGTCTCGGGGCGGCTGTAGTCGGCGATGCGCAGCTCGACGCCCCGGGCGGCCAGGCCGGCGGCCTTCTCCTTGTCGCGGACCACGGCGACGACCTCGGTGGCGGGGACAGTGGTCAGCAGGTGGTCCACGACGAGTCGGCCGAGTGCTCCGGTTGCTCCGGTGACGACGATGCTCATGGGTTTCTCCTCGATGGGTCGCTTCGTTCTCACACCACCCTACGGAATGCGCTAACTAAAAGAAAGTGCCCATGTGGGGCCCTACGCGAAAGCGCGCCGGCCCGCCCGTGAGGGGCAGGCCCGGCGCGCTTCCGCGGAGCGGGGGACCGGCGTCAGCCGACCACCGTCCAGTTGTCGTTCCCCGCGAGCAGCGCGGCCAGGTCGCCCTTGCCGTGCCGCTCCACGGCCGTGTCCAGCTGCTCGGCCATCGTCGTGTCGTACACCGGGCGCTCCACGCTGCGCAGCACTCCGATCGGGGTGTGGTGCAGGGTGTCCGCGTCGGCGAGCCGGGACAGCGCGAAGGCGGTCGTCGGGCTCGGGGCGTGTGCGTCGTGGACGAGGATCCGCGACTTGTTGTCCTCGGTGACGGCGACGACCTGGAGGTCACCGGTCAGCGGGTCCCGTACGACACCCTTCGAGCCTTCCGCGCCGAAGACGATCGGCTGCCCGTGCTCCAGCCGGATCACCGCCTCCTGCGCCTGGTCCTTGTCCTTCAGGACCTCGAACGCGCCGTCGTTGAAGATGTTGCAGTTCTGGTAGATCTCCACCAGCGCCGTGCCCGGGTGGTCGGCGGCGGCCCGCAGCACGCTCGTGAGGTGCTTGCGGTCCGAGTCGACGGTCCGGGCCACGAACGACGCCTCCGCGCCGATCGCCAGCGACACCGGGTTGAACGGGGCGTCCAGCGAGCCCATCGGCGTCGACTTGGTGATCTTGCCCAGCTCGGAGGTGGGGGAGTACTGCCCCTTGGTCAGCCCGTAGATCCGGTTGTTGAACAGCAGGATCTTGAGGTTCACGTTGCGGCGCAGCGCGTGGATCAGGTGGTTGCCGCCGATGGACAGCGCGTCGCCGTCACCGGTGACGACCCACACCGACAGGTCCCGCCGCGAGGTGGCCAGGCCGGTCGCGATCGACGGGGCGCGGCCGTGGATCGAGTGCATCCCGTACGTGTTCATGTAGTACGGGAAGCGCGAGGAGCAGCCGATGCCGGAGATGAAGACGATGTTCTCCTTCGCCAGACCGAGGTCGGGCATGAAGCCCTGCACGGCGGCGAGGACCGCGTAGTCACCGCAGCCGGGGCACCAGCGCACCTCCTGGTCCGACTTGAAGTCCTTCATGGACTGCTTCGCCTCGGCCTTGGGCACCAGCTGGAGCAGTTCGTTCACCTCAGGCATCGATGGCCTCCTCAAGAGCTGCCGCGAGCTGCTCGGCCTTGAACGGCATGCCGTTGACCTGGTTGTAACTGTGCGCGTCCACCAGGTACTTGGCGCGGATGAGCGTGGCCAGCTGACCGAGGTTCATCTCGGGCACGACCACCTTGTCGTAACGCTTCAGGACCTCGCCCAGATTCCGCGGGAACGGGTTGATGTGGCGCAGGTGAGCCTGCGCGATGGAGCGCCCCGAGGCGCGCAGCCGGCGCACGGCGGCCGTGATCGGGCCGTACGTCGAGCCCCAGCCCAGCACCAGCGTGCGCGCCTCCGCGGGGTCGTCCACCTCCACGTCCGGGACCTCGATGCCGTCCACCTTGGCCTGCCGGGTGCGGACCATGAAGTCGTGGTTGGCGGGGTCGTACGAGATGTTGCCGGTGCCGTCCTGCTTCTCGATGCCGCCGATGCGGTGTTCGAGGCCGGGCGTGCCCGGGACCGCCCACGGGCGGGCCAGCGTCTGCGGGTCGCGCTTGTACGGCCAGAACACCTCGGTGCCGTCGGCCAGTTCGTGGTTCGGGCCGCCGGCGAACTGGACGCGCAGGTCCGGGAGCTGGTCGAGCTCCGGGATGCGCCAGGGCTCGGAGCCGTTGGCCAGGTAGCCGTCGGAGAGCAGGAAGACCGGGGTGCGGTAGGTCAGGGCGATCCGGGCCGCGTCCAGCGCCGCGTCGAAGCAGTCGGCCGGGGTGCGCGGGGCCACGATCGGCACCGGGGCCTCGCCGTTGCGCCCGTACATCGCCTGGAGCAGGTCCGCCTGCTCGGTCTTCGTGGGCAGTCCGGTCGACGGGCCGCCGCGCTGGATGTCCACGATGAGCAGCGGCAGTTCGAGCGAGACCGCCAGCCCGATGGTCTCCGACTTCAGCGCCACACCGGGCCCGGATGTCGTCGTCACGGCGAGCGAACCGCCGAACGCGGCGCCCAGCGCGGCACCGATGCCCGCGATCTCGTCCTCGGCCTGGAAGGTGCGCACGCCGAAGTTCTTGTGCTTGCTCAGCTCGTGCAGGATGTCCGAGGCCGGCGTGATCGGGTACGAGCCGAGGTAGACCGGCAGATCGGCCTGGCGGCCCGCGGCGATCAGCCCGTAGGCCAGGGCGAGGTTCCCCGAGATGTTCCGGTACGTGCCGGTGGGGAACGCCTGCGAGGCCGGCGCCACCTCGTAGCTGACGGCGAAGTCCTCCGTCGTCTCGCCGAAGTTCCACCCGGCCCGGTACGCGACCACGTTCGCCTCGGCGATCTGCGGCTTCTTGGCGAACTTCGCCCGCAGGAACGCCTCGGTGCCCTCGGTGGGGCGGTGGTACATCCAGGACAGCAGCCCGAGCGCGAACATGTTCTTCGAGCGCTCGGCCTCCTTGCGGGAGAGCCCGAACTCCTTCAGCGCCTCGATCGTGAGCGTGGTCAGCGGCACCGGATGGACGTTGTACGCCTCCAGCGAGCCGTCCTCCAGCGGGTTGGTGTCGTACCCGACCTTCGCCATCGGCCGCTTCGTGAACTCATCGGTGTTCACGATGATTTCGGCCCCGCGCGGCACGTCGGCGATGTTCGCCTTCAGCGCCGCCGGGTTCATCGCGACCAGCACGTTCGGCGCGTCACCCGGGGTCAGGATGTCGTGGTCTGCGAAGTGCAGCTGGAACGACGAGACCCCCGGCAGGGTGCCCGCGGGGGCGCGGATCTCGGCGGGGAAGTTCGGCAGCGTGGAGAGGTCGTTCCCGAAGGACGCCGTCTCCGAGGTGAACCGGTCACCCGTGAGCTGCATGCCGTCGCCCGAGTCACCCGCGAAGCGGATGATCACCCGGTCCAGACGGCGGACTTCCTTCGCACCGTATTCCGCGGCTGCGGACTGGGGGGCACGCTGTCCCCCTACAAGCGCCTCGTCGGCCTCGTCGGCCTGTTCGGCTGGGCTACTGACCTGGCTGGTCACTTACTGGACCTCCCTCGGCACGGCGGCTCGGAACCGTCCGGCCCGCCGGAGGTCCCCCGCCCACCCTACGTCCGTAAGGGTCGCCCACCTCCGGCAGATCACATGATGGACGGCAATATGAGACGTGATTCGGCACGTTGGCGTACTGGACGCCGAGACCTCCGCCGGCGCCGCCCGGTCATGATCCACCAGTCGCGCGGCTCCCCGCCGGACCCGCGCCCGGGCCGGTCGCGCCGCGTCAGGAGTTCAGATACGTCAGCACCGCCAGCACCCGGCGGTGGTCGCCCTCGCTCGGAGCCAGGCCCAGCTTCTGGAAGATGTTGCTGACGTGCTTCTCGACCGCCCCGTCGCTCACCACCAGCTGCTTGGCCACCGCGGAGTTCGTACGCCCCTCCGCCATCAGGCCCAGCACCTCGCGCTCACGCGGCGTCAGCCCGGCCAGCACGTCCTGCTTCCGGCTGCGGCCCAGCAGCTGCGCCACCACCTCCGGGTCCAGCGCCGTACCGCCCTGCGCCACCCGGACCACCGCGTCCACGAACTCCCGGACCTCGGCGACCCGGTCCTTCAGCAGGTACCCGACGCCCCGGCTGGACCCGGCCAGCAGCTCGGTGGCGTACTGCTCCTCCACGTACTGCGACAGGACCAGCACCCCGATCCCCGGGTAGTCCCGGCGCAGCCGCACCGCCGCCCGGACGCCCTCGTCGGTGTGGGTCGGAGGCATCCGCACGTCCGCGACCACCACGTCCGGCAGCTCGCCCTGGCCGGCGAGGTCCCCGATCGTCTTGATCAGCGCCTCCGCGTCCCCGACGCCCGCGACGACGTCATGCCCCAGATCGGTCAGCAACCGGGTCAGTCCCTCCCGGAGCAGTACCGAATCCTCGGCGATGACCACGCGCACCCTGTCCTCCACCACGACGCTGTTTCCCCCACTGCTCACTCGCTGGCACGACCCGTACGCCGTACAGCATCCCAGTAACGGCAGTGACGTCGCGAGCGTGCGCGGGGTTGACCTCGGAGGCGCCGTGCCGTGGATCCGCGGTCAGCCGCGCCAGGGCAGCTCCGCGGTGACCTTGGTCGGGCCGCCCACCGGCGAGTCGACGACCAGGACCCCGTCGACGGCGTCCAGCCGTTCGGCCAGACCGGCGAGCCCGCTGCCGGACGCCGGGTCGGCGCCGCCGCGCCCGTCGTCGGTCACCTGGAGCAGCAGGCGGCCCTCCGTGCGCCACACGTCGACCGAGGCGCGGGTGGCGCCGGCGTGCTTGCTGACGTTCTGCAGGAGTTCGGAGACGGTGAAGTACGCGATTCCCTCGATGGCCTGCGCGGGCCGGGACGGCAGGTCCACCTCCACGCTGACGGGCACGGTGCAGCGGGAGGCGATCGCGGAGAGGGCGGCGTCCAGGCCGCGGTCGGTGAGGACGGCGGGGTGGATGCCCCGGGCGAGGTCGCGGAGTTCCTGGAGGGCGACCTTCACCTCGCCGTGCGCCTCGTCGACCATGCGGGCGGCGGCCTCCGGGTCGTCCGTCAGCTTCTCCTTGGCGAGGCCGAGGTCCATGGCGAGGGCGACGAGCCTGGCCTGCGCGCCGTCGTGCAGGTCGCGCTCGATGCGGCGCAGGTCCGCGGCGGCGGTGTCCACGACGACACCCCGGTCCGACTCCAGCTCCGTGACGCGCTCCGCCAGCCGGGACGGGCTCAGCAGCCCCGCCACCATCAGCCGGTCCACGGTCGCCAGGCCCCGGATCACCCAGGGGGTCACGAGGACGACGCCCAGGCCCAGGCCGGCGGTCAGCGCGAGGTCGACGCCCGAGTCGAGGTAGACCTCGTGCTGGGCGTCCCCGTACAGCTGGATGCCCGAGACGCCGGTGTGCGAGGGCACGAACCAGTGCCACAGGGGGTAGGTGAGCGCCGCCCAGCCCCACGCCTGGAACGTCAGCGCCACGCAGAACGCGAAGACCGCCCACGGGAAGTGCAGCAGCGAGTACACCAGGTGCCGCCAGGACACCCCGCTCTTCAGGACCGCGCCGACCCAGGACATCAGCCCGCCCTTCCGGCCCCGCACCGGTGCCGGGTCGGGCACGTCCAGCCGCAGCAGCGCCCGCGCCCGGGTCCGCTCCAGCGCCCCGAAGCCCCGGCACATGACCAGGCCCGCGGCCAGCACCGGAATGCCCAGGAAGGTGACGAGCAGGCCCGCGCCCAGCGAGACCATGGTGATCGAGAAGGAGAAGAGGACCACGCTGATCGGCAGGCTCAGCATCAGGTACCAGAACTCGCGCCAGGTCCTGCCCTCCAGGGGCGCCCGCAGCGCGGCCGGCAGGACGTGCCGCCGCGTGGGCCGGTTCCCGAGGCCGCTTCCTGACCGCTGAGGGGTCCGTGTGTCCGGTCCGTATGCCGTGGCCATGGGATTCCGTCCGTTTCTTCCGCGTCCGTGAAGGTGCTTGCGTGCGTGGATCTGTGTGCGTGGATGTGCGTGCCTGCTGTACTTCAAGACTGCGGGTCCGGGCGCCTCCGCACCATGAGGACGGTTCCCGTCTCGGACCGGGGGTTTTCCCCACCCCCGTGACGCCCGTTACACGCCGCGCGTCCCCGCCGCGCTCTTCTCGGCTCCCCGGTCGCGCCACGGCAGCTCCGCCGTGACGGTCGTCGGGCCGCCGGCGGGCGATTCGAGCACGAAGACCCCGTCCACGGCGTCCAGCCGCTCGGCCAGCCCCGCCATGCCCGTGCCGCCGTCCATGGAGGCCCCGCCCCGCCCGTCGTCGCCGACCTGGATGAGCAGCCGGTCGCCGGAGCGCCACACGTCGACGGACGCGGACCGGGCCCCGCTGTGCTTGCTGACGTTCTGGAGGAGTTCCGAGACGGTGAAGTACGCGATGCCCTCGATGGCCTGCGCCGGGCGCCCCGGAAGCTCCACCCGTACCGTGACGGGCACGGTGCAGCGGGAGGCGATCGCGGAGAGGGCGGCGTCCAGGCCGCGGTCGGTGAGGACGGCGGGGTGGATGCCCCGGGCGAGGTCGCGGAGTTCCTGGAGGGCGACCTTCACTTCGCCGTGCGCCTCGTCGACCATGCGGGCGGCGGCCTCCGGGTCGTCCGTCAGCTTCTCCTTGGCGAGGCCGAGGCCCATGGCGAGGGCGACCAGGCGGGCCTGCGCCCCGTCGTGCAGGTCGCGCTCGATGCGGCGCAGGTCCGCGGCGGCCGTGTCGACCACCACGCCCCGGTCCGACTCCAGCTCCGCGATGCGGCGCTCCAGGTCGTCGGAGGGGGAGAGCAGCCCGCGCACCATGGCCCGGTCCGCGTTGCCCATCAGCCGCGCCGCGAAGGGGAGCGCCGGCCACACGACGAGGCAGACGAGCATCACGACGAAGGTGAGGATGCCCCACGGGAGCCGGATGAACGAGTACAGCGCCGTCCGCCAGGCGACCGGGTCGCGCAGACCGGTCCACAGCCACGCGAAGAACCCGTCGTCCTCGCGGCCCCGGGCCGGCGGGCTCGGCTCCTCGACCCGGACTCCCAGGAGCTTCCGGGCCCGGGCCCGCTCGGCGCGTCCGATCAGCCGGGAACCCTGGAGCCCGGCGGCCAGCAGCGGCAGACCGATGACGGTGACCGCGAGGCCCACGCCGATCGCGATCATCACCACCGTGTAAACGAATCCGACGATCGCCATCGGCAGGTTGGCGAGGAGGTGCGCGACCTCCTTCCACGTCCACCGGCCGAAGGCGAAGCGGACGGGAGGCGGCCCGTCGTGGGCGGGCACCTGGGGGCTCATGGTCATACGCCCAGCCTGCCGGGCGCGCGAGGCGGATGCCATGGGGTTCGTGGGTGAGGTGAAGTAGGGATATCCCCACCCGTACGCCCCACCCGTCTCCCCCGTGCCTCTCCCGTTCCCCGTCCGTTGCCCGACGCAACTGCTTACCCGTCCTTTACAGGGCCTAGACTCCCGTGCGTACGGATCGTGGGACGGGGCTAGGGAGCGAGGGGCGGACGTGACGGGTCTTCCCGGTGCGGCATCGACACCGGCGCGGACGGTGCTCGCGTCGTCGGACTACTTCCACGCGTACTCGGTGGTCGGACTGCTCGCCGTGGTCGGCGTCCTGTTCGTCGCCGTCGCGTTCGGCGCGGGCCGGCTGCTGAGGCCGGTGGTCCCGACGCCGGAGAAGCTGCTCACGTACGAGTGCGGTGTGGACCCGGTGGGGGAGGGCTGGGCGCACACCCAGGTCCGCTACTACGTGTACGCCTTCCTGTACGTGATCTTCGCCGTCGACTCGATCTTCCTCTTCCCCTGGGCGACGGTCTTCGCGGCGCCGGGCTACGGCGCGACCACGCTGGTGGAAATGTTCATCTTCCTCGGTTTCCTGGCCGTGGGACTGCTCTACGCATGGAAGAAGGGCGTCCTCGAATGGACGTGACGAGCCCGTCGTCGGCCGGGGCGGGGGACGAACCCGCCGCCGTACCCACGTTCCTCCCGGAACCGAAGCGCCTGGGCGTCCTGTCCCGGCTCGCACCGGAACCGATGAAGGTGGTCCTCAACTGGGGCCGCCGCTACAGCCTCTGGGTCTTCAACTTCGGACTCGCCTGCTGCGCCATCGAATTCATCGCCGCCTCCATGGCGCGCCACGACTTCATCCGGCTCGGCGTGATCCCCTTCGCGCCGGGCCCGCGCCAGGCCGACCTCATGATCGTCTCCGGCACGGTGACGGACAAGATGGCCCCGGCGGTCAAGCGCCTGTACGAGCAGATGCCCGAGCCCAAGTACGTCATCTCCTTCGGCGCCTGCTCCAACTGCGGCGGCCCCTACTGGGACTCGTACTCCGTGACCAAGGGCGTCGACCAGATCATCCCCGTCGACGTCTACGTCCCCGGCTGCCCGCCCCGGCCCGAGGCGCTGCTCCAGGGCATCCTGAAGCTCCAGGAGAAGATCGCGCGCGAGTCGCTGGGGGAGCGGTACGCGGAGGCCGCGGGCGGCCGCCCGTCGACGGACGCGCTGCGCAGCGGCCTGGTGAAGGGGGACGGCAAGTGACCCTCTTCGACCGCCTCCCGGACGCGGTGACCGAGGTCTTCGGCGAGGACGCGAGGGCGGAACAGGCGTACGACCTGCTGACCGTGGACGTCCCGCCCACCGCGTGGATCGCCGCCCTCGAAACGGCCCGCGACGCCCTGGGCTGCACGTACTTCGACTGGCTGAGCGCGGTGGACGAACCGGGCACCGGCTTCCGGGTGTGCGCGCACGTGGCGGCGCTGCCCGGCTCCGGGGTCCGCCGCCTGCTCGTCCGTACGACGGTGCCGCACGAGGCCCCGGCCCTGCCGACGGCGACCGGTGTGTACGCGGGGGCCGCCTGGCACGAACGCGAGACGCACGAGATGTTCGGCGTCGTCTTCGAGGACCACCCGCATCTGGTCCCCCTCCTCCTCCCCGAGAACTTCGAGGGCCATCCCCTCCGCAAGGACTTCGTCCTGGCCGCCCGCGTCGCGAAGGCCTGGCCGGGCGCGAAGGAACCGGGCGAGTCGGACCACGGCGGCCCGAAGCGCCGCACGATGCTCCCGCCGGGCGTCCCGGACCCGAACGAGTGGGGCCCGCTGAAGGGCCAGCTCCCGCCGGCCCCGGCGCGCCCGGCGAGGCGGGCCCGCACGGCGGGCGACGCGACC
>NZ_JAAGNI010000293.1 GCF_010550605.1 Streptomyces sp. SID9727
AGGCCCGCCAGGACCGCGCAGGCGGGCCAGAGCAGCGCGGGCGCGGTGGCGTACAGGGCGCCGCCCAGCAGCGGGGCCAGGACCTGGCCGCTGATCGAGGCGCCCGCGTACAGGCTCTGGAAGCGGCCCTGCGCGTGGGCCGGCGCCTGGTCGGCGACGTACGCCGTGGCCGGGGTCTTGTACAGGATCTCGCCGAGGGTGAGGGAGACCATCATGAGGACGGCGTACCCGGCCCCGGCGCCCGGGATCAGCAGCGCGTACCCGGCCGCGACCAGCAGCAGTCCGGCGCCGATGATGCCCAGCGGGGCGCGGGCGCGCAGGGCGTGGGCGGCGGGCAGTTCCAGGCAGAGGATGACCCCGCCGTTCACGGCGACGAGCCAGCCGTAGAACGCGGTGCCGTGCCCGTGGTCCGCGAGGAAGACCGGGAGGGTGGAGTACTGCTGGCGGTAGACGACGTCCACGCAGACGATCGCGGCGAGCAGGACCGGCACGGCGGGCCTGGCCCGCAGTGCGCGCCACAGCCCCGGGGCGCCGGGCGGCGGGGGCGCGGGGCGGGAGTGCGCGGTGCCCCGGGCGGGGAGGATGCGGGCCGCGTAACAGGCGAAGAGCAGGGTGCCCACACCGTCGGCGAGGAACAGCCAGTCGTACGAGAAGCGGGCGGCGATCAGCGCTCCGGCGGGCGGCCCGAGGGTGAAGCCGCCGTTGGAGGCGAAGCGGGTCAGGGCGAAGCTCTGGCGCCGGCCGCCCTCCGGGACGGAGACGGCCACCAGCGCGGAGTTGGCGGCCCGCACGACGCCGCTCGCGTACTGGGCGAGCGGCAGTGCGGCGTACAGCGCGGCGAGCGGCAGCAGCGGGAGGGTGACGAGCACGGCGCCGCTCACGCCGGCGCCGAGCAGCAGCATCCGGCGGTGTCCGTAGCGGTCGCCGAACCAGCCGCCGGTGAAGTTCCCCGCGACCAGACCGGTGCCGCCGATGCCGGTGAGCAGCCCGGCCTGGGCGACGGAGAGCCCGCGCGGGCCCGTCAGATAGACGAAGAGGTAGACGAAGGTGAAGCTCACCACCGCGTTGAAGAACGCCCCGAAGGCCAGCAGCCGCACCGTGCGCGGCACACCCTGCAGCATCCCCATCCGAACACCCTCCCCCACGGAACAACCGAGTGAGTTCCTTTTGGGAACTGACTATGGCAGCATGGATTCCGCAGGTCAACGCGGCCCGATGAAGTTGAATGGCAGCCCTGACCACCGAGGGAGGCCCCATGTCCCAGCGCATCAGCCAGGCCGACGCCGACTGCGCCATCGCGCAGGCGCTCGACGTGGTCGGCGACTGGTGGACCCTGCTGATCGTGCGGGACACCGCGCGCGGAGTGCACCGGTTCGACGCGCTCCAACGCGAACTCGGCGTCTCGCGCAAGGTCCTGACGGAACGGCTGCGGCTGCTCGTCGAGGCGGGGGTGCTCTCCCGCGAGCCGTACCAGGAGCGGCCGGTGCGGTACGAGTACCGGCTGACCCCGCGCGGCCGCGCCCTGCTGCCGGTACTGATCGCGCTCCAGGACTGGGGCGACGCCTGGGTGATGGGAGACGGGGAGACGATGGCGACCACGGACGAGTCCTCACGGGAGGCCGCACGCGTGCACGCGCTGCGCGGAACGCGCGTGCCCGACCTGGCCCTGCCGGGCGCCGACGGCGACCGCCGGGACCCGGTGGCGGACACCCCGTACACCGTCCTGTACTTCTTTCCCGGCGCCTACGCCCGCCAGGAGTCCTATCCACCGGGCTGGTCCGGCATCCCCGGCGCCCGCGGCTGCACGCTCGAATCGTGCACCTACCGCGACCGGCTGGCCGACTTCACGACGGCGGGCGCGGCCGTCCGCGGTGTCTCCACGCAACGTCCGGACGAGCAGGCGGCGTTCGCCGAGGCGGAGCGGATGCGCTTCCCGCTCCTCTCCGACGCCGACCTGGAACTGACCGCCGCGCTGCGCCTGCCGACGTTCCGCGCCGGCGGGACCGTCCGCGCCAAGCGGCTGACCCTGGTGGTGGACCGGGACCGCACGGTGCGCGAAGTGCTGTACCCGGTCACCGACATCGAGGACAGCGTGCGGGCGGCCCTGGCGGCGGTGAAGGACACGGCCGGCCGCTGACCGCCGCCGGATTCCGTCACCCCGCGACCCGCCCCAGCATCTCCCGTGCGTACGCCTCGTCGTACGCGCCGCCCGTGAGCAGCACCTGGATGCAGATGCCGTCCATCAGGGCGACCAGGGCCCGCGCGGTCGCCGGGTCGGTGCGGGGGCGGAGCAGGGCGGTCACGCCGTCGGCCCACTCGGTGGCGACCGGGCGCAGCGCGGGCCTGCGCACGGCGGCGAGATACAGCTCGTACTCCAGCTCGGCCCGGCCCCGGCCGCCCGCGAAGAACTCACCCAGCAGCCGGGCGAGTTCGGCGGCGAGGTCCGCTTCCGGGTCGGCGAGGGCGGGGCTCTCGCGCAGCACGGCGGCGAAGTTCTCGTTGGTCCGGCGCAGGGCGGCGACGAGCAGTTCGTCCAGGGAGGCGAAGTGGTACGTGGTGGAGCCCAGCGGCACATCGGCCTCGGCGGCGACGGAGCGGTGGCTCAGCCCGGCGATCCCCCGCTCGCCGACCACCCGGATCGCCGCGTCGATGATCCGGGCCCGCCGCTCGGGGTCGTACCGCCGCGCCATCAGTGCGCCCCGCCCAGGTTGAGCACCACCACACCGGCGATGACCAGCACGACGCCGAGCGCCTTGAGCGGACTCGCGGACTCCCCGAGGAAGAACATCCCGATGAGGGCCACGGCCGCGGTGCCGACGCCCGCCCAGATCGCGTAGGCGGTGCCGACGGAGAGGGTCTTGAGGGTCTGGGCGAGCAGGGAGAAGGCCAGCAGATAACCGGCGACGGTGATCAGCGAGGGCCACAGCCGGGTGAATCCCTCGCTGTACTTCATGGCGGTCGTCCCCGCCACCTCCGCCGCGATGGCCGCGGCGAGCAGTCCGTATCCCATGTGTACAAGTGTACGTAACGCCTTGCCGCTACCGTAGTCCGTTCAGTACATGATCGAACAGACGGGCGGGAGCGGCAGTGGCGCAGGACGCAGGGTGGGGCGGCTGGGGTGGTGGTGGCTGGATGCCGCCGAAGCCGGGGGTCATACCCCTGGGGCCGTTGAAGCTCGGGGACGTGTTCAACGGCGCGTTCTCGACGCTGGGCCGCTACGGCAAGCAGCTCTTCGCGGTGGGCGCGGCGCTGTACGGCGGGGCACTGGTCGTGGTGGGCGCCGCGGTCGCCGTCGCGTACGCGGCGGTCTCGGACCATCTGGACCGGCTGTTCGCGCTGGACGAGGGCGAGAGCGCCGCCTCGGGGGACGTGGTGCCCGTGCTCGTCGCGTTCGGCGTGGTCGTGCTGCTCGGGTTCCTCGCGATGGTGATCGCCTCGGCCGTGGTCTACGCGGCGGTGCCGGCGGTCCTCCAGGAGGCGGTGCTGGGCCGGCCGACGACGTTCTCCGCGGTCTGGCGGCGGGCCTGGGCGCGGACGCCCGCGGTGATCGGCACGCTGCTGCTGACCGGGCTGATCACCATGGTGCCGATGGTGCTGGCGATCGCCGCGCTCACCGGGGGCATCATCGCCGCGGTCGCCACGGACGGCGGCGGGGGCGCGGTGGCACTGATCGTCGTGGGCGCCATCTGCTTCCTCGCCTTCATCCCGCTGGCCCTCTGGCTCTGGGTGCGGCTGTCGCTCGCCCCCTCGGCCGCCGTGTTCGAGAACCAGGGGCCCGTGGCATCGATGCGCCGCTCGGCCCTGCTGGTACGCGGCGACTGGTGGCGGATCTGCGGGATGACGCTGCTCGCGAGCATGATCGCCTCCGTGGCGGGCTACGTCATCCAGCTGCCGTTCAGCTTCCTCGGCATGTTCACGGGCGCGCTGGGCGGCGCCGCCCTGGACGAGAACACCCACCCGGCCGCGATCATCACCGCACTCGGCGGCTACCTGGTCGTCGGAGTGCTCGGCCAGCTGGTGAGCCAGCTGATCGTCGCGGTGTTCCCGCCGCTGGTGACCGGGCTGCTGTACGTGGACCGGCGCATCCGCACCGAGGACCTGGCGCCGGTCCTCACCGAGGCCGCCGCCGTACCACCGCCGTACGCGGCGTAGCGGCCCCGGCGCCCCGGCGTCAGTCGGTCAGCGTCTTCTTCGGGCGCAGTACGCAGAACTCGTTGCCCTCCGGGTCGGCCAGCACCACCCACGTCACGTCCGACGGCTGGCCGACCTCGACGCGCCGGGCGCCGAGCCCGATCAGCCGCTCGACCTCGGCGGCCTGGTCGTCCGGCGAGAGGTCGATGTGCAGCCGGTTCTTGACCGCCTTGTCCTCGGGCACAGGCAAGAAGCAGATGCCGGGCAGCGCGGCCTCGTCGGCTCCGATGACGATCTCGTCCGCGTCCTCGTAGAGCACCCGCCAGTCCAGGGCGGCACACCAGAAGCGGGCCTGTGCGGGCAGATCGTGGGCATCGACAGCGAGCTGGTAGAAGCGAAGAGCCATGGGCACAGTCTGCCCGGCACTCCCCACGGCGACAACGCCGAAACGGCCCCGGCGGATGCTGGGGCCGTTTCGGTCGCACGGGGTCGTACGCGGAACGCGGACGCTCAGACGTTGAAGCCCAGCGCGCGCAGCTGCTCGCGGCCGTCGTCCGTGATCTTGTCCGGACCCCACGGCGGCATCCAGACCCAGTTGATCCGCAGCTCGTTGACGATGCCGTCCGTCGCGGACTTCGCCTGGTCCTCGATGACATCGGTCAGCGGACAGGCCGCGGACGTCAGGGTCATGTCGAGGGTGGCGATGTTGGCGTCGTCGATGTGGATGCCGTAGATCAGCCCCAGGTTGACGACGTCGATGCCCAGCTCGGGGTCGACCACGTCGTACAGCGCTTCGCGGACCTCCTCCTCGGAGGCCGGCTTGGTCGTCACGGTCTCGTTGTCGCTCATGCGGTCTTCCCTTCGGACAGCGCCTGCGCCGTCGCGTCCTTCCACGCCATCCAGCTCAGCAGCGCGCATTTCACCCGGGCCGGGTACTTGGAGACGCCGGCGAACGCGACCGCGTCCTCCAGCACCTCTTCCATCGCGTCGTCGGGCTCCAGCTGCCCCTTCGACTGCATCAGTTCCAGGAACGCGGCCTGGATCTTCTGCGCCTCGCCCAGTTCCTTGCCGACCAGCAGATCGTTCAGCACGGACGCGCTGGCCTGGCTGATGGAGCAGCCCTGGCCCTCGTAACTCACGTCGGCGATGGTCTCGCCGTCGTACCGCACCCGCAGCGTGATCTCGTCACCACACGTCGGATTGACGTGGTGCACCTCGGCGTCGCCGTCCCGCAGACCGCGCCCGTGGGGGTGCTTGTAGTGGTCCAGGATCACTTCCTGGTACATGGAATCCAGCTTCACGAGTCAATCCCCAGCCGCGTCTAGGCGAAAAAATTCCGGACGTGTTCCAGGCCGTCCACCAGGGCGTCGACCTCGGCGGGCGTGGAGTACAGATAGAACGACGCTCGCGTCGTCGCAGGAATTCCGTACCGCAGGCAGACCGGGCGGGCGCAGTGGTGGCCGACCCGGACCGCGATGCCCTGTTCGTCCAGCACCTGCCCCACGTCGTGCGGATGGATGTCGCCGAGCGTGAAGGAGATCGTCGCGCCGCGGTCCTCCGCGCTGGCCGGACCGATGATCCGCAGGTCCGGCACTTCGAGGAGGCGCTTCACCGCGTAGGCGGTGATGGCCTGCTCATGGCGGTGGATGTTCTCCATGCCGATCGCCGAGAGGTAGTCCACGGCCGCGCCGAGGCCGACGGCCTGGGCGATCGGGGGCGTACCGGCCTCGAACTTGTGCGGCGCGGGGGCGTAGGTCGAGGAGTGCATCGACACGGTCTCGATCATCTCGCCGCCACCCAGGAACGGCGGCAGGTCCTCCAGGAGCTCCTGCCGTCCCCAGAGCACGCCGATGCCGGTCGGGCCGACCATCTTGTGACCGGTGAACGCCACGAAGTCGGCCTGGAGCGCCTGCACGTCGAGCACCATGTGGGGGGCCGCCTGGGAGGCGTCGACGCAGACGAGCGCACCGACCTCCTGGGCGCGGCGGACGATCTGCTCGACCGGGTTGTGCGTGCCCATGATGTTCGAGACCAGCGTGAAGGAGACGATCTTCGTCTTCTCGGTGATGATCTCGTCGATGTTGGACAGGTCGAGCCGGCCGTCGTCGGTGATGCCGAACCACTTCAGCTTCGCGCCCGTGCGCTGCGAGAGCAGCTGCCAGGGAACGATGTTGGAGTGGTGCTCCATCTCCGTGGTGACGATCTCGGTCTCGTGGTCGACCCGGTAGGGCTCGTCGGCCCAGCCGAGCATGTTGGCCACGAGGTTCAGCGACTCCGAGGCGTTCTTCGTGAAGATGACCTCGTCGCGGCTGGGCGCGTTGATGAAGGCGGCGACCTTGTCACGGGCGCCCTCGTACAGCGCCGTGGCCTCCTCCGCGATCGTGTACACGCCCCGGTGCACATTGGCGTTGTGGCGCTCGTAGTACTCGTTGAGGGCGTCGAGGACCTGGCGCGGCTTCTGCGAGGTCGCCGCGCTGTCCAGGTACACGACCTTCTTGCCGTCGTGGACCGTGCGGTCCAGGAGGGGGAAGTCCTTGCGGATCGCCTCGGTGTCGAGGAGGCCCGGCAGATATGTCACGCGGCAGCGCCACCCTTCACGTATGCCTCGTAGCCCTCGTTCTCCAGCTTGTCGGCCAGCTCCGCGCCGCCGGACTCGGCGATCCGGCCGTTGGCGAACACGTGCACGAAGTCGGGCTTGATGTACCGGAGGATCCGGGTGTAGTGCGTGATCAGCAGGGTGCCGACCTCGCCGGTCTCGCGGACGCGGTTGACGCCCTCGGAGACGATACGCAGGGCGTCGACGTCCAGACCGGAGTCGGTCTCGTCCAGGATGGCGACCTTCGGCTTGAGGAGCTCCAGCTGGAGGATCTCGTGGCGCTTCTTCTCACCGCCGGAGAAGCCCTCGTTGACGTTGCGCTCGGCGAAGGCCGGGTCCATCTGGAGCTGGGCCATCGTCTCCTTGACCTCCTTGACCCAGGTACGCAGCTTGGGGGCCTCGCCGCGGACGGCGGTGGCGGAGGTGCGCAGGAAGTTGGAGACCGAGACACCGGGGATCTCGACCGGGTACTGCATGGCGAGGAACAGGCCGGCGCGGGCCCGCTCGTCCACGGACATCTCCAGGACGTCCTCGCCGTCCAGGGTCACCGTGCCGCTGGTGATCGTGTACTTGGGGTGACCTGCGAGGGAGTACGCGAGGGTGGACTTGCCGGACCCGTTGGGGCCCATGATGGCGTGGGTCTCGCCCTGCTTCACGGTCAGGTCGACGCCCTTGAGGATCTCCTTCGTGGCGTTGTCGGCCTCGACGGAGACGTGCAGGTCGCGGATTTCAAGCGTTGCCATGGGTGACTCAGGACTCCTGGGTGACGGAGACGAGCACATCGTCCCCTTCGATCTTGACGGGGTATACGGGGACGGGGCGCGTCGCGGGAAGGCCGGACGGCTTGCCGGTGCGCAGGTCGAAGCTCGATCCGTGCAGCCAGCACTCGATCGAGCAGTCCTCGACCTCGCCCTCGGACAGCGAGACGTTCGCGTGCGAGCAGATGTCGTTGATCGCGAACACCTCGCCCTCGGTGCGGACGACGGAGACCGGCGTGCCGTCGAGCTCCACCCGCTTGGGGGTGTCGTCCTCCAGCTCGCTCAGCGCACAGGCTTTGACGAAGGCCATCAGACCGACGCCTCCAGCTCGGCCTCGATCTTGTCGAGCAGCCGGGCCTCGACGTCCGGAAGGCCGATCTGCTGGACCAGCTCGGCGAAGAAGCCGCGCACGACGAGCCGGCGGGCCTCCTCGGCCGGGATGCCGCGGGACTGGAGGTAGAACAGCTGCTCGTCGTCGAACCGGCCGGTCGCGGAGGCGTGGCCGGCGCCGACGATCTCGCCGGTCTCGATCTCCAGGTTCGGCACGGAGTCGACCCGCGCGCCGTCCGTGAGGACGAGGTTGCGGTTCATCTCGTAGGTGTCGGTGCCCTCGGCGGCGGCCTGGATGAGCACGTCGCCGATCCACACCGCGTGCGCCTCGTCGCCCTGGAGCGCGCCCTTGTAGGCCACGTTCGACTTGCAGTGCGGGGTGTTGTGGTCGACCAGGAGGCGGTGCTCCTGGTGCTGGCCCTTGTCGGTGAAGTACAGGCCGAACAGCTCGGCCTCGCCGCCGGTGCCCGCGTACGCGATCCGGGGGTGCAGCCGGACCACGTCGCCGCCGAAGGTGACGACGACGGACTTGAACGAGGCGTCCCGGCCGACCAGCGCGTTGTGCTGGGCGACGTGGACCGCGCGCTCGTCCCAGTCCTGCACGGAGACGACGGTCAGCTTGGCGCCGTCGCCCAGGACGTAGTCGACGTTGGCGGCGAGCACCGCGTCGCCGGTGTGGTCGATGACGACGACGGCCTCGGCGAAGGCGCCCAGCTCCACGACCTGGTGGCCGTAGGCGACACCGCCCTCGCCGTGCACGGCGATCCGGATCGGCTCGGTCAGCACGGCCTCCTTCGGCACCGTGACGACGTGGGCCTGCTCGAAGGACGAGTAGGCCTGCGCGGCCACCCGGTCGACCGGCTTGCCGGCCCTGCCCAGCCGGGCGTCGTCGCGGCCGACGGTCTCGACCACGACGCCCGCGGGGGCCTCGATGGCGACCTTCACACCGCTGCCGGTGGCGGCGGCGGTGCCGTCGTGCAGACCGCGCAGCCGCTCCAGCGGGGTGAACCGCCACTCCTCCTCGCGGCCGTGCGGGACGGGGAAGTCCGCGACGTCGAAGGACGGGGGCGCGCTCATGCGCGTGGCGACGGTCGACTCCGCGGCCACCGCGATGGAACCGGCGGTGGTGGACCCCGCGGGGATGTTCTGAGCCTCAGCCATGGCTGTCGTAGTGCTCGCTTTCTCAGTCAAGAACTCTTCGAGGACGCGTTCGGCGGCGGATCAGCCGACGGAACCCTCCATCTGCAGCTCGATCAGCCGGTTGAGCTCCAGGGCGTACTCCATCGGGAGCTCCTTGGCGATCGGCTCGACGAAGCCGCGCACGATCATCGCCATGGCCTCGAACTCCGTCATGCCGCGGCTCATCAGGTAGAAGAGCTGGTCCTCGGAGACCTTGGAGACGGTCGCCTCGTGGCCCATCGACACGTCGTCCTCGCGGACGTCCACGTACGGGTAGGTGTCGGACCGGGAGATCGTGTCCACCAGCAGCGCGTCGCACAGCACGTTGGACTTCGCGCCCGGCGCGCCCTCGCCGATCTCGATCAGACCGCGGTAGGAGGTGCGGCCGCCGCCTCGCGCCACCGACTTGGAGACGATGTTGGACGAGGTGTTGGGGGCCATGTGGACCATCTTGGCGCCGGCGTCCTGGTGCTGGCCCTCGCCCGCGAAGGCGATGGACAGGGTCTCGCCCTTGGCGTGCTCGCCCATCAGGTAGACGGCCGGGTACTTCATGGTGACCTTGGAGCCGATGTTGCCGTCGACCCACTCCATGGTCGCGCCCTCGTAGGCCACGGCGCGCTTGGTGACCAGGTTGTAGACGTTGTTCGACCAGTTCTGGATCGTCGTGTAGCGGCAGCGGCCGCCCTTCTTCACGATGATCTCGACCACGGCGGAGTGCAGCGAGTCGGACGAGTAGATCGGGGCCGTGCAGCCCTCGACGTAGTGGACGTAGGCGTCCTCGTCCACGATGATCAGCGTCCGCTCGAACTGGCCCATGTTCTCCGTGTTGATACGGAAGTACGCCTGGAGCGGGATGTCCACGTGGACGCCCTTGGGCACGTAGATGAACGAGCCGCCGGACCACACGGCCGTGTTCAGCGAGGCGAACTTGTTGTCGCCGACCGGGATGACGGTGCCGAAGTACTCCTTGAAGAGCTCCTCGTGCTCCTTCAGCGCGGTGTCGGTGTCGACGAAGATGACGCCCTGCTCCTCCAGGTCCTCGCGGATCTGGTGGTAGACGACCTCGGACTCGTACTGCGCGGCGACACCGGCGACGAGGCGCTGCTTCTCCGCCTCCGGGATGCCGAGCTTGTCGTAGGTGTTCTTGATGTCCTCGGGCAGGTCGTCCCAGGAGGCCGCCTGCTTCTCCGTCGAGCGGACGAAGTACTTGATGTTGTCGAAGTCGATGCCCGACAGGTCGGAGCCCCAGTTCGGCATCGGCTTCTTGCCGAACAGCTTGAGGCCCTTGAGCCGCAGCTTCAGCATCCACTCGGGCTCGTTCTTCTTCTCCGAGATGTCGCGGACGACAGCCTCGGAGAGGCCGCGCTTGGCCGCCGCGCCTGCCGCGTCGGAGTCGGCCCAGCCGAATTCGTACGTGCCCAGCCCCTCGAGCTCAGGGTGGGCAGTCTCCGTGGGGAGCGTCATGCGGGGTTCCTCCCGGCCGTGCTTGCAGATGCTGAATCGGTGGTCTGTGGGGTGGGGTGTCCGCTGCGCGGAATGTACGTCGTGCACACCCCGTCGCCGTGGGCGATGGTGGCCAGACGCTGCACATGGGTCCCCAGGAGGCTGGAGAAGATCTCCGTCTCCGCCTCGCACAGCTGCGGGTACTGCTCGGCGACGTGCGCGACCGGGCAGTGGTGCTGGCACAGCTGCTCACCCTGCTGCGGGCCCGGCGCGCTGCGCGCCGTAGCAGCGTACCCGTCGGCGGACAGCGCCTTGGCCAGCGCCTCCGTACGCGCCTCGGGGTCCGCGGCCTCGATCGCCGCGCGGTAGGCCGCCGACTGCTCGGCGGTCCTGGCCCGGGCGAACGCCATGACCGCTTCGTCGCCCGCGGTCTCGGCGATCCAGCGCAGGGCGTCCGCGGCGAGCGTGTCGTAGGACTGGTCGAAGGCGTCCCGGCCGCAGTCGGTGAGGGCGAAGACCTTGGCCGGACGGCCCCGGGTCCGCGCCCCGTACACCCGCTTCTCGCGGGCCTCGACCACGCCGTCGCAGGCGAGCGCGTCGAGATGGCGCCGGACGGCGGCCTGGGTGAGCCCCAGCCGCTTCGCCAGCTCCGCGACGGTGGACGGGCCGTGGTCCAGGATGGACCGCGCGACACGGTTGCGCGTCGAGCGCTCACCGGTCGCGAGTTCCTCCTGAGGAGCCTCGCCCGCGTATTTCACAACGCCATTGTTGCGTAATTCCTCCGGCCGTGACAACCACGGTCCGAAACGATCAACGGTGCTCTCCATCACTTAGGGTTACCTAATCCGGCCCCGGGACGGGGTCGGCCCCGGCCGCTGCCTACACTCGTCTGCCATGAACAGCGAGCCCCGCCCGGCCGTCCGGATCAGCGGCCTGGTGAAGCGGTACGGCGACAAGACCGCGGTGGACGGCCTCGATCTGGAGATCCCGGCCGGCGCGGTCACCGCCGTACTCGGCCCCAACGGCGCCGGCAAGACCACCACCATCGAGACCTGCGAGGGCTACCGCCGCCCCGACGGCGGAACCGTCCGGGTCCTCGGCCTCGACCCCGTCGCCGACGCCGCACGGCTGCGCCCCCGGATCGGCGTGATGCTCCAGTCGGGCGGCATCTACTCCGGCGCCCGCGCCGACGAGATGCTCCGCCACATGGCCAAGCTGCACGCCCACCCGCTCGACGTCGACGCCCTGATCGAACGGCTCGGCCTCGGTTCCTGCGGCCGGACCTCCTACCGCAGGCTCTCCGGCGGCCAGCAGCAACGGCTCGCCCTGGCCATGGCGGTCGTCGGACGGCCCGAGCTGGTCTTCCTGGACGAGCCCACCGCGGGCCTCGACCCGCAGGCCCGCCGCTCCACCTGGGACCTGGTCCGGGAACTGCGCGCCGACGGCGTGAGCACCGTGCTCACCACCCACTTCATGGACGAGGCGGAGGAGCTGGCCGACGAGGTCGCCGTCATCGACGCCGGCCGGATCGTCGCCCATGGCTCCCCCGAGGCCCTGTGCCGGGGCGGCGCCGAGAACACCCTGCGCTTCACCGGCCGCCCCGGGCTCGACCTCGGCTCGCTGCTCAAGGCGCTGCCCGACGGCACGCAGGCGGACGAGCTGAGCTCCGGCACGTACCGCATCACCGGCGACATCGACCCGCAGCTGCTGGCCACCGTCACCTCCTGGTGCGCGCAGCACGGCGTGATGCCCTCCGGCATCTCCGTCGAGCGCCACACCCTCGAGGACGTCTTCCTCGAACTCACCGGCAAGGAGCTGCGCGCATGAGCGCCGGTACGTACACCCCCCGGCCGGGCGCGGCCCCGCTGCCGCGCATGATCGCCGCGCAGACCGCGCTGGAGACCCGGATGCTGCTGCGCAACGGCGAGCAGCTGCTGCTGACCGTGGTCATCCCGACGCTGCTCCTCGTGCTGTTCAGCTCCGTGGACATCGTGGACACCGGCGCGGGCGAGCCGGTCGACTTCCTCACGCCCGGCGTGCTGGCGCTGGCCGTGATGTCGACCGCCTTCACCGGCCAGGCCATCGCCACCGGCTTCGAGCGGCGCTACGGGGTGCTCAAGCGGCTCGGCGCGTCGCCGCTGCCCCGCTGGGGGCTGATGACCGCGAAGACCCTGTCCGTGCTGGTCACCGAGGTCCTCCAGGTGGTCCTGCTGACGGTGATCGCCTTCGCGCTCGGCTGGTCGCCGCACGGCAACCCGTTCGCCGTGCTGCTGCTCCTGGTGCTGGGGACCGCCGCCTTCTCGGGGCTCGGGCTGCTGATGGCCGGGACGCTGAAGGCGGAGGCGACGCTCGCCGCGGCCAACCTGGTCTTCCTGCTCCTCCTGGTGGGCGGCGGGGTGATCGTGCCGCTGGAGAAGTTCCCGGACGCGGTGCAGTCGGTGCTGGGCCTGCTGCCGATCGCGGCCCTCTCGGACGGGCTGCGGGACGTCCTCCAGCACGGCGCCGGGATGCCGTGGGGCGACCTGGGCATCCTCGCGGTCTGGACGGTGCTGGGGCTCGGCGCGGCGGCGCGTTTCTTCCGCTGGGAGTGAGCCCTCAACCGCGCTCCGTCGCCGTTACGCGTAACTCGTCCCCCTCGTGAAAGCTTGCACAAGCGGCGCCCTACCATGGTGCGCGTGCCCAAGCTGACCCGAGCCGAAGTCGCTCAAGCCCTGCGCAATCCGCTGCTCTACATCGCCGAGCGCTGGACGCCCGAGCCCAGGACGGTGCGCCGCGCGGCCATGTCCGCGGTCGTGATGGCCGTCGTCATCGTCGTGACCGGCGGCGCCGTCCGGCTGACCGGCTCCGGCCTCGGCTGCCCGACCTGGCCCAAGTGCACCGACGAGAGCCTGACGGCGACGAGCGCGATGGGCTTCCACGGCGCCATCGAGTTCGGCAACCGGATGCTCACGTACGTGCTGTGCGCGGCCGTCGGCTGGGCGATCATCGCCGCCCGCTCGGCGAAGCCCTGGCGCCGCGGCGTCACCCGGCTCGGCTGGGTGCAGTTCTGGATCGTGATGGGCAACGCGGTGCTCGGCGGCATCGTCGTGCTCGTCGGCCTCAACCCGTACACCGTCGCGGCGCACTTCCTGCTGTCCACCGCGCTGCTCACGGTCGCCCTGATGACCTGGCAGCGGATCCGGGAGGGCGACGAGGCGCCGCGCCCGCTGGTCGGCAAGGCGGTCGCGCAGCTGGCCTGGCTGCTGGCGGTCGCGGCGGGGCTCCTGGTCGCCGTGGGCACGGTGGTCACCGGCGCCGGACGGCACGCGGGCGACTCCAGCGACGTCCACCGCATCCCGATCGACTGGAAGATGGTCGCCCAGCTGCACGCGGACCTGGCCTGGGTCGTGGTGGCGCTGACCGTCGCGCTCTGGTTCGTCCTGAAGGCCGTGGACGCGCCGATCGGGCCGCTGCACCGGACGCGTGAGCTGTTCCTGATCCTGATGAGCCAGGGGATCGTGGGCTATGTGCAGTACTTCACCGATACGCCGGAGATCCTGGTCGGCGTGCACATGTTCGGCTCGTGCCTGGTGTGGATCGGGGTCGTACGCGTCCTGCTGTCGCTGCGGGAGCGGCCGGTGGCCGTCGCCGGGGTGCCGGCACCGGCGGTCGAGCAGGCGGAGCCCGCCGCGGCTGGCTGAGGCGCGCGCACCGGAAACGGACCGGGGCTCCCGCTCCACGGCTGTACGCCGTCGGAGCGGGAGCCCCGGTCCGTTTCCGGTGTCAGGCCGCGTTGGACGGGCCGCCGACCTGGATGCCGGCCATCCGGCTCCACTCGTACGGGCCCGTGCGCACCTTCGCCGCGAACTCGCCGTCGAAGGACTCGTGGAGCGTGATCCCGGACTTCCGTGCGGCGCTCTCGGCGATCTCGTACGAGGGGGCGACCAGATCGCCCCAGTCGCCGTCCTCGCCCACCAGGACGATGCGGGCGCCCATCTGCCCGAGATAGGCGACCTGCCCCTCGGCACCGCCGTGCGCCTTCGCGAAGGCGCCGATCTGCTTGGCCAGCCGGGCCGCCCTGCGCTCCGCGCGCGCCGCCCGCCTGCCGTCCACCTGCTGGGTCTCAGCTTCTGCCGTCTCTGCCATGGACAGGATGCTACCGGCGGGTAGATCAACCGGCGACGGGCGGGGAGCGTGGCTTGTGCCACGCTCCCCGCCCGTCGGACGGAGCAGGGGTTCTACCGCAGGAAGGGGTCCACCGCCACGGCCACGAAGAGCAGCGACACATAGGTGATCGACCAGTGGAAGAGCCGCATCTCCTTGAGCTTCGCACCCGTCACGCCGGCCTTGGCCCGGCTGAGCAGCCCGTGCGCCTCCCAGAGCCAGAAGCCGCCGGTCAGCAGCGCCACGGCCGTGTAGAACCAGCCGGTGTAGCCCAGCGGGGTGAGGAGCAGCGACACGGCGACCATCACCCAGCTGTAGGCGACGATCTGGCGGGCGACCACCCGATTGGACGCGATGACCGGGAGCATGGGGACGCCGACGCGCGCGTAGTCGTCCTTGACCTTCATCGACAGCGGCCAGTAGTGCGGCGGCGTCCAGAAGAAGATGACGGCGAAGAGGATCACCGCGGCCCAGGACATCTCGTTCGTCACGGCGGACCAGCCGATGAGGACCGGCATGCAGCCCGCGATGCCGCCCCAGACGATGTTCTGCGCGGTGCGGCGCTTCAGCAGCATCGTGTAGATCACGACGTAGAAGAGCAGGGCGCCCAGCGACAGCGCCGCCGACAGCCAGTTGACCAGCAGCCCGAACCAGACCGTCGAGACCACCGCGAGGGTGATGCCGAACGCCAGGCACTCGCGCGGGCTCACCATGCCGGTGACCAGCGGGCGCTGCGACGTGCGGTCCATCAGCGCGTCGATGTCGCGGTCGATGTACATGTTCAGTGCATTGGCACCGCCGGCGGACAGGTAGCCGCCGATGGTGGTAGTGAGCACGAGCCACAGGTCGGGTACACCCTGAGCGGCCAGGAACATCACCGGAACAGTGGTGATCAGCAACAGCTCGATGATCCGAGGCTTGGTCAGTGCCACGAATGCCTTGACACGGGCCCCGAATGGGCGTTGGCCCCCTGGGCTCGGAGTCAAGGCGACCCCTGCGGGTCGGGACTCGACGGCCGTCACGCACACCCCTGACAGAGAAATCCCAGCAAGCTCCGGGCGTGAGGGCCCAGTAAAGACTTGCGCGAACCCGACCACTGTAGACGTTGGGGACAGGCCGCCCTTCGCGGGGGTGGGGTCGTGTTGATGTGGCGCGGACGGCCGCCCCGGCCCGGCCGCGGGCCGTCTCGTACGCACGAGTGACGCACTGGTGTCGGAGGGTTCGCGCGACCCGTTTCCGAGACCCTCGCAACCGCGCCCGGGGCCGCTCTTCGGAGCGCCCAGGAGTGGGTCTCCGCGCTCATCGGAGAAGCCCATCGGTGAGCCCTTCCGCTCATACGGGAGGCGGATTCCGCGGGCCGCCCGCACCCTGGTAGGAGCCGGAAAACACGGGTACGGACGGGGGTAGGCTCGACAGCATCCGGTGCGGTCACAGTCACCGGTCTACAACAGTTGGAGAGGAGCCCTGACTCAGGGTGAGCACCAAGCCGACCACCACAGACCTCCAGTGGACCGAATTGGACCAGCGGGCCGTGGACACCGTCCGCGTCCTCGCCGCGGACGCCGTACAGAAAGTCGGAAACGGCCACCCGGGCACGGCGATGAGCCTGGCTCCCGCCGCGTACACCATCTTCCAGAAGGTGATGCGGCACGATCCGGCGGACGCGGACTGGACCGGCCGCGACCGGTTCGTGCTCTCGGCGGGCCACAGCAGCCTGACCCTGTACATCCAGCTCTACCTGGCCGGCTACGGCCTGGAGCTGGACGACCTGAAGTCGTTCCGCACCTGGGGCTCCAAGACCCCGGGCCACCCGGAGTACGGCCACACCACCGGGGTCGAGACGACGACCGGTCCGCTGGGCCAGGGCGTCGCCAACGCGGTGGGCATGGCCATGGCCGCCCGCTACGAGCGCGGTCTGTTCGACCCGGAGGCGGCCCCGGGCACCTCCCCGTTCGACCACATGGTGTGGGTCGTCGCCGGTGACGGCTGCCTCCAGGAGGGCATCTCGGCCGAGGCGTCCTCGCTGGCCGGCCACCAGAAGCTGGGCAACCTGGTCCTGCTGTGGGACGACAACCACATCTCCATCGAGGGCGACACGGAGACCGCGGTCTCCGAGGACACCGTCAAGCGCTACGAGGCGTACGGCTGGCACGTCCAGCGCGTCGACCAGCTGCCCAACGGCGACCTGGACCCCGAGGGCCTCTACCGCGCGCTGCTGGCCGCCAAGGCCGAGACCGAGCGCCCGTCGTTCATCGCGGCCCGCTCGATCATCGCCTGGCCCGCCCCGCACGCCCAGAACACCGAGGCGTCGCACGGCTCGGCGCTCGGCGACGACGAGGTCGCCGCGACCAAGAAGGTGCTCGGCTTCGACCCCGAGAAGTCCTTCGACGTGGCCGACGAGGTCATCGCGCACACCCGCCGCGCCCTGGACCGGGGCCGCGAGGCGAAGACCGAGTGGCAGCAGGGCTTCGACGCCTGGCGCGCCGCCAATCCCGAGCGCGCCGCCGACTTCGACCGGATCGCCGCGGGCGAGCTGCCCAAGGGCTGGGAGGACAGCCTGCCGGTCTTCGAGACGGGCAAGGGTGTCGCCACCCGGGCCGCGTCCGGCAAGGTGCTCCAGGCGCTCGGCGGGATCATCCCCGAGCTGTGGGGCGGCTCCGCCGACCTGGCCGGTTCGAACAACACCACGATCGACAAGACGTCGTCGTTCCTCCCCGCGGGCAACTCGCTGCCGGAGGCGGACCCGTACGGCCGCACGATCCACTTCGGCATCCGCGAGCACGCCATGGCCGCCGCCATGAACGGCATCGCGCTGCACGGCAACACCCGCGTCTACGGCGGCACCTTCCTGGTGTTCTCCGACTACATGCGCAACGCCGTGCGCCTGTCCGCGCTGATGCACCTGCCGGTGACCTACGTGTGGACGCACGACTCGATCGGCCTCGGCGAGGACGGTCCGACCCACCAGCCGGTCGAGCACCTGGCCTCGCTGCGTGCCATCCCGGGCCTCAACGTCGTGCGCCCGGCCGACGCCAACGAGACCGCCATCGCGTGGCGCGAGATCCTGCGCCGCTACACCAAGGTGTTCGGCGAGGGCGCCCCGCACGGGCTGGCGCTGACCCGCCAGGGCGTGCCGACGTACGAGGCGAACGAGGACGCGGCCAAGGGCGGCTACGTCCTGTTCGACGCCGAGGGCGGCGAGCCGCAGGTCGTGCTGATCGGTACGGGCTCCGAGGTCCAGCTCGCCGTCGAGGCGCGCGAGGAGCTCCAGGCGGCCGGAATTCCGACCCGTGTGGTCTCGATGCCGTGTGTCGAGTGGTTCGAGGAGCAGGATCAGGGTTACAAGGACAGCGTTCTGCCGCCGTCGGTCAAGGCGCGCGTGGCCGTCGAGGCGGGCATCGCCCTGACCTGGTACCGGTACGTGGGGGACGCCGGCCGGATCGTCTCGCTGGAGCACTTCGGCGCTTCGGCGGACGCGAAGGTCCTGTTCCGCGAGTTCGGCTTCACCGGCGAGAACGTCGCCGCGGCCGCCCGGGAATCCCTCGCCGCCGTCACGCGCTGACGCCTGTATACGACTAGTAGGAGATGCATTTCTCATGACAGACGCACTCAAGCGCCTCTCCGACGAGGGCGTGGCGATCTGGCTCGACGACCTCTCGCGCAAGCGGATCACCTCGGGCAACCTCGCCGAGCTGATCGACCAGAGCCACGTCGTGGGGGTCACGACCAACCCGTCGATCTTCCAGAAGGCCATTTCGCAGGGCGACGGCTACGACCAGCAGCTCACCGACCTCGCGGCCCGCAAGGTGACCGTCGAGGAGGCGATCCGCATGATCACCACCGCGGACGTCCGGGACGCGGCCGACATCCTGCGTCCGGTCTTCGACGCGACCGAGGGCCAGGACGGCCGGGTCTCCATCGAGGTCGACCCGCGCCTGGCGCACGACACGACGGCCACGGTCGCCGAGGCCAAGCAGCTGGCCTGGCTGGTGGACCGCCCGAACACGCTGATCAAGATCCCGGCGACCAAGGCGGGCCTGCCCGCGATCACCGAGACGATCGGCCGGGGCATCAGCGTCAACGTCACGCTGATCTTCTCGCTGGAGCGCTACCGCGCGGTCATGGACGCCTACCTGGCGGGCCTGGAGAAGGCGAAGGCCGCGGGCCTGGACCTCTCCAAGATCCACTCGGTGGCGTCGTTCTTCGTGTCCCGGGTGGACACCGAGATCGACAAGCGTCTGGACGCCGTGGGCAGCGACGAGGCGAAGGCCGCGAAGGGCAAGTCCGCCCTGGCCAACGCCCGGCTGGCCTACGAGGCCTACGAGGAGGTCTTCGCCAGTGAGCGCTGGGCCGCCCTGGACAAGGCGCACGCCAACAAGCAGCGTCCGCTGTGGGCCTCGACCGGCGTGAAGGACCCGGCCCTCAAGGACACCCTGTACGTCGTGGACCTGGTCGCGCCGAACACGGTCAACACCATGCCGGAGGCGACTCTGGACGCGGTGGCGGACCACGGAGAGATCACCGGCAACACCGTCGCCGGTGCGTACGACCAGGCCCGTGCGGACCTCGACACCATCAAGAAGCTCGGCGTCGACTACGACGACGTCGTGCAGGTGCTGGAGGACGAGGGCGTCGAGAAGTTCGAGACGGCCTGGAACGACCTGCTCAAGTCGACCGAGGCGGAGCTGCAGCGCCTCGCCCCCTCGAAGGGCTGACCATTTTGTCTGGTGTTCCCGGAGCCAACCCGCTCCGTGACGCCCAGGACCGACGGCTCCCGCGCATCGCGGGGCCGTCGGGCCTGGTCATCTTTGGCGTCACGGGCGATTTGTCCCGTAAAAAGCTGATGCCCGCCGTCTACGACCTGGCCAACCGCGGCCTGCTGCCGCCGGGCTTCTCGCTCATCGGTTTCGCGCGCCGCGACTGGGAGGACGAGGACTTCGCCCAGGTCGTCCACGACGCCGTCAAGGAGCATTCCCGCACCCCCTTCCGCGAAGAGGTCTGGCAGCAGCTCAGCCAGGGCATGCGCTTCGTGCAGGGCAACTTCGACGACGACGTGGCCTTCGAGACCCTGAGGGCCACGATCGAGGAGCTGGACAAGGCGCAGGGCACGGGCGGCAACTTCGCCTTCTACCTGTCCGTCCCGCCGAAGTTCTTCCCCAAGGTCGTCCAGCAGCTCAAGAAGCACGGGCTGGCCGACCAGAAGGAAGGCAGCTGGCGCCGCGCCGTCATCGAGAAGCCGTTCGGCCACGACCTGAAGAGCGCGCAGGAGCTCAACCAGATCGTGCACGACGTCTTCCCGCCGAACGAGGTCTTCCGGATCGACCACTACCTCGGCAAGGAGACCGTCCAGAACATCCTGGCGCTCCGCTTCGCCAACACGATGTTCGAGCCGATCTGGAACCGCAGTTACGTCGACCACGTGCAGATCACGATGGCCGAGGACATCGGCATCGGCGGCCGGGCCGGTTACTACGACGGCATCGGCGCCGCCCGTGACGTCATCCAGAACCACCTGCTCCAGCTGCTGGCGCTGACCGCGATGGAGGAGCCCGGCTCCTTCCACCCGAAGGCCCTGGTCGCCGAGAAGCTCAAGGTGCTCACGGCGGTGGAACTGCCCGACGACCTGGGCAAGCACACCGTGCGCGGCCAGTACACGCACGCCTGGCAGGGCGGCGAGGAGGCCGTCGGGTATCTGGAGGAGGACGGCATCGACCCCAAGTCGAAGACCGACACCTTCGCCGCGATCAAGCTGACGATCAACAACCGCCGCTGGGCGGACGTCCCCTTCTACCTGCGCACCGGCAAGCGCCTCGGCCGCCGGGTCACGGAGATCGCGGTCGTCTTCAAGCGGGCCCCGTACCTGCCGTTCGAGTCCGGCGCCACCGAGGAGCTGGGCGGCAACGCCCTGGTCATCCGGGTGCAGCCGGACGAGGGCGTCACCGTGCGGTTCGGCTCCAAGGTGCCCGGCACCTCGATGGAGGTCCGGGACGTCACGATGGACTTCGCGTACGGCGAGTCCTTCACGGAGTCCAGCCCGGAGGCGTACGAGCGGCTCATCCTCGACGTCCTGCTCGGCGACGCCAACCTCTTCCCGCGCCACCAGGAGGTCGAGCTCTCCTGGAACATCCTCGACCCGATCGAGGAGTACTGGGACAAGCACGGCAAGCCCGCCCAGTACCCGGCCGGCACCTGGGGTCCGGCCGAGGCGGACGAGATGCTCGCACGCGACGGACGGAGCTGGCGCCGGCCATGAAGATCGATCTCACGGAAACCACGTCCAGCAAGATCAACCAGGCGCTCATCTCGGCCCGGCGCGCGGTCGGCGCCCCGGCGATCGGGATGGTCCTTACCCTCGTCATCGTCACCGACGAGGAGAACGCCTACGACGCGCTGAAGGCGGCGAGCGACTCCTCGCGGGAGCACCCCTCGCGGATCATCGCCGTCATCAAGCGGCTGAGCCGCTCGCCGCGCACCCGCCGCGACGCGCGGCTCGACGCCGAGATCCGGGTCGGCTCCGACTCGGGCTCCGGCGAGACCGTGGTGCTCCGGCTCCACGGCGAGCTGGCCAACCACGCCCAGTCGGTCGTCCTGCCGCTGCTGCTGCCGGACGCCCCGGTGGTGGTGTGGTGGCCGCAGGACTCCCCCGCCGACCCGGCGAAGGACGCGCTCGGCGCGCTCGCCCAGCGCCGGATCACCGACACCTACTCGGCCGAGCACCCGCTGGACGAGCTGGGGGTGCGCGCCGACACGTACCGGCCCGGTGACACGGACCTGGCGTGGACGCGCATCACGCCGTGGCGTTCCATGCTGGCCGCCGCGCTCGACCAGCAGCCGGCGGAGATCGTCTCGGCCACGGTCGAGGGCGAGTCGGACAACCCGAGCTGCGAGCTGCTGGCCATGTGGCTCGCGGACCGGCTCGGGGTCCCGGTGGAGCGCACCACGTCCGGCGGCCCCGGTCTGACGGCCGTCCGGATGGTCACCAAGAACGGCGACATCGTCCTGGACCGGGCCGACGGCTCGCTCGCCACGCTCTGCATGGTGGGCCAGCCGGACCGCGCGGTGGCACTCAAGCGCCGCGAGACGGCGGAGCTCCTCGCGGAGGAGCTGCGCCGGCTGGACCCGGACAACATCTACGAGTCGACCGTGAAGTTCGGCCTGGACCGCCTCCACAAGGCGGGCTCGGGCGAGTCGGCGAAGGCGACGGACCCGGCCCCGGCCCCCGCCGCGAAGAAGGCCGCCCCGGCGAAGAAGGCGGCGGCGAAGTGACCGGAGTCCCGCAGCTCGTCGTGCACCGCGACAAGGAGCTGATGGCGCAGGCCGCCGCGGCCCGGCTGATCACGAAGATCGTGGACGCCCAGGCCGCGCGCGGCGACGCCTCGGTGGTGCTCACCGGCGGGCGCAACGGCAACGGCCTGCTGGCCGCGCTCGCCGCCGCGCCCGCCCGGGACGCGGTCGACTGGTCGCGGCTCGACCTGTGGTGGGGCGACGAGCGGTTCCTGCCGGAGGGCGACCCGGAGCGCAATGTCACGCAGGCCCGCGAGGCCCTGCTGGACGCCGTGCCCCTGGATCCCTCCCGGGTGCACGTGATGCCGGCGTCGGACGGTCCCTACGGTCCGGACGCCGACGCCGCGGCCGCCGGGTACGCGGCCGAGCTGGCGGCCGCCGCGGCGCCTCAGGACCACGGCCCGGTGCCGGAGTTCGACGTGCTGATGCTGGGCGTCGGCCCGGACACCCACGTCGCCTCGCTCTTCCCGGAACTGCCCGGGGTGCGGGAGACCGAGCGCACCGTCGTCGGTGTGCACGGTGCGCCCAAGCCGCCGCCGGTCCGGGTCTCGCTGACGCTGCCCGCCATCCGGGCGGCACGCGAGGTGTGGCTGCTGGCCGCGGGCGAGGACAAGGCGGAGGCGGTCGCGATCGCCCTGTCCGGGGCCGGCGAGATCCAGGCGCCGGCGGCCGGTGCGTACGGCCGCGCCCGCACGCTGTGGCTGCTGGACGCGGCGGCGGCCTCCCGCCTCCCGCGCGCCCTGTACCCGCCGGCCTCCGCCTGACCGGACGCCGCTCGAACGCCCACGGGCCCGGTCCGCTCCGAGGAGTGGTCCGGGCCCGTGGGCGTTCGGGCGGGCTCAGCGCCCGCGCAGCTCGCGGTAGGTGGAGACGAGCGCGGCGGTGGAGCTGTCCAGCTGCTCGCCGCCCTTGCCCTCGGTCAGGACGGGCTCGATCTTCTTGGCGAGGACCTTGCCGAGTTCAACGCCCCACTGGTCGAAGGAGTCGATGTTCCAGACGGCGCCCTGGACGAAGACCTTGTGCTCGTACAGGGCGATCAGCTGACCGAGCACGGACGGGGTGAGCCGGTCGGCGAGGATCGTCGTCGTGGGGTGGTCGCCCCGGAACGTCTTGTGCGCCACCAGCTCCTCGGGGACGCCCTCGGCGCGCACCTCGTCGGGCGTCTTGCCGAAGGCGAGGGCCTGGGTCTGGGCGAAGAAGTTGGCCATCAGCAGGTCGTGCTGGGCGACCAGTCCGGGCAGCAGGTCCTCGACCGGCTGCGCGAAGCCGATGAAGTCGGCCGGGATGACCTTCGTGCCCTGGTGGATCAGCTGGTAGTAGGCGTGCTGGCCATTGGTGCCGGGGGTGCCCCAGACGACCGGTCCGGTCTGCCAGTCGACGGGGTTGCCGTCGCGGTCCACGGACTTGCCGTTGGACTCCATGTCCAGCTGCTGGAGGTACGCGGTGAACTTGGACAGGTAGTGGCTGTAGGGCAGCACCGCGTGCGACTGGGCGTCGAAGAACGCGCCGTACCAGACGCCCAGCAGGCCGAGCAGCAGCGGGGCGTTCTCCTCGGCCGGGGCGGTCCGGAAGTGCTCGTCGACGAGGTGGAAGCCGTCGAGCATCTCGCGGAACCGGTCCGGGCCGATGGCGATCATCAGCGAGAGGCCGATGGCGGAGTCGTACGAGTAGCGGCCCCCGACCCAGTCCCAGAACTCGAACATGTTGGCCGTGTCGATGCCGAAGTCCGCGACCTTCTCCGCGTTGGTCGACAGCGCCACGAAGTGCTGGGCGACGGCCTCCTGGCCCGCCCTCAGGCCGGTGAGCAGCCAGTCCCGGGCGGAGGTGGCGTTGGTGATCGTCTCGATCGTGGTGAAGGTCTTCGAGGCGATGATGAACAGCGTCTCGGCCGGGTCGAGGTCGCGGACGGCCTCGTGCAGGTCGGCGCCGTCCACGTTGGAGACGAAGCGGAAGGTGAGCGAGCGGTCCGTGAAGGAGCGCAGCGCCTCGTACGCCATGGCGGGGCCCAGGTCCGAGCCGCCGATGCCGATGTTGACGATGTTCTTGATGGGCTTGCCGGTGTGGCCGGTCCACTCCCCCGACCGGACCCGGTCGGAGAACGCCGTCATCTTGTCGAGCACCGCGTGCACGGCGGGCACCACGTTCTCGCCGTCGACCTCGATGACGGCGTCGCGCGGTGCGCGCAGCGCGGTGTGCAGGACGGCCCGGTCCTCGGTGGTGTTGATCTTGTCGCCGCGGAACATCGCGTCGCGCAGCCCGAACACGTCGGTGGCCGCGGCGAGTTCGCGCAGGAGCGTCAGCGTCTCGTCGGTGACGAGGTGCTTGGAGTAGTCGAGGTGCAGGTCGCCGACCCGCAGGGTGTACCCGGTGCCGCGCTCCGGGTCGTCCGCGAACAGCTGGCGCAGGCCCGTCGACCCGAGCTGCTCACGGTGCTTTCCCAGCGCCGCCCATTCCGGCGTCTGGTTGAGCCTGGTACGGCTTGTTGCGTTCATCCCGGACATCAGCCCACTTCTCTCGTTACCGCAGTTCCCCGCTGCCCCTCCAACCTAATTGATCAGGCGGCCGGACGCGGCAGCGGCGGGCTGCGGCACGACGGAAGCATTCCGGCCGGGCACCCGAGGGGGCGTCCGGCCGGTGAACGTCTCTAGATCTCGCCGCGCAGTTTCGCCAGGGCCTCGGCGAGGATGGCCTCGCCGTCCGCGTCGCTGCGGCGCTCGCGTACGTACGCGAGGTGCGTCTTGTACGGTTCGGTGCGCGGCGGGTCGGGCGGGCTCTCCGGGTCCTGGCCGGCCGGGAAACCGCAGCGGGGGCAGTCCCAGGTGTCCGGTACCTGCGCGTCATGGGCGAAACTGGGCTGCGTCTCGTGCCCGTTCGAGCACCAGAAGGAGATGCGGAGCCGTGGCGCGGACTCGCCGCGCTCGGCCTCCCCCATCGGCCCCGCCCCGACCCGGCTTCCCCGGATCGCGTTGCCACTTGCCACGGTCGTAACTCCCTGCGTGATGGTGCTCGAGGATGCCCCAGTCTACGTAAGGCCCAACGCGCGTCCAGGGGAAGGAGTTACACCGTCACCGGGAAACGCGTACGACGGGTCAGTTGTCGAGCTTGATGAGCAGACCAAGCACCACGATGCACGCGAACCAGCCCAGACCGACCACGACGGTGATGCGGTCGAGGTTGCGCTCGGCCACCGAGGAGCCGCCGACGGAGGACTGCATGCCGCCACCGAACATGTCGGAGAGACCGCCGCCCTTGCCCTTGTGCATGAGCACCAGCAGCATCAGCAGCAGGCTGAAGACGATCAGGGCGATCTCGAACCCCAGAATCACGGCTGGTCCCTACTTTCCGGAAATACCGACTGCGTGTGCGAACAACGGGGGCCGGGAGGTCTCCCTCCCCGGCCCCCGCAAGGGTACGACGGATCCGCGCTACCGCATACTCACTGGTCGCGGAAGCGGACGATCTTGACGAACTCGTCCGCGTCGAGCGCCGCGCCGCCGATCAGGGCGCCGTCGACGTCGGGCTGGGCCATGATCGCGGCCACGTTGCCGGACTTCACCGAGCCCCCGTACTGGATGCGGACCGCGTCGGCCAGCTCCTGCGAGTACAGCTCGGCGAGGCGGACGCGGATCGCACCGCAGACCTCCTGCGCGTCCTCCGGGGTGGCGACCTCGCCGGTGCCGATGGCCCAGACCGGCTCGTAGGCGACCACGATGGACTCGGCCTGCTCGGCCGGGATGTCCTTCAGGGCGCCGTCGAGCTGCGCGAGGGTGTACGCGACCTGCTCGCCGGCCTTGCGGACGTCCAGGCCCTCGCCGACGCAGAGGATCGGGGTCAGACCGTGCTTGTACGCGGCCTTCACCTTGGCGTTGCAGACCTCGTCGGTCTCGCCGTGGTACTGGCGGCGCTCGCTGTGGCCGATGGCGACGAAGGTGCACTTCAGCTTGGCGAGCATGGGGCCGGAGATCTCACCGGTGTACGCGCCGGAGTCGTGCGCCGAGATGTCCTGGGCGCCGTACTTGATCTTCAGCTTGTCGCCGTCGACCAGCGTCTGCACGGAGCGCAGGTCGGTGAAGGGCGGCAGGACGGCGACCTCTACGGCGTCGTAGTCCTTGTCGGCCAGGGCGAAGGCGAGCTTCTGGACGTGCGCGATGGCCTCGAGGTGGTTGAGGTTCATCTTCCAGTTGCCCGCCATCAGCGGGGTGCGAGTGGTCATGAAAGGTCAGTCCTCCAGAGCGGCGAGGCCGGGAAGCGTCTTGCCCTCGAGGTATTCGAGGCTGGCGCCGCCACCGGTCGAGATGTGTCCGAACGCGTTCTCGTCGAAGCCCAGGATGCGGACCGCGGCGGCGGAGTCGCCACCGCCGACCACGCTGAAGCCCGAGGAGTCGACGAGGGCCTGGGCGACGGCCCGGGTGCCCTCGGCGAAGTCGGGGTGCTCGAAGACGCCCATCGGGCCGTTCCAGAAGACGGTGGCCGCGTCGGCGAGCTTCGATGCGTAGAGCTTGTTGGTCTCCGGACCGTTGTCCAGGCCCATCTGCCCGGCCGGCATGGCGTCGGCGGCGACGGTCTCCGGGTGGGCCGGGGCCTTGGTCTTCAGGTCCGGGAAGGCGGGCGCGACGACGACGTCGACGGGGAGCACGAACTCCACGCCCTTCTCCTCGGCGCGCCGCAGGTACTCCTGGACCGCCGGGATCTGGTCCTCCTGGAGCAGCGAGCTGCCGACCTCGTGGCCCTGGGCCTTGAGGAAGGTGTACGCCATGCCGCCGCCGATCAGGATGCGGTCGGCGCGCTCCAGCAGGTGGTCGATGACGCCGAGCTTGTCGGAGACCTTGGCACCGCCGAGCACGACGGCGTAGGGGCGCTGCACGTCGTCGGTGAGCTTCTTCAGGACGCCGACCTCGGTGGCGATGAGGTCGCCGGCCGCGTGCGGAAGACGGGCCGGGAGGTCGAAGACCGAGGCGTGCTTGCGGTGGACGGCACCGAAGCCGTCGCCCACGTACAGGTCGGCGAGCTCGGCGAGCCGGTCCGCGAAGGCGCCGCGCTCGGCGTCGTCCTTGGAGGTCTCGCCGGGGTTGAAGCGGAGGTTCTCGATGACCGCGACCCGGCCGTCGGTGAGCGCGGCGACGGTGGCGCGGGCGGACTCGCCGACCGTGTCCGTCGCGAAGGCCACGTCGGCGCCGAGCAGTTCGCCGAGCCGGGTGGCGGCGGGGGCCAGCGAGAACGCCGGGTCCGGGGCGCCCTTGGGGCGGCCCAGGTGCGAGGCGACGACGACCCGGGCGCCGGCCTCGGCCAGCTTGCGGACGGTCGGGGCCACGGCGCGGATGCGGCCGTCGTCGGTGATGGTGGTGCCGCTGAGCGGCACGTTGAGGTCGGCGCGGACGAATACCCGCTTGCCGGCGACCCCTTCGGCGAGAAGTGCGTCGATCGTCTTCATCTGTCTGGACTCCTTGGAGGACGAGTGAGCATGCGAGGGGGCTCGAACAGCGCAGCGTCGCGCTGTTCGAGCCCCGTGCTCACATCGAGATGCCTGCCGGTGCGGCGGTGCTCAGAGCTGGCCGCCGACGAAGACGGTGAGGTCGACGAGACGGTTGGAGTAGCCCCACTCGTTGTCGTACCAGCCGAGGATCTTCACCGTGTTGCCCTCCTGGACCATCGTCAGGGAGGAGTCGAAGGTGCAGGACGCCGGGTCGCTGACGATGTCCGAGGACACGATCGGGTCCTCGGTGTAGTACAGGATGCCCTTGAGGTCGCCGTCGTCGGCGGCCTTCTTGAACGCGGCGTTGACCTCGTCCTTGGTGACCTCGCGCTGGAGGGTCACGACCAGGTCGGTGGCCGAGCCGGTCGGGACCGGGACGCGCATCGCGATGCCGTCGAGCTTGCCCTTGAGCTGCGGCAGGACCAGGGCGGTCGCCTTGGCGGCGCCGGTCGTGGTCGGGATGATGTTCTCGGCGGCGGCGCGGGCGCGGCGCAGGTCCGAGTGCGGGAAGTCCAGGATGCGCTGGTCGTTGGTGTACGCGTGGACCGTCGTCATGAGGCCCTTGACGATGCCGAAGTTCTCGTCCAGAACCTTGGCCATCGGGGCGACGCAGTTGGTCGTGCAGGACGCGTTGGAGATGACGTGGTGGTTGGCCGCGTCGTACTTGTCCTGGTTGACGCCCATCACGATGGTGATGTCCTCGTCCTTGGCCGGAGCCGAGATGAGGACCTTCTTCGCGCCACCGGCGATGTGCTTCTCGGCGTCGGCCTTCTTGGTGAAGATGCCGGTCGACTCGATGACGATGTCGACGCCCAGCTCACCCCAGGGGATGTCGGCCGGGTTGCGCTCGGAGAGCACCTTGATGGTGTGGCCGTCGACGGTGATGGTGTCGGCGGTGTGGCTGACCTCGGCCTTCAGACGACCCAGGATGGTGTCGTACTTCAGCAGGTGGGCCGTGGTCGCGGTGTCACCCAGGTCGTTGACAGCCACGATCTCGATGTCCGCACCCTGCTCCAGCAGCGCGCGGAAGTAGTTACGACCGATGCGGCCAAAGCCGTTGATGCCTACGCGGATCGTCACGAACCGATCTCCTCGTTAGGTACGCCGGTTTTCGACGCCGGCGAGTTGTATGGGATGTCCCCGACCGCCTCCGACCCTACCTCTCCGGAGCCGCCGGGGTGACATCGAGCGGGGCCGGAAAGAGCGCGAAAGGCCCGTACTCCCCAGTAGGGGTACGGGCCTCCGGCTGCCGCGCGGCCTTCGTCGCGGCGATTACGCAGCGTCAACGGCCGCGGGCCGACCGGCCGTTCCCCTCCCGGGGCGCGGGCCGCGGGTCCCGCTCAGCCGACCAGGCCGTCGGCCAGCTCTTCGCTGAGAGTGGATTCCGTGCCGGGAATGCCCAGGTCCTGGGCGCGCTTGTCGGCCATCGCCAGGAGCCGGCGGATGCGGCCCGCGACCGCGTCCTTGGTCAGCGGCGGGTCGGCGAGGGCGCCCAGCTCCTCCAGCGACGCCTGCTTGTGCTCCATGCGCAGCCGCCCCGCCGCCGCCAGGTGCTCCGGGACCTCCTCGCCCAGGATCTCCAGGGCGCGGCCGACCCGGGCGCCCGCGGCGACCGCGGCCCGGGCGGAACGGCGCAGGTTCGCGTCGTCGAAGTTGGCGAGGCGGTTGGCGGTGGCCCGGACCTCGCGGCGCATCCGGCGCTCCTCCCAGGCCAGCACCGACTCATGGGCGCCGAGCCGGGTGAGCAGGGCGCCGATCGCGTCGCCGTCGCGGACGACGACCCGGTCCACCCCGCGCACCTCGCGCGCCTTGGCGGCGATGGAGAGCCGGCGGGCGGCGCCGACCAGGGCCAGCGCGGCCTCCGGGCCCGGGCAGGTCACCTCCAGGGAGGAGGAGCGGCCCGGCTCGGTGAGCGAGCCGTGCGCCAGGAACGCCCCGCGCCAGGCGGCCTCGGCGTCACAGGTGGCCCCCGAGACCACCTGCGGGGGGAGACCGCGGATGGGGCGGCCCCGGCCGTCGACGAGCCCGGTCTGGCGCGCCAGCTGGTCGCCGCCCGCCACCACCCGTACGACGTAGCGCGAGCCGCGCCGCAGGCCGCCGGGGGCCATCACGATGAGCTCCGAGCTGTGCCCGAAGATCTCCAGGATGTCCCGCTTGAGCCGGCGCGCCGCCATCGCGGTGTCCAGCTCCGCCTCGATCACGATCCGGCCGCTCACCAGGTGGAGGCCGCCCGCGAACCGGAGAATCGCCGAGACCTCTGCCTTCCTGCAGCAGGTCCGGGTCACGGGAAGCCGGGAGACTTCGTCCTTCACCGCCGGCGTCATCGCCATGGGCCGATCCTTCCATGCATCCGAAAAATACGGTCGTACGCGGCGGCCAACAGCTCCGGATCATGGATCGGAACGCCGTCGGGTGAGGCCACGGGCGCCAGCTCGACCGCGGCACCGAGCCGTTTGGCTGCGTCGGCGAGGGATTCGCGGTCGGGCACGGCGGCCTCGTCGGCCAGCACCACGTCCAGGGCGAGTTTAGGGGCGTGTCGTCCCAAAACCTCCAAATGACGCTGCGGTGAGAAGCCTTCTGTTTCGCCGGGCTGCGGTGCGAGATTCAGCGAGAGGACCTTGCGGGCCTTCGTCTCGATCAGCGCGTCCAGCAGTTCGGGGACGAGCAGGTGCGGGATGACCGAGGAGAACCAGGAGCCGGGGCCGAGGACCACCCAGTCCGCGTCCCGGACCGCGGCGGCCGCCTCGGGGACGGCCGGCGGGTCGGCCGGGACCAGGTGCACGGACTGCACCTCGCCGGGGGTGAGGGCGACGGTGGCCTGGCCGCGCACGGTGTCCACGTCCTCCGGGCGGTCCGGGTCGTGGCCCTTGACGAGGGCCTGGAGCTCCAGCGGCACGGCGGACATGGGCAGCACCCGGCCGTGCGCGCCGAGCAGCTTGCCGACCAGGTCCAGGGCCTGGACGTGGTCGCCCAGCTGCTCCCAGAGGGCGACGATCAGCAGATTGCCGACCGCGTGCTCGTGCAGGTCGCCCTTGGACTGGAAGCGGTGCTGGATGACCTGGGCCCAGGTCTGGCCCCACTCGTCGTCGCCGCACAGGGCGGCCAGCGCCTTGCGCAGGTCGCCCGGGGGCAGAACGCCCAGCTCCTCGCGCAGCCGCCCGCTGGAACCGCCGTCGTCGGCGACGGTGACCACGGCGGTGAGGTCGCCGGTGATCCGGCGCAGCGCGGTGAGGGAGGCCGACAGGCCCCGGCCGCCGCCGAGGGCGACGACCTTGGGCTGGGCGCCGCGCTTGCGCACGGAGAGTGCGGGCGCCGCGCCCCGCAGCCGGCGCAGGCGCAGATTGCGACTGGTCACTCGCGCCCCATGTCCCTGTGTACGAGCACGGTCTCGATCCCCTCCGTGGCGAGCCGGGCCGCCAGCTTCTCGGACATGGCCACCGAACGGTGCTTGCCGCCCGTGCAGCCCACCGCGATGGTCACATAGCGCTTGCCCTCGCGGCGGTAGCCCGCGGCGACGAGCTGGAGCAGTTCGGTGTACTGGTTGAGGAATTCCTTGGCGCCGGGCTGGTTGAAGACGTACGAGGAGACCTCCTCGTTGAGTCCGGTGAACGGGCGCAGCTCCGGCACCCAGTGCGGGTTCGGCAGGAAGCGGCAGTCGACCACCAGGTCGGCGTCGACCGGCAGGCCGTACTTGAAGCCGAACGACATCACGGTGGCGCGCAGCTCCGGCTCCTCGTCGCCGGCGAACTGGGCGTCCATCTTGGCGCGCAGCTCGTGGACGTTGAGGCTGGAGGTGTCGATCACCAGGTCTGCGTCGCCGCGCAGCTCGCGCAGCAGGTCGCGCTCGGCGGCGATGCCGTCCACGATGCGGCCGTCGCCCTGGAGCGGGTGGGGGCGGCGGACCGACTCGAAGCGGCGGACCAGCGCGTCGTCGGAGGACTCCAGGAAGACCACCCGGCGGGTGACGCCCTTGGCGTCCAGGTCGGCGAGGGATTCGCGCAGGTTGTCGAAGAAGCGGCGGCCCCGCACGTCGACCACGACGGCGATCCGGGCCACGTTGCCCTGGGAGCGGGCGCCGAGCTCCACCATGGTGGGGATCAGCGCGGGCGGCAGGTTGTCCACGACGAACCAGCCGAGGTCCTCCAGACACTTGGCCGCGGTGCTGCGCCCGGCGCCGGACATGCCGGAGATGATCACCAGCTCCGGGATGGCCGCGGCGGAGTCGCCCGTCTCGGTCGGGGTGCCGGTACTCACGTGTGCTGCTCCGTCTGCTCGGTCCGTGCGGTCGTGCCCGTGTTCGTGCTCGTGCTCGGTCTGTTCGTGCTCGGTCATGTCGTGCTGCCCCCGTCGTCCTCTTCCATGATCTCTCCTGTGGCCGTGTTCACGGCGGGTGCGGCCGGGGCGGCCGCCGCGAGGGCGACGGCCACGGACTCCGCTGTCCTGCGGCCTATCCCGGGAACCTCGCAGATCTCCTCGATTGTCGCCTGCCTCAGCTTCTTGACGGAGCCGAAATGTTTGATCAGGGCCTGCTTCCGGGTGTCCCCGAGACCGGGGACGGCGTCCAGCGGGCTGGCGCGGATGCGCTTGGCCCGCTTGGCGCGCTGGTAGGTGATGGCGAAGCGGTGCGCCTCGTCGCGGACGCGCTGGAGGAGGTACAGGCCCTCGCTGGAGCGGGGCAGGACCACCGGGTCGTCGTCATCGGGCAGCCAGACCTCTTCGAGGCGCTTGGCGAGGCCGCAGACCGCGATGTCGTCGATGCCCAGCTCGTCCAGGGCCCGCTTGGCGGCGGCGACCTGCGGCTGCCCGCCGTCCACGACGAGGAGCTGCGGCGGGTACGCGAAGCGCTTGGGGCGGCCGTCGTCCTCACGGGACTCCCCGGCGGCCGGGGCGTCCCCCGTGCCGTCGCCGTCGCCCGGGACCGCCGGAACGGGACCGGTGGGCGCCGGGGTCTCCTCCCACTCCCCCGTGCGCTCCTTCTCCTGGAGGTAGCGGCGGAAGCGGCGGCTGATCACCTCGTGCATCGAGCGGACGTCGTCCTGCCCCTCGAAGCCCTTGATCTGGAAGCGGCGGTACTCCCCCTTGCGGGCGAGGCCGTCCTCGAAGACCACCATGGACGCCACCACGTCGTCGCCCTGGAGGTGGGAGATGTCGAAGCACTCGATGCGCAGGGGGGCGGTGTCCAGGTCCAGGGCCCCGGCGATCTCCTCCAGGGCCCGGGAGCGGGTGGTCAGGTCGGATGCCCGCTTGGTCTTGTGCAGACCGAGCGCCTGCTGGGCGTTGCGCTGGACCGTGACCATCAGGTCCTTCTTGTCGCCGCGCTGCGGGATGCGCAGGCTGACCTGGGAGCCGCGCCGGTCCGCGAGCCACTGGGAGACCGCCGCGGGATCCTCGGGCAGGGCGGGGACCAGGACCTCCTTGGGGACGGCGTCGCCGCTCTCCTCGCCGTACAGCTGCTGGAGGGCGTGCTCCACGAGGCCGGAGGTGTCGACGTTCTCCACCTTGTCGGTGACCCAGCCGCGCTGGCCGCGGACCCGGCCGCCGCGCACGTGGAAGATCTGGACGGCGGCCTCCAGCTCGTCCTCGGCGACCGCGATGAGGTCGGCGTCGGTGGCGTCGGCGAGGACGACGGCGCTCTTCTCCATCGCGCGCTTCAGGGCCTCGACGTCGTCGCGCAGCCGCGCGGCCCGCTCGTACTCCATCTCCTCGGCGGCCGCCATCATGTCCTTCTCCAGGCGGCGGATGTAGGTGCCGGTGCGGCCGGCCATGAAGTCGCAGAAGTCGTCGGCCAGTTCGCGGTGTTCCTCGGGGGTGACGCGGCCGACGCAGGGGGCCGAGCACTTGCCGATGTAGCCGAGGAGGCAGGGGCGGCCGGTCCGCTCGGCGTTCTTGAAGACTCCGGCGGAGCAGGTGCGGACGGGGAAGACGCGGAGCATCAGGTCGACCGTCTCGCGGATCGCCCAGGCGTGCCCGTACGGACCGAAGTAGCGCACGCCCTTCTTCTTGGCGCCGCGCATCACCTGGACGCGGGGGAACTCCTCGTTGAGCGTGACCGCCAGGTAGGGATAGCTCTTGTCGTCGCGGTACTTGACGTTGAACCGGGGGTCGAACTCCTTGATCCAGGAGTACTCCAGCTGGAGCGCCTCGACCTCGGTGGCGACGACCGTCCACTCCACGGAGGCGGCCGTGGTCACCATCGTGCGCGTACGCGGGTGGAGGCCGGAGAGGTCCTGGAAGTAGTTGGCCAGGCGCTGGCGCAGGCTCTTGGCCTTCCCGACGTAGATCACCCGGCGGTGTTCGTCGCGGAATTTGTAGACCCCCGGGGAGTCGGGGATCTGTCCCGGCTTGGGGCGGTAGCTGGAGGGGTCTGCCATGCTCCCCACCCTACTTGCGGGCAGTGACAGCGCGGGGGGCTCGGATGGCGCCGCGCTCCGGGACGGGGGTGGGGAGCACCTGTCCCGGAGCGCGGGGTCGTGGGGCCGGGCGGGTCATCCGGTCCGGCGGCGGCTCCTGAGGCGCAGGGCGGTGACGCCGCACAGGGCGAGCACGGCGGCGGCGCCCCCGGCGGCCGCGGTGGAACCGGCGGTCGGGGCGGGCCCGGTGGTGGGGCGGGCGGCGACGGCGGGGCCGGAGCCCTTCCCGCCGGCGGGCTCCGCCTCGGGCCCGTAGCCGCCCGCCTCGCCCTCGCGGGCGTACGCGGAGCCGGGGAGCTTGTCCGCGTAGGCGGCGTGGACCCGGGTGCGGTAGGCGGACAGCGTCGTCCCCCGCTTGCCGACCGCCCGGACGGCGTCCCGGTCGAGCGGGAGGACCCGGTCGCCCTTCTGCACGTACCAGGCGTCGATCTGGGGCTCGTGGAAGACGGTGCCGCCGGGCAGCTTCCGGGCACCCGCCTCGGTGTAACGGGCCTCGTCGTCGCCGGTGGCGATGTTCACCACCCGCATCCCGCCGTCCTTGCCGGGTTGCGGCAGTGTCCAGAGCGACGCCTTCCGGCCGTCCGAGGAGACGGCGGTGCTGGCCAGGTAGTCGAGGGAGGCGACGGGGGCGCCCGGCTCGCCCGCGACGAAACCGGCGGACAGGGTGCGCACGGGCACGGCCTCGCCCTCGATGCGGGGTGCGGCGGCCTTCTCGGTGACGGCGCCCTCGCGGGCGAAGAACCGGGAGAGGGTGTTCAGGGTGGTGGCGTCGGTGGCCGCCTCGTGGGCCGCGGCCAGGGCGGCGGGACCGGCCTGGGGGCCGTCGGCGGCGACTGCCCGGGGGGCGGTGGTGAGCAGGGCCGCGCCGGCGAGGACACCGGCGGCGGCCAGGGAGGCGGCGAGGGGGCGGCGCACAGGCCGGGAACCGGTGGTGGTCATGGCGTCACGCTCCGATCCGGTAGAGCGAGTGGGTCCAGGAGAACTCGCTGTTGTTCACGTACCAGGCGTGCGAGGCCCAGTTGTACCGGTTGCTGGAGGGCCAGGGGTCGCCCCAGTAGACGAGGCTGTCGGCGTCGTCGTAGCCGTACAGGACGTGCATGTGACCGCCGCCCGACGACCACTGGATGCGGGTCTCGACCGGGCGTCCGGCGGCTATCTCGGTCTGCACGGTCGAGTAGCGCAGCCAGCCGCTGACGTACGAGCCGGGGGTGATGCCCGCCCAGTACAGGCCGTTCCGGACGTCGCCGAGCGTGGCCTGCGAGTTGGGGCACTCGTAGCCCTGGGCGCGGCCGAAGGCGGCGTTGCAGAACTGGTTCTGGCTGTAGTCGCGGCCGTACCAGGTGGCGATGGTGTTGCCGGACGCGGCCCAGCACCAGTTGGTCTTCTGCTGCGCCTGCATGGTGATGTTCAGCCGCCTGGTGGCGGCGAGGGCGGCCGACGGGGCGGAGGGCGCGGTCGGGCCGGCGGTCCGGACCGGGGCGGTGGCGGTGCGGGGCTGGTCGGCGGCGGTGGCGGTCGCCGTGGGGACAGCGAGCAGCAGGGCGGCCAGTACGGCTGTCGCCGACAGCCGGGCCGGCCTGGTTCCTGTGGGGCGCATGGCGTTCCTCCCGGGGCGGGGGGTGGGGTTCCGAGGAGCGCGTCCGGACGCTGTGGAGGAGCATCAACCGTTGTCGGGGACGGGTCAACACGCTTGAATGCGGGTGAACACCGCGGTGTGAACGCCCGGGGCCGAGGTGTGAACGCGCGCCCCCGGCCACCTGCGGACCGGCCCCCGCCGGCGCGGCCTCGTGCCCGGCCGGCGTGAACGTTCACCTGGAGGATCCATGCGGCACACCGAGGCCGAACTGGCGCAGGTGCTGCACACCGGACCGTTCCACCTGGCCCTGCGCACCGCGCTGTCGGTGCGCGGGCTGCCGCTCCAGCGGGTCCGGCACCATCTGGCGCACCGGGGGATCACGCTCGGCGTGACCAGCCTGAGTTACTGGCAGCAGGGCGCCCGCCGCCCGCAGCGTCCGGAGTCGCTGCGCGCCGTGAAGGCCCTGGAGGAGGTGCTCGCCCTGCCGCCGGACTCGCTGCTCGGCCTGCTGGACGCCGAGGAGCCCCGCCCGGACACCGAGCGTCCGCCCGCGCGCACGTACCGCTCGCTGGTGGAGACGTCCGGGGTTGTGGAGCGCCTGCTCGCGGACCTGGAATCACCCGCGGACGGCGGGCTGCACACGGTGGGCCATCAGGAGCGGGTACGGATCGGGCCGGGGCGCCGGATGCAGCAGCGGACCTCCCAGCACGTGGTGCGCGCCCACCGGGACGGCATCGACCGCTATCTCGCGGTGTACGTCGGGGACCCGGGGTGCGACCCGGCGCGGGTCGCGGTGAGCGCCCGGGAGAACTGCCGGACGGGCCGGGTCCGCTGGGACCGGGAGACGGGGGTGCTGGTCGCCGAGCTGCTGTTCGACACCCGGCTGCGGGCGGGCGACACGTACCTCTTCGGCTACGGCTTCGAGGACGGCACGGGCGGGCCCTGCGGCGAGTACCTGCGCGGCTTCACCTTCGGCGGCGGGCAGTACGTGCTCCAGGTCGGCTTCGCCGAGGAGGCGCTGCCGGTACGCTGCCGGAGCTTCGCGCAGGCGTCGGCGGGGGCGCCCCGGGGCGCCCGGGCGGAGCTCACGCTGACCGGCCGGCACCGGACCGTGCATCTGGTGGAGCAGGGGGTACGGCCGGGTCTGGTGGGCATCGACTGGGACTGGGAGTAGGCCCGCGGGCGGGGCGGGAAGCGGCTCAGGCGTCCGGGCCCGCGATCAGCTTTCCGCCCTCGACGCGGACCGGGACGGCGGGCAGCGGCACGGTCGCGGGGCCGTGCAGGGCCTTGCCGGTCGTCGTGTCGAAGCGGCTGCCGTGGCAGGGGCAGTGGCCCTCGTTCTTCTCGACCTTGTCCAGCAGGCAGCCGGCGTGGGTGCACTGGGCGCTGAACGCCTTGAACTCCCCCTTCGCCGGGCAGGTCACGACGACGCGCTGCTCGCGGTAGAGCTTGGACTGGCCGACGGGGATCTCGTCGGGCGCGCCGAGCTCGACGGGGGCGGTGGGGGTCGGCGTCTGGGCGTGGCCGAGCTTCGAGTCGGTCGAGCAGGCGGCGGCTCCCAGCCCGGCGACGCCCGCGAGAGCGGCGCCCTTCAGCACGGTGCGGCGGGCGGCGGGCTGGCCGGACATGCGGTCTCCACGGGTCGGGCGGTCAGATCGGGGACCGTGCCGGAGCTGCCCGGGGGTGGCCGCGGCATCGGTGACGTAACCGACGATACCGGCGGAGACGGACGGTCCCGCGCGCGGGCCGGTCGTGGTCGGTCGTGGCCGCCCCGGCCGGTCGGAGGGACGGCCGGGCGGGAACGCGGCGAGGCGGCGGCCCCTGTCGTGGGGGGCCGCCGCCTCGTACCGCGTGTCCCGGGGTCAGCTCTTCCGGGCGCGGGCCGTCTTCTTGGCGGCCGTCTTCTTGGCCGTCTTCGCCGTGGCCGTCCTGGTGGCCGAGGCCGGCTTCGAAGCGGCCGTCTTCTTCACGGCCTTCCTGCCCGCCGGCTTGCGGGCGGCCGGGACGGCGGCCTCGCTGATCCGGTCGGCGTCCAGGATGTCCTGGAGGAACTTCCCGGTGTGGCTGGCGGGGGCGCCCGCCACGAACTCCGGGGTGCCCTCGGCGATGACCAGGCCGCCGCCGCTGCCGCCCTCGGGGCCCATGTCGACCACCCAGTCAGCGGTCTTGATGACATCGAGGTTGTGCTCGATGACGATCACCGAGTTCCCCTTGTCGACCAGGCCGGAGAGCACCTTGATCAGCTTGGAGATGTCCTCGAAGTGCAGACCGGTGGTCGGCTCGTCCAGGACGTAGACGGTGCGGCCGGTGGAGCGCTTCTGGAGCTCGCTGGCGAGCTTGACCCGCTGGGCCTCACCGCCGGAGAGCGTCGGCGCGGACTGGCCGAGCCGCACGTATCCGAGGCCGACCTCGTTGAGCGTGCGCAGATGGCGGGCGATCGTGGGAACGGCCTCGAAGAACTCCAGGCCCTCCTCGATGGGCATGTCCAGCACCTCCGCGATGGACTTCCCCTTGTAGTGGACCTCCAGGGTCTCCCGGTTGTAGCGCGCACCGTGGCAGACCTCGCACGGGACGTACACGTCGGGCAGGAAGTTCATCTCGATCTTGATGGTGCCGTCGCCGGAGCAGTTCTCGCAGCGGCCGCCCTTGACGTTGAAGGAGAACCGGCCCGGCAGGTAGCCGCGGACCTTGGCCTCCATCGTCTCGGCGAAGAGCTTGCGGACGTGGTCGAAGACGCCGGTGTACGTGGCCGGGTTGGACCGGGGCGTACGGCCGATGGGCGACTGGTCGACGTGCACCACCTTGTCGACCAGGTCGTCCCCGTCGACCCGGGTGTGCCGGCCGGGTACCGACTTGGCGCCGTTCAGCTCGCGGGCCAGGTGGGTGTAGAGGATGTCGTTGACCAGCGTCGACTTGCCGGAGCCCGAGACGCCGGTGACGGCCGTCAGCACGCCGAGCGGGAAGGAGACGTCGATGTCCCGGAGGTTGTTCTCCCGGGCGCCGTGCACCGTGAGCAGCCGCGAGGGGTCCACGGGCCGCCGCACCTCGGGCACGGGGATCGACCGCTTGCCGGTCAGGTACTGCCCGGTGACCGACTTGTCGTTGGCCAGCAGTTCCTTGAGCGAGCCGGAGTGGACGACCTTGCCGCCGTGCTCACCGGCGCCGGGGCCGATGTCGACCACCCAGTCGGCGACCTTGATGGTGTCCTCGTCGTGCTCCACGACGATGAGCGTGTTGCCCATGTCCCGGAGGCGGACCAGGGTCTCGATCAGCCGGTGGTTGTCGCGCTGGTGCAGTCCGATGGAGGGCTCGTCCAGCACGTAGAGCACGCCGACGAGGCCGGAGCCGATCTGCGTGGCGAGCCGGATGCGCTGGGCCTCGCCGCCGGACAGGGTGCCCGCGGCGCGGTTCAGCGAGAGGTAGTCCAGGCCGACGTCGACCAGGAACTTCAGCCGCTCGTTGACCTCCTTGAGGACCCGCTCGGCGATCTTCTTGTCGCGGGCGTTCAGCTTGAGACGGCCGAGGAATTCGGCGCACTCACTGATGGACATCGCGGAGACCTCGGCGATGGACCTCTCCATCACCGTGACCGCGAGGACGATCGGCTTGAGCCGGGTGCCCTCACAGGTCGGGCAGGGGACCTCGCGCATGTACCCCTCGAAGCGCTCCCGGCTGGAATCGCTCTCGGCCTCGGAGTGCCGCCGCTTGACGAACTGGACGGCGCCCTCGAAGGACGGGGTGGTGTAGGCGCGCTCGCGCCCGTACCGGTTGCGGTAGCGGACCTCGGTCTGGATCTTGTGGCCGTGCAGCAGGGCCTTCTTGGCGCGCTGCGGCAGCCCGGCCCAGGGGATGTCCGTACGGAAGCCGAGGGCTTCGGCCAGGGCGTTGATCTGGCGGCCGAAGTACTCCTTGGTGTGGCCGTGGGACCAGGGGTGGATGGCGCCCTCGTCCAGGGACTTCTCCTCGTCCGGGACGATCAGCTCCGGGTCGACCTCCATGCGCGTACCGATGCCGGTGCAGTCGGGGCAGGCGCCGAACGGGGAGTTGAAGGAGAACGAGCGCGGCTCCAGCTCCTCGAAGGAGAGGTCGTCGTACGGGCAGTAGAGGTGCTCCGAGTACATCCGCTCGCGCTCGGGGTCGTCCTCGGGGAGGTCCACGAAGTCGAGCACGACCATGCCGCCGGAGAGGCCGAGCGCGGTCTCGACGGAGTCCGTCAGCCGGCGCTTGGCGCTGTCCTTCACGGTGAGGCGGTCGATGACGACCTCGATGGTGTGCTTCTCCTGCTTCTTGAGCGTGGGCGGCTCGGAGAGCTGGATCGTTGCGCCGTCCACCCGGGCGCGGCTGTAACCCTTGGTCTGGAGGTCGGAGAACAGGTCCACGAACTCGCCCTTGCGCTCGCGCACCAGCGGCGAGAGCACCTGGAAGCGGCTGCCCTCGGGCAGGCCGAGGACCTTGTCCACGATGGCCTGCGGCGACTGGCGCGAGATGGGGCGGTGGCACTCGGGGCAGTGCGGCTTGCCGATCCGGGCGAAGAGCAGCCGGAGGTAGTCGTAGACCTCGGTGATGGTGCCGACCGTCGAGCGCGGGTTGCGCGAGGTCGACTTCTGGTCGATGGAGACGGCGGGCGACAGGCCCTCGATGAAGTCGACGTCCGGCTTGTCCATCTGGCCGAGGAACTGCCGCGCGTACGAGGAGAGCGACTCCACGTAGCGCCGCTGGCCCTCGGCGAAGATCGTGTCGAACGCGAGCGACGACTTGCCCGACCCGGAGAGCCCGGTGAAGACGATGAGGGAGTCGCGGGGGAGGTCGAGCGAGACGTTCTTGAGGTTGTGCTCGCGAGCGCCACGGACGATGAGACGGTCGGCCACGCCGGTCCGCACCTTTCTAGAGAGAAGCGGGGGAACTGAGCCCCTCGCCCAGGGTATGGGGGGCGCCACAGCGGTGTACGAAGCTTTCGACTTCGAGCGTATAGCACGCACATTCGAATTGCGGACGGCTGAGAACTCCTTCACCCGAACGAGTGGTCGGGGCTAGGCTCGGCCCCATGACTGATCATGCGCACGACCTGGCAGCACTCCGGGAAGCGACGGATCGACTGCTGGGAGCCACCGAAGGACTGAGCGACGCGGCGCTGTCCGAGCCGTCACGGCTGCCGGGCTGGAGCCGCGGCCATGTCATCGCGCACGTCTCACGTAACGCCGACGCGCTCGCAAATGTTCTCCGCGGGCTGCCGATGTACGCAGACAGCGAAACCCGCGACCGCGACATCGAGCGGGACGCCCCCCGGACCCATGTGGCGCAGCTGGCCGACCTGACCGCCAGCGCGGCCCGTTTCGTCGAGGCGGCGGCCGAGCCCGGGGACTGGTCGCGCACGGTGACCCTGCGCAACGGTGTGACGGACTCCGCCTCCCGCGTGCCGTTCCGGCGCCGCGTCGAGGTGGAGCTGCACCACGTCGACCTGGGCGTCGGCTACGAGCTGGAGGACCTGCCGGACGAGTTCACGGCACGGGAGATCGACTTCCTGGCCGAGCGGTTCGCCGGGCACCCGGAGGTCGTGTCGACCGCGGTGGCCGACGACACCGGGCGGGTGTGGACGACCGGTGGCGGCGCGGAGGGGGGACCGGTCGGGGTCCGGGGCACGGCGCCCGAGCTGCTGGGCTGGCTCAGCGGGCGGCGCGACGGCTCGGCCCTGAGGGTCGAGGGCGGACCGCTTCCGGCACTGCCCCCGCTGTAGGCCGCCGCCCCCGCTATAGGCTGAGGAACATGACGTACAGCGGAGCGGTCAGGGTCGGCGGGCCCGCCGACGTGCACGAGCTGACGGATCTGATGATCTCGAAGGTCGCCGTCGGCCCGATGGACAACAACGCCTATCTGCTGCGCTGCCGGGCCACCGGCGAGCAGCTGCTGATCGACGCGGCCGACGAGGCCGGGACGCTGCTGCGGCTGATCGGTGACGACTCGATCCTCTCCGTCGTCACCACCCACCGGCACCGCGACCACTGGCGGGCGCTGGGCGAGGTGGTCGCGGCGACCGGGGCGCGCACCTACGCGGGCCGGTTCGACGCCGAGGGCATCGAGGTGCCGACGGAGGTCCTGGTGGAGGACGGCGACACGATCCGGGTGGGCGAGGTGGCGCTCACCGCCCGCCAACTGACCGGTCACACCCCGGGCTCCATCAGCCTCCTGTACGACGACCCGCACGGAGCGCCGCACCTGTTCACCGGGGACTGCCTCTTCCCCGGCGGCGTCGGCAACACGCAGAAGGACCCCGAGGCGTTCGCGAGCCTGCTGCACGACGTGGAGACCAAGCTCTTCGCGCCCCTGCCGGACGAGACCTGGGTCTACCCGGGCCACGGGCGCGACACCACGCTGGGGGACGAACGGCCCCACCTGCCCGAGTGGCGCGCCCGGGGCTGGTGAGGCGGGGCCGTCCGTCCCCGTACCGCAGCGGCTAGACGCGGTCGCCGGTCTTCGCCTCCCGGGCCTCCGCCTCGGCCTTCTTCCTGTTGGCCATGAGGCTGGTGATCGTGGTGATGATCAGCACCCCGCAGATCACGCCGAGCGAGACCGGGATGGAGATCTCGGGGACGTGCACCCCGGACTCGTGCAGCGCGTGCAGCACCAGCTTGACGCCGATGAAGCCGAGGATCACCGACAGCCCGTAGCTGAGGTGGACCAGCTTCTCCAGCAGACCGCCGATCAGGAAGTACAGCTGGCGCAAGCCCATCAGGGCGAAGGCGTTGGCGGTGAAGACGATGTACGGGTCCTGGGTGAGGCCGAAGATCGCCGGGATGGAGTCCAGCGCGAACAGCACGTCGGTGGTGCCGATGGCGAGCATGACCACCATCAGCGGGGTCATGACGCGCTTGCCGTTGGTGCGGATGAAGAGCTTGGTGCCATGGTACCGGTCGGAGACGCCGAAGCGGCGCTCGATGCTCTTCAGGAGGCGGTTCTCCTCGAACTCCTCGTCCTCGTCGTCGGCCCGCGCCTCCTGGATGAGCTTCCAGGCGGTGTAGATCAGGAACGCGCCGAAGATGTAGAAGATCCACGAGAAGTTGGCGATGACCGCGGCGCCCGCGGCGATGAAGACCGCCCGCAGTACCAGCGCGATCAGCACACCGATCAGCAGCACCCGCTGCTGGAGGTGGGAGGGCACCGAGAACTTCGCCATGATCAGCACGAAGACGAAGAGGTTGTCGACGCTGAGCGACTTCTCGGTGATGTAGCCGGCGAAGAACTCGCCCGATGCCTGGCTCTCGCCGAAGACGAGCAGCCCGAGGCCGAAGAGGGCGGCCAGCACGATCCAGACGATCGTCCAGATCCCGGCTTCCTTGGTCGACACGTCATGGGGCTTGCGCCCGATGAAGAAGTCGACGGCGATGAGGGCGCACAGACCAAAGATGGTCAGCGCCCAGAGGGTCCATGAAACGTCCACTGCGCCTCCGGCAGTTCGCTACGGGCTACTGATCAGCGTCGTCGCTGCCGGAGGTCTCTTCCACCGGGCGCGCGGGCTGCGCACCGGGCCGGCGCCCCGGGACCGGTCACAGTCCGTACTGACGGGAACGCCGCGTATGGGAGTACTCCCCTCCGCTCCATGAACGGTACAGGAAATACCAAAGAAAGGTAAAGAGAAGCCTAAAAAATCTCCAAAAGCGCAGGTCGGAGGCGCTTTGCCTCATGCTTGACGAGGACTTGCCGCGCTGTACGGGGACGAGCGGCGGCTCAGCGGGACCCGGTGCGGCGGGCGTGGGCCACCCGCTCCAGCACCTGGTCCAGGACCGCGCTCCCCGGCGGCGTCCTGGGCGGCTCGTACGTCCACGCGTGGCCGACCCAGGGGTCGGCCAGATGGTCGTCGGCGACCGGGGTGACCCGGAGCAGCGAGCGCCACAGCGGGTCCAGGACCGGGCCGTACTCGGACGCCTCCTCCCGGTCCGCGACCATCATGAGGTGGACGCCCACCGAGGGCCCCTCGTCGGCGAGGTAGCGGAGCTGGGTCACCGCCCGGTCGTCGAAGCCGTGCGGGAAGTCGTTGACGATCAGCAGCTGCTCGGCCGGGTCCACGTCCGGCGGCAGCGAGTCGGCGGCACCGGCCCGGATCGCCATCTGCACGAGGTCCACCCGCCGGGTGAGGTGGGCGAGGACCGCGGAGACGCCCTGGGCCCCGGCGGCGGGCGGCGAGGGCAGCACCCCGGAGCGGACCAGCGGGGCGAGCGCGCCGGCGGCCGAACCGGCCGGGTCGATGACGTGGACCGTGAACTCGTTCGGCGGGTAGACCGCCAGCAGGCGGGCCGCGTGCAGCACGGCGGTCTCCATCGCCAGCCGGCGCAGCTGGTCCGTGCCGGTCAGCGCGGCGGCCTCGGAGGCCGTGCGCCCGCTGTCGATCCACATGCCCCGTTCCAGCGGCAGCCGGACGAGGAGCGGGATGCGCAGGTCGGCCCGCTCCGGGAGGTGGAGGTCGCCGATGCGCAGCGCCATGGGGATCTCCATCGGCACCCGGTGGCCGTGCCAGACGGGGTTGTCCCAGCCCGCGTAGGGGGCCGGGAGCGCGGGCTCCACGACGGCGGACTCGGCGGCGAGCTGGGCGAGGTCGCGGTCCAGGGACTCCCGGGCGCGGCCGGTCAGCTCGTCGCGCTTGGCGCGGGCCTCCTCGCGGGCCCGGTCGCCCGCTCCCCCGATGCGGCTGCGCGGGTCGGACAGGGCGCGCTCCAGCTCCTGGTCCATCCGGGACTCGGCGAAGTCGACGGCGCTGCGGTAGGCGGCGACGGCCCGGGCCAGGTCCTCGAACATGCCCCACACCTGGTTGTACAGGCGCTCGTCCATGGACCAGCCGGTCGCGTCCCCGGCGACCGGCTGCGCGGGCTGCCCCGGCCGGGCGGGCGGCGCGGCC
>NZ_JAAGNI010000331.1 GCF_010550605.1 Streptomyces sp. SID9727
AGCGGCGCGTGCTCGTGCGCCAGCAGCTCACCCAACTGCACCTGCACCGCACCGAGACCAGCGACCAGAGACTGGGTCGCGTCGACACGGATCGGGAGGGTGTTGATATAGAGACCCGGGGTCCGGTACGACGCATCGCCGGCGTCCATCCGCCCGAGGAGGACAGTACCGAAGACCGGGTGGGTCTGGCCCGTGGTCGCAGCGGCCACCCGCGCCCACGCCAAGTGGAAGAACGCCGCCGCACTCACCCC
>NZ_JAAGNI010000493.1 GCF_010550605.1 Streptomyces sp. SID9727
TCATGTCCCTTGTCTTAGCCTCTACGTATATTAGGCTCTTCTCATAGTCAGGTATATGTATTGAGAGAGGGTATGAAACGTCCATCGCTACAGACAAAGCTTGCCCATGTTGAGGCGTAATCACGTCATAGACAGGCTCCGAACTTGGTTTTTTCTGCACTCGTTGCGTAAAGGCATCCATAGCTAGCTGATCTACATCAATGTGAGGGTTAGTTTCCTTCAATTTCCGTAGTTGTACAGCAGAACCAATCAGATCATCATTATTCTT
>NZ_JAAGNI010000310.1 GCF_010550605.1 Streptomyces sp. SID9727
GCCATGGCCTGCTCGCCGAGGCAGCGGATCTTGGCGTGGGTGGTGTTGTGGCGGCGCTTCCATCTCTTGAGGCGGCGGCCCCGGAACGGGACCCGGACGGGTCCGCCGGCGCCTTGGTACGCCTTGTCCGCCCAGCACCTGAGTCCTGCTTCGGTGAGGGCTTCGATGATCCCGTGATGTCGCGCGGCGGTCAGGTCGTGGGTCGAGCCGGGCAGCGCCGGTGAGGCCCAGAGCAGCCGTCCGAACGGATCGGTGAGGACCTGCACGTTCATGCCGTGGCGCTTGTGCTTCCCGGAGTAGTACGGGGTGTCGGCGGCGATGCGGTCGATCGGCAGGAGGGTGCCGTCGAGGATGACGAACGCCTTCTCCCGGATCGTCCGCATCGCCTCGTCCAGGGACGGGGCAAGGCCGGCCAGGGCCTCGACGACTTCGCGTATGTAGCGGTAGACGGTCGCGATCCCGACGCCGAACCCGGCGGCAAGCTGGGCGTAGGTGTCACCGCATCGCAGGTGGGCCAGGGCGAGCAGGGCCTGTCGCGAGGCGGGAAGGCGTCGCCAACGCGTCCCGATCTCCCGCCGCCTGGCCTCCAGCCGTCCGGTCAGGAACCGCAGGGTGCGGCTGGACAGATCAATCGCCGACGGGTAGACAAGCACATGAAGCTCCTGGCAGACACGGGTGATCTTGGTCGAGAACCCGTCTACCAGGGGCTTCGTCGTTGTGCAGACCCGTCCAACTCGCGGTCATCGTCACCAGCTTGGAAAGAGCTCACTGCTCGACGTACATCTCCTTCGGGATGCGTGCGGGGTAGGGGTAGCCGAGGAGTTCGCGGACTTGTCGCTTTATCGGCTTTATCTTGTACTCGCCGGTGCACTGCCTACGGGTCATCCCGGCCTTGCCGTCCTGGTTGAGGATGTAGAGCGGCATGGAGGCGAACCGGTGATCGGGGTCGAGGGCGTCGTCGCGGATGTTGCCGGTGGACACGCGCAGGACGGGGATGCCGGCCGGAGCGGCGATCTCGCGCTCCAGTCGGTCGAGGTGCGCGTATACCGAGCGGGGTTCCCATCCGGTGTCGGCGAAGATCGCGTAATCGACCTTGGGGAGGATGCCCTCGGCGGACAGGGCGAGCAGGGTGCTGGACTGGACGCCCGCGCCCAGGGACAGGGCGCGGAACTGAGGCTGTTCGGTGATGGTCGGTCCTGAGGGGTGTGAGGGCTGGGGGCGCTTCACCGCACTGGCGGGACGGGCGTGGCGGATGGCCGGGGCTGTTCCCATTGCGGGGAGAGGAGCCCGTCGAGCAGGTCGGCGGCGGAGGTGACGAACTGCTGCGGTGTGGGGCGCAGGAGCACGGGCGGAGAGGTCGTGGCGTCGCGTCGGCGGCGCTCGTTCTCGATGGCGCGGGCCAGTGCCGCGGTCAGTTCCGCCCCGGCGTCCTGGGCGGCCTTGGCGGCGCGGGCCAGCTGGTCGAGGCGGAGCAGATGCGCCTGGTCGCGCGCTGGTTCCCGCTCCAGATCGGGGAAGAGCTGGAGTGCGGCGGTGGCGAGCGCCTGTGCCTCGACGACCCGAGTCGTCAGCACCTGGGTGCAGTCGATGGGGCTGCTGCGCAGGCGCTGTTGTAGCGCGTATGCGTCTGCCGCGATCTGATCGAGAGCCTCGTGGAGGTCGGCGGTGTCAGGCATCGTGGGCCGTGCCGATGGAGGGCTGGAGGGCCTGGGCGAACGCGGCGGTCACTGCGGCAGCGGGGGCCGGATCCGAGAGCAGGGCCTGGACGATGGGCGTGCCGATGACGACGGCATCGGCCAGGGGCGCCACGCGGGCCGCGAGGTCGGGGCTGGAGATACCCACCCCCGAGACCACGGGGAGCGCGCTCGCGGTGCGCAGCCGCCGGGTGAAGGCTTCGAGGGCCGTCAGGTCGAGGGGGCCTTGGAAGCCGGTGAGGCCGTCGCTCGCGGGTGCGTAGAGCCAGCCGGACGCACCCTCGATTGCGGAGGGAAGGTCGGCGTCCGTGGTGGCGCGCGGGATGAGATGCGGAGTGCTCAGGCCGGCGTCGTGGGCAGCGTGATGCCAGCGGAGCGCTTCGCTGCGGGGCAGGTCGACGACCATGATCCCCGCAGCGCCCGCGTCCGCGAGCAGGCGGGCCAGACGCTCGGGGCCGTGGCGGCGGACGGGGCCCCAGTACGTCATGACCACCGTCGGGCGCAGCGACGCGGCGTGTGCGACGGCGCGGGCGGTGCGGTCCAGAACGTTCCCCTTGACCAGTACGCGCTGGTAGGCGGATCGGATGAGGCGGCCATCGAGGGCGGGGTTCGCGCAGGGCAGGCCGATCTCGAACAGGTCGGCCCCGGCGTGGGCGAGGTGGTCGAGTTGGCGGCGCTGGACGTCCGGCTCATGGACGCCGGCGGGAATGAACACTCCGAGCGCGCAGGAGGGTTGGGCGAGGCGGGTGTGGAGGGGGTTGGCGGTGGCCAGGGCGTGTCCTTCGAGGTGGAGAGGGGCCGGTCAGCGGCGACGGATGGCCTGTGCGGTGGGCGGTGCGGCGACGGTGCTTCGCGCTGTCCGGGGAGCAGTGGGCTGCGGTGGCGATGCGAGGGCCGGCGGATCGTCGGCGAAGGCGGGATGGACGGCGTCGAGGCCATCGGCGAGGTCGCGCGTGTGGTCGGTGGCGTCGCGCAGCCATTCCCACGCGGAGTCGGGGAGCCGGCGCCAGTGGGCGTGGTTGCGGGCCCATTCGAGGATCTCGGCGGCGTTGCGCAATTGTTCGGCGAGCTGCTGCAGCACTGCGGCCTGCTGATCCGGATCATCGGTGGCGTGCGCGGCTTGCAGCAGCCCACCGAGGTCGGCGGGCAGCGGCTCGTCGCCCAGGGGCAGCCCATAGAGCTGGGCGTGCAGGGCCTGGGCATAGACGGTCACGGGGCCGCCGCGGGAGCGGTAGCCGTGCTGGGCCGCGGCCTGGCGCCGGACGGCGAAGTTGACGGTGACGTCGCGGGGAGCGGCGCCGGGGATCTGGTCGGCGAGCGCACGAGCGAAGTCGTGCACGGTGGGGATATCGGAGGACGTGAGGCTCTCCTGGTTCAGCGGGCGCGGGTCGTGGAGGCGGTGGGCCGGTGAGAGGCGGGGCGCGTGGTGGCCAGGGCGGGGGGCCGGGGGTGTGCGAAGGAGGCTGCGAGATCGCGGCGCCCGGCCGGGCTCAGGTGCACACGCTCGTCCACCAGCCACAGCTGGCAGTCCTCGCGCGTGATCAGCCCCCGGGTTTCCAGGGCGCGGATGGTGCTGATGCTGAAGCGGACGCCCTCGCGGCGGTGGTATGGCCGGCCGTCGCTGATGGTCACGTCCCCGCGGGCGACGGCGTGCAGCGTGCTGCTCTGGGTGCGCGACAGCGCGGGCGGCTGGTGCTCGGGGAGGTAGCCGTAGTGACGGCGTTCGGCAACGTACTGTTCGGCGGTCGCCACGGCGTCAAAGGCGCCGAGAGCGGTGAGCTCGGCAACGAGGGTGAAGCGGTGGCCGATCTCCTGGCGGGCGTCCTGCTCGCTGGGGACGGCCAGGAAGCCGTCGCCCAGCTCCATGGGCAGTCCCGCTTGGGCGTGGATGAGGATGTCGTCGGCGTCGATGAGGTGGTCGGCTGCGTCCGTGGCCAGGTGAGCGAGTTGGCGGATCCGGGCGTACACGGCGCGGATGACGGGGCTGTGGTACATCGACTCCGTGTTGAGCGTGGTGACGATGTCCAGGGCCGAGTTGGCCAGGGCTTGGGCGCCGGCCGTCTGGGTGGCCAGGATGTCGGCGGGCCGGTTCCCGTTGACCGCATGTCGCAGATGCAGGTCGTGGAAGCGGGTGAAGTCGGCAGCCAGGGCGAGGAGTTGTTCGGCCGGTTCAAGGGAGGCGATCTTTTCGGGCAGGGGTGGCTCCGGGGCATGGGGCGGTCAGCGGCGGCGAGGGCGGGAGAGCTGCGCGAGAGCGTGATCGACATGGGGGTTGATCGCGGCTCCGCGAACCGGGGTGATCAGGTTGCTGTGCTCGTGCCGTGTGCTGAGGGGCACGTCGGCGAAAGCCCGCTCCACCGCTGCGTCAGTGGCCAGGTGGGTGAAGAAGTTCCGCACGAGTGCCTCGGGGGCGTCGCTGGTGAAGGTGGCCAGCGGCTGCTTCTCGAAGAAGGCGTGCCAGGCCCGCCAAGCGATGTCCTCGTCGGGCGTGTGGATGAGCTGGCAGTACCAGTCGGGTGAGGTGAGGGATCTGTCCTCGACGGACCAGTCGTTGAGTGCGGCGATCTGGTCCAAAGGCATCTGCGTGATCGGGATGCGCTCGGCGTGCCGGGTGTCGCCGAGCAGCTGGGGCAGAGCCTGGGTGACGGCGGCGACGGCCTCCAGGGGCGTCTGCCTGCTGAACTGCGCTTCCCAGTAAGGCTCGTGGTGTGTGATCGTCCACCACTGTCCGAGGGGGTGGATGGGGTCGAAGTCGACGAACACGCTGCCGTCGGGGCTGTCGATTTTGACGTGTCCGGTGGCGGCGTCATGTTGCGGAGTCCAGCCGAAGAGGTGGATCAGCGGGCCGATCGTGTCGGCGAGCCGGTTGCCGGATCCGGCCATGTACCGCGGGGAGACCATGACCCGGTCGTCGGGTCCGTACGCGGTCACCGACGGGCTCCCTGCGCGACCACGGTCTTGGGTCCGGCGGCCACTTGAGTCGCAAGCCGAGCGGCCGGGCGCGGCTGGGCCAGGGCTTGCTGCCCCTGCTCGGTGACGGAGATCTTCTGCCCTCCCGCCCACAGGGAAGTGCTGGTGTCGTGGGTGACGAGTCCGCGCTTTGCCAGAGCCCGATAGGTGGCGATGGAGACGCGGGTGCCGTCGTTGGTGGTGACGCGGGTTACGCCCAGTCCGCGCGTGGTGCTCTCGTACAGGTAGCCCCCGCCGTTCAGGGCGGTGAGGGCGTCGTGCTGGGTGGGAGTCAGCGTGGGGCCTGCCGTCTGCTGTGCGACCGCAGTCTTGTGTTCCTGCGCGGCGGTCAGGTCCTCGGTGATGCCGTGGGCGAGGTAGTGGCAGCCGGTGGCGCACAGGTCGAGCTGGTGGACGGCATCGTCGAGGTGGCTGTTCATCTGCGGGATGGCCTCGGCATGGCGGACGGTGCGCACCGCCTCGTTGTCGGCCGGGTATCCGGCGAACTGCGTGCCCTCGTAGGGGTTGGCGAGCACCACGTGGGCCAGGTCGGTGCCGGCGAGCGAAGACGAGGACACGACCGAGGCCATCAGCTCCAGGCTGGCCCGGCTGCCGGCGATGTTCGTGTACGTGCTGTTGTCGAGGGCGGTCAGGCGCACCAGGGCGGTGGCCGTGAGGTCCTGTGCCTGCAGGAGCAGGGGGCTGATGTGGCGCAGTGCGTCGGTGCCGGGGGTGTAGGAGATGTCGCGCACGCGCGCCTTGAGGGCTTCGAAGTCGGACGCCAACTGTCTGATCTGTCCGACCTGTTCGTGGAGGTCGAGTGGGGGCGTGTGGATGGGATGGCTCCTGTGCTGTTTCAGCGGCTTCGGGTGGTGGCCTGCGTGGCGGTGGGCAAGGGGCGGGGTGTGGTGCCGGGTGCGGTGCGCGGCCCGGCGGGAGGCGCGTCGATGACCGAGGCGAGGGCGGTTATGCCGGCCGAGGTGAGGTGTACGCGGTCCAGGGGTGGGCCGCCGACGTAGGCGGCGGGCGCCGTGTGGGCGGTTCGTTCGGCCAGGCCCTTGGTCTCCAGGGCGCGCAGGGTGCTCATCAGTACCTTGGGCTCGCGGGAGCGGGTGAACTCGCGGCCCAGTGAGCTGCTGGCCACGACGTGCCCGCCGGCGATCTCGGCCAGGGCCGTGCGGTGCAGGGAGGTCAGCCGGTCGTCGGGGGCCGGTGCGCTCGCCCCGCGGCGCCGCCGGGTCTCGCCGGCGAGCGTCACGGCGCAGCCGACAGCAGCTTCCGGGGCCAGTGCGGTCAGCTCGCGCGCGGCGCTGACGTGGAGGTCCACGCAGGCACCGGCCAGGAAGGCGAGCTGCCTCAGACGCATGACGGTCTCGTTCAACTCGACGCTCTCATAGAGCTTTTCGCCGTGGATCGCCTTGATGGCCGACTGGGTGTCGGTGGCCAGACGCTGCGCGGAGGCGGCGTGCGCATCGGCAGGCGGAGCGGCGCCGCGCAGAACAAGGTCGAGCGCGTCGTTGTGCTGGGTGTACTGGTCGGCCAGGTGAAGGAGCCGTTCGACGGGCGTGGGCGGTGGCGCCATGTCGAAGAGCAGGGAATCGGCAGGCGGCTCGGTCACACGCGCCGCCACGAGGTCGGGTGGGGGTGGATGGAACGTGCTCCCGTCAGGTGAGGTACGGCTGTCGGTCTCGGAGGTGCTCAGGCGGCCGGGCCGAAGTCGCTCTGCTTCGGGGCGGCCTTGGCGATGGCGCGGGCGGTGATGCCCTTGGAGGCGAGGGCGGAGGCGGCGGAGAGCGCGTCGGCGCCGGGCTCGAGATACCAGGGGCGCAGGTCGAGCATGGCCGCGCGCATGCCGGTGGCGAACGCGAGCGCGGTGCCCTTGGGCAGCGCGCGGATGGCGTCGGCGGCCAGGATGCGTTCCTGCCGCATGGACACCGAGGTGGACTTGCCGGACTCCGAGGTCGAGGTGGAGGTCGTCTCGACATCGTGGTCGCCGATCAGCCTGCTCAGCTTGTCGGCGAAGTCCGGGTCGTCGATACCGCTGCCGATGACCTTGATGGTGGAGGCTGACCACATGGCGTCCATGCCCGCGTCGCCCCACACTTTCTGGCCCTGCCGGTAGGACTGCAGGATGGTGATCGGGATGATGCCGCGCGAGCCCAAGTGGGAGTACAGGTCGGGAAGGTCTGAGATTTTGCAGACGTTGGCGGCCTCGTCGAGGATCGCGAGCATCGGCGGGTCCAGGCGTCCGCCGGCACGCTCGGCCTGCGCGGTCGCGGCCCGCATCACCGAGTCGGCGCACGCGGCGATGAGCGCAGAGGCTCCGCCGCCGCCGTCCTTGGACAACAGGTAGAGGGTGTCCGTCGAGGTGACGAACGTCCTCGGCGTGAACTCCGGGACGTCCTTCTGCGGGGTCACCCAGGCGGCGATCTCGGTGTTGAGGAGAGCGGCGGCGTACTGGCGGGCCGTCTCGTAGATGCCGTCCCTGGTTTCCGGCGGGCCTTCGACGGTGCCCTTGAGCTGGGATGCGACCGCGGCGAACTTGTGGTCGCGCAGGATGTCGAGCGGGGTGCGGTCGGCGGGGAAGGCGAGCCAGGCCATCACATCGGTGATCGGCCGCTCGTCGAGGGCCGCGGCCAGGAACAGCTGCGAGAGGATGTTGCTGCCGGCCTTGGACCAGAAGTCGCCCTGCTGGGACGCGTCCACGCTCGCGGCGAGGAAGTGCCCGGCCAGCCGCCCTGCGCCGTCGAGGGTCTTGGCATCGGCCAAGGGGTTCCACCACATGGCCCGCTCCGCGTGGGCGATCTGCTGCGGGTCCATCGACCAGGTCCGGCCGACGGCCGCCCGCGCATCCAAGGTCGCGGTGTAGGCATCGCCTGCGGCCTTGTTCGAGGTGAGCAGGACCGGGCCGGGCGCGTTGAGGATCGAGGGGATCGCCAGGCTGGTCGTCTTGCCGGATCGGGGTGCCATGATCGCGACGGCGACGTCCTCATACCCCATGCGCACCTCGTGCTTGGTGCCCTGGAGGTTGCCGAGGAGGATGCCGGTGTCGGCTGCGTCGAGCTGCTTGGCGTCCTTCAAACTCGGCCGAAGGGAACGTGCCTTGGCGGTGATCGCCTTGGACAGCAGTGGCTCGATGTCCTTCTGCTTGGCCATGCCGGCGACGCGCTTCTTACGGCCGTTGCCGCCGCCCCGGTGCCGCTTGTAGAGCACGGCAGCGGTGATGCCGAGGGCAATGAGCACCGCGCCCGGCAGGATCCGCGCGCCGAGGAGAAGGGACGTTTCTCCCAGGTCAGGCCATAGCTGATCGGGATGCAGCAGGGCTTGCACCGGCTGGTACGGGGCGCCGGGCCCTGCATGCGTGGCCCAGGAGGTGAGATTGCCTCCGAGCCAGGCGAGGTTGGCCAAGGGCACCGCGACGGCGAGGATGACGCCCAGGGCGCGGAAGGCAAGGTCGTAGCCGTCGGTAGACGTGGAGTTGGGCTGAGGCAAGGGCTGTTCCAGGTACGAGGTAGGAAGAGGGCCGGCCGCGACGGGCCGGTCAGCGGATGCGGCCTGGCGCCGGTCCGGGCGGCGCGGGGGCAACGCCGGTCACGCGGTGGTGCCGCTCGGCGAGGGCGCTGATGCGTCGCTCCAGAGCGAAGGCGACGTCCGTCGCGGGGACGTGGCGGGTGTCCACGGTCATGCGGTCGCGGGCCCAGCCCGGGATGCGGCGCGGGTCGCGCCTGATGGGCGCGGGTTCTGCGAGCGCCTGCGTCACGGCGGCGATCAGGTGTAGGGGCGTGGTGCCGGTGAACACGGCTCGCCAGATCGTGGGCTCCACGACGAATGGCGTGGTCTCGATCAGCCACAGGTCGCTGCCGGGAGTTCCGACCCGCTCGACGCGGGCGATGCCGTCGGGGGCCGCGAGCCCGCCGAAGTGCCGGGGCGTTTCCCACCCCGCGTCCTGCAACGCAGTGAAGGGGTCGGGCGGAGCCGTGGGCGGCCCGGACGGGTCGATCACCGCGTCGGTGAACGCGGCGATGATCTCGACGGGGGTGCGGCTCTGGAAGGTGGCCGCCCAGGCGGGCTGATCCGCGCTACGCGCATGGCGGACGGTCCACCAGTCCGGATCATCCGGATCTCCGGGCGCCAGACGCAGTTGCGTGAGCTGGTCCGGGCTGGTGAGCAGAACGCGCGGTATCAGCGGGTCGTGGCCGTAGCTCCAGCCCGTAACCCGGTGCAGAGGCTGGGTGATCCAGCCCGGATCGCCGATGCCCGCGAGGTAGCGCGGGGCGATGAACGCCTGCTCGACGGTCTCGCTCATCTCCGTCACCGCCGGACCCTGGACGGAGCGGCGGCGCCCTGGTGCGCGGGCGCGGTCGAGGGCAGGGCCGGCGCGGATGCGTTTGACTGCCGCTGTGCGAGGGCGTTGACGGCGAACAGGGCCTGCCCGTGGATGGCCCACTGGTCGAGGTAGGACCAGGCTTCCGCGTAGCTCTCGGCGAGCGGTTCCTCGTACGCCTTCGTACCGGGGCGTGCGCTGTCGGGAAGCGCGGCGCGTACGGCGAGCCAGTCGTCGTAGACCGCATAGAGGCGCTGTGTGGCATCCCGCAGTTCTCGGATCTGCCAGGCGTAGCGCCGGGTCCGCGCGGAGGGCGACAGCGCGGCGAGCTGCCGTTCGGCGACATCCACGAGTTCGTCCGCGTGGTAGTACACCCGGCCGAACGCGGACAGGGTGTCGGCGTCTCGTTTCTGCTGGCGACGGCCGTAGGCGTCCTCGTCGTGGGGCTGGGACGTCTCGGGGTCGGAGTGCCGGTCGGAGTAGTGGTCCCAGGCGGCGAGGATCTGCCGGCTGTGCCGAAGGTAGACGGCGAGCTGACTCAGATAGAGCCGGTGGGCCGGGCTGGGCGGTTCGAGTGAGATGGTCAAAGAGGGCCTTTGGGCGTGCAGTTGTGCGGGTTGGCGGGGTGCGGAGCGGCCGGAGCCGCTCCGCACGGTCAGCGGCTGCGCGAGGTGGACGTGGCCGCCTCGATGGCGGGGCCAGTCGACGGCTGGGTGGTGGGTGGGGCGCTGCGGCGGGCCTTGCGGGCGGCGGCCCGGCTGGTCTTCAGCCGCGCTTCGTGGGCGGCGGCGAGCTGCTCGCCCTGGGCGCCGCGTTCCACCTGCGTGACCAGATGGGCGTGGGGGACGTCGTAGCGGCCCCGGGAAACGGGAGCCGGATCGACCAGGGCGGCGGCGAAACCGGCGAGCAGGTGGCGAGGGGTGCGGTCGTCGAAGTGCGCCTGCCACAGCCGTTCGTGGCCGCCGAGCCCGGTGGGCAGCGCGACTTCGGCAGTCCAGGCGAAGTGATCGCTGGTCAGGTTGGCGCGCCGCTCCAGGGTGGTGATGCCGTCCGGATGGCGTGCTTGCTCGTTGCCTCGTTCGTCGCGCTCATAGGTCCAGTCGGCTGTTCGCAGCGTTGACCAGATGTCCGGTTCGTCCTCGGGCGGCGTGCGCACGAGCGCGTCAGTGAACCCGGCGATGATCTCGACGGGTGTGTTGCCGCCGAAGGACGCGTGCCATCCACCCCACGGTGTCGAGGCGATACGCCACCAGGGGCCGAAGGCGTTGGGTGTGGGTTCCAGGACGAACGAGTGCTGGTAGTCAGGGCTGACCAGGACGACATGGGGGAAGTCGGGGTCGTCGAAGTTCTTCCACCCGGCGGCCCGCAGAGCCTGGGTGATGTGGCGCGGGTCGCCGGGGCCGGCGAGGTGGCGGGGTGTGGTGTCGCACCACATGCGGGACCAGGGGTCGTGGGCCTGGCTGGGTATGTACGGGCGGGTCACGGCTCGCCTGCCGAAGCGCGGATGTCGGAGGGGAGAATCGAGTCGAACGGCAGCCCGCCCAGGCGGTGGATGTCCCAGTGAAGGTCGTGGCAGTCAGTCACTTCGGGGGCGGCTGCCCGCAGTCTGGCGATGATGTGCCGGACCTCGACGGGCCACGGGCCCAGTGCGTGCATCTCGATGAGATGGGCGGTGTTGCGCAGGAGGGCACCGAGGATCATGGGGACGCCCCACTCCTCGTTCAGTACCTTCGCCAGCAACGGCTGGGCGTCGGTGACGAGTATCGGTTTGCGCAGATACCAGGCGAGCCGGTCCAGAACGTCCAGGGCGTGGTCGATGTCGTCGGCGGTGGGCGGCACCGGGCGGGGGCTAGCGGGCGAGGACAGGTGGGGCTCCTGTGGCTGGTTCATTGGGTGGCCGACGCCTCGGTGGCCGGGGAGAAGTGAGCGTTCAGGCGCTGTACGTCCCAGTGCAGGACGTGCCAGTCGGTAGCCTCCTGGGCGGCTTCCCGAAGCCCGTCAACGATCAGCCGGACCTCGTCGTTGTCGGGCTTCGCCTCCTGGGCGACGAGGCGTGCGGCATTACGAAGGATGTCGCCGAGCAGGATGGGTACGCCGGTGTCCGCGTCGAGGAGGACGGAGAGCAGCGGCAGCACGTCGGCCACAGGCGGATCGGTGTGCAGGTAGTTCTGGACCTTCGCCAGGGCGGCTGTCGCCTGCGCGATGTCGTCGGCGCTGGGAGTGGAGGGATGGGGCATCAATGTCCTTGGGCGAGGGAGAGGGGAGGCCGTACTGGCGCCGGTCAGCGGTGTCGCTTGTGGCGCGCCGGGCCGGGTGGTGGTGCTGGCGTGCCCGTGCGCTGCACGGCCTCGAGGCGCCGCAGATGCTGCAGGCGGTGCTGCTCCGGTGTGATGGGGCTGCGGCGTGAGTCGAGGAAGCCAAAGGTGTGCTGAGGTGTCTGCCCTTCCGAGCGCAGCAGCGGGGCGGGGTCGGTGAGCGCGTCGATGAACCCGGTGAGGGCTGCCGACGGGGCGGCTTCGTCGATGGAGGCGTTCCAGATCCACCGCTGCCGTCCTTCGCCGAGCGGTACGGAGACCTGAACTGACCAGCGCGATATGGGGTTCTCGGCGAGTGAGGATTCGCGGAACAGGGAGGCGGTCTTGTCCGGGGACAGGGCGGCACGCTGTCTGCCGGCCAGTTGCATGGTCCATCCGCGGCTGGCCGCGAGGCGCCACAGCTCGGTCTCTTCGGGCCGTGGCCCCGTGCTGTGCAGCGCGCCGGTGAACCCCGCGATCATCTCCACCGGGGTGTGGATGCCGAACTGGGCCGACCACGCGTGCCCCTGGGCCGGGTGGACGCGCCAGGAGGACAGGAACTCGTCCGCTTCGGGTTCCAGCGTGAGGTGCAACCGTCGGTCTCGGCTCTCCAGCAGAACATGCGGATAGCCCGGAACCGAGTGGTTGCTCCAGCCGGACGCGAGCAGATGTTCCGTCACATGCCGTGGGTCGCCCCCGCCGGCCAGGTGGCGCGGCGCCACCTCGTCCAGCCAGCGGACGGCGTTCACGCGGTGCAGGGTGGGTCCGTTGACCCGGGAGTAGAAGCGCTCGTGGCTCACCGCATCCGCCCGGCCTTGGCGTACGGCCGGGCCCCGGGACCCTGAGGACGTGCCCGGTTGCTGGCGAAGGTGTTGCTGGCCCAGGTGGCGGCGCGGGCGGCGGTGATCCGGGCCTGCTGCCATGCGCTGAGCTGTGAGGGCAGCACGGACACCGAGGTCGTGCGGATTCGCTGGGAGGGCGGGACGTGGCCGAGGGGCCGCATCACCGGCTGCGGGTCGGCGAGTGCGGTGCTGAATGCCTGCACCAGGTGCATGGGCGTGGTCGGCGTGAACGTCGCCTCCCATACCGTCCCGTGCTCGTTGCGGGCGCCGGCCCACCAGTGGGCCTGTCCGGGGGCGGACTGGTGGAAGCGGACGACGGCGTCGCCGTCCGGACTGCGGGCGGTGAAGTGCTGTCCGCGCTCGGTTTCCCAGCCTTGTGCCTCCAGCGGCGCCCACACGTTGGGGGCGTGTGCGGAGCGCGGCCGGGTCAGTGCGTCGGTCATTCCGGCCACGATCTCGACGGGGACCTGCCGGCCGAGTGTGGCGTGCCACGCCCCTTCCGTCCGGCTCTGCTTCCCGCTGATCGTCCAGCCGCCGGGCTGGGTGTACGGGTCGTACCCGATGCGCACGGACTTGTCGGGGCTGTCGAAGACGACGGGCCCGCCGGTCTTGGACTTGTCCTTCCAGCCCGAGGCGCGCAGGTACTCGGTGACGAAGCGCAGGTCGCCGCCTCCGGCGAGGTGGCGGGGTTCGACGAGGTAGTGCTGCTGGGCCTGCTGACCGGTGGGGCCCCAGCCGGCCCACTGCTTGTTCTTCTTCACCGGCGCCGCCGGAGGACCATCGCCGAGGCGACCGGCACCGTGGCCGGTCTGCTGGACGGCGGGGTGGGCGCGGCGACCTGCTTGATGGTGCCGGTGTGCTCGTTGAGGTCGGCGCCCACGTCGTTGAGTTCGTTGGCGGCGCGGCCCAGGGCGAGCCAGACCTCGGGCGGCAGGACACCGCGCTCGGAATGGTCCCTCGCGAAGCGCGAGCCGGTTTCGACGAGGTGGGTGACCTCGCCGAGGAGCCCGGTGTCGTAGTCCAGGACGGTGGCGAGGATCTGGGCGGCTTCGTGCGACGGCGCCTGGGCGAGGTGGCGATGGAGCTGTCCCAGCTGGGCGGTGATGGCGCCCGCGAGCCGTATGGAGGGGAGGTTGGAGTCGGTCATGGGCCTCCTGAACAGGCCGGTTCGAGGTTCTAGTCGTGGTGGCGGATGCGGTGGCTGTCGATGAGGAGGAACATGTCGCGGCGGCGGGCTTCGTCGAGGGCAGCCTCGGGGCGCCCGCCGGCCAGCGGGATGGGGCGCTCCCGGCTGCCGACGGTCACGGCGCGCAAGTAGCGACGGAACAGGGCAGTGACCAGGCGGGGTTTGCGCCCGGTGGTGATGGGCGGGGGTGTGCGGTCGTGCTCGTGAGTGACGGCGGGCTCCTGGGGAGGGTGGGCCCGGCCCCGGTGGGGCCGGGCGGTCAGCGCGTACGGCGTACGTGCGCGGCGGGTGGCGGTGGCGGTCGGAGTGCTGCCTGATCGGCGAGCGCGGCGCGGTAGGCGGTGCCGCCGAAGAGGCCCGCGTCGATGTCGACCCGGTATCCGGCACGGGCCAGCAGAGGCACAGCCCGGTCGGCCATGGTCTTCATGACGACCTCGTCCGTCTCGTCCGGGATCTGGTGCCAGACGTCGTCCTCGACCTGGTGCCGGTCGAGGCCGAGGCCGTCAAGCAGGGCCAGGAGAGGCTCGGGGGCCGCGGCGCGAGTGTCGACGTAGATCGTTCCGTCGCTGTGGTACACGGTGACGTCGACGTCGCGCTCGTCAGCGAGGGTCATCGAACCGAGCCGCACAAGGCGGCTGCGGTGCGCAGGCGGGGCGGGGGCGCCGTGGTCGCGCAGGGCCATGGCCGCGTCCGTGTAGGCGGCGGCGTCCCACACGTCATCGTCGATACGGACCACATATCCGGCCTTGTGCAGCCAAGGCACCGCGTGGGTAGCGAGCTGATTCTTCGCGTCCTCGCCGAGGTGGGCGGGTGCTTCGTGCCAGACGTATGCGGGCCCGGGGGTGGGCAGGGTCCGGCGCTCGAACCCGAGGTCGTCGAGGAGGGTGAGCAGGCGCTCGGGCGCGCCGGTTCGGGTGTCGGCGTGCACGGTGTCGGTGAGGGCCTTGAAGTAGATCGTGACGTCGGTGCCTTCGTCGTCGGCACGGTTTCCCCCGGGCGGATACTCCTGTGCGGGTCGGGGCTATCGCCGTCGCGCGGACGGCACGGACGAGGTGCCTGGGGGTATGGCGGTCGGGCCTGGTCGCGGATGAGCGCGGTCCGTCGTGCGTGGTTGGACAGGCTGCTCGTCATCGCGGGGCGTCATCGGCCCCGGTACGGGGATACGACAGACGGGCTCGGCGGTGCGACGGGGGTGGTGCCCAAAGCGGGCCGCGTCTGCGGATGACGCAGCACCGTGTCGATGCCCAGAGCGGACAGCCGCTCACCGGTGGCTCGTACGGAGGCGGCCTGGCGGGCGGTGTCGTCGCCGGGCAGGACCAGGACGGATCGCGCCGTGTCGTGGACGAAGCCGTGGTCGGTCAGTACCCGGGTGATGTCGGCGCGGTCGGGTTCATCGACCACGAGTGCACCGTCCGACCAGGTCATGACCAGGCGTTCTTCAGTGGGTGCTTCCCGCGTGAGGTGCTCGGTGTTCTTGAAGACCTGGTGGGCCGCGACGTAGTAGCGGGGAAGGAGGTCGAAGGTGAGGTGTTCGGCCGCGCTGAACGGGTCGGCGTCGATTGCGATTCCGTCGGGCTCGCGTACGCCACGGAATGCCTCGGCCGGTGCGTCGGCGGGGGCCAGCGCGGCGATGAGGTAGCCCTCGGCGTGGCCGGGCTGTTCCGCGACGAACAGGCGTGTTCCGTCGCTCCGTTGCAGTACGGCGCAGTGGTCCACCGGATGCTTGGCCAGTGCTTCGGCGACCTCGTTCATGTCCCAGACCGCATCGGTGACGACGTCGAGGCCGCTTCGGTCGGGGTGGTACGTGCTGGTCCAGGTGCCCGGCAGTTCGCCGGCGAGGACGGTGGCGAACGAGCCGAGGCTGGTGTCGGGGGTGGGGTCGTGCATGGGCTCCTCGGAGGGGAAGGGGGCGTTCAGTGCCGCGGGTGTGCCGGTGCGGGCGGGACCGGCGCGGCGGCGGGGGTGGTGGTCAGGCGCGGCGGATGCGGCGGGCAGCCGCAGACGGCGGAGGCTTCGTACTCGTCCGGTCCGACCTCGGCGGCGCACACACGGCGCTGGGGATGGTCCTGGTGCCGGTCGGCGAGGTCGTTGCGGATGTGCGCGAGGTCGGACCACAGGACGGCGAGCCGGTGCTCGGCGAGGTAGTGCAGCCGCTCCGCGGTGTGCGGATCAGGCGGCTGGCCGAGGTCTTGATAGAAGGCGGCGGTGGCCGCGAGCACCTCGCCGAGGGCGATGAGCACGCCGTCGTGGGAGGCCGTGAGTTCGGTCAGGGCGTCGGCGACCTCGTCGCTGGTGGTGGCTTCGCGGATCCGCTCGGCGAGGTGTGCGACGGACGAGCCGAGCGGAAGGTAGTGCGCCTCGCGCGTCTCGGTGTCGAAGTCGTCGTCGGTGTCGACGCCGTACTTCACGGCACGCAGACGGGCGACGGCGCGGGTGGCGAGACGTTTCTCCTCGGCTGCGTCGAGGCCGACAGGCAGCCGGTGATAGGTCTCGTGGAGACGGACGACGGGGACGAAGCCGGATCGCTGGAGGATGCTGTGGGCTTCGGGATCGCCGCCGCGGGCGAGTACCTCTCCGGAGTGCACGTCGCGCCCCAGAGTCAGATAGCGGTCGGCAAGGGCCAAGAAGGTGTTCCTTCGGATGGTCAGCGGGCCAGCCGAGGGCTGGTCGGGATTGCCGGTGTGGCCGACTGAGCTGGCCATGCCGGGCTCGGTCGCGCGGCGACCGGCAGGGCGGCGGCCATGGACTCGAGACTCTGTTGGATGCCGTACAGGCGGCGAGCGACCATCTCCAGCTGGTGTGCACTGTCCGGGCCGTAGGCGTCCGGCAGGTCCTCAAGGCGGTGGGCCGCGTGTTCGACGAGGCCGCGGACGGTGGCCAGCGGGCCGGTGCGTTCGTCGGCGAGCTGTCGCAGCAGACCGGCGAGTTGAGATGTGGTGTCGGCGGTGTCGGCCTGTCGGGTGCGTCCCGCGAACCGGGCCTGCTGGACTGCTTGCTGCGGATCGGGGCCGCTCCGGGGCGAGATGAGGCCCAGCTCGGCTTCGATGCGCCGGCTCTCGGCGGCCAGAAGTGCGGGCAGCCGGTGCGGCTGCGTGGTCCAGGTGTCGTCGGGTCGGATGAGGTTGGCGATCAGATCGAGGCGGCCGGGCTGCGCCTGCACGGCGATCCAGCGGCAGCCGCAGTCGTCGCCGGGACGTTGGATGCCGGAGATGCGGGCGATTCGGTGAGCGATCTCGGTCCACTCGGGGCCGGTCAGTTCACGGTCGGCCGGGTGCAGGCGCACATCCGCATGCCAGATGGCGCGGTGGTCGCCATGCGGACTGACGGTGTCGGGGTGGCGCCAGTTGGGGTCGTCCAGGTGCCGGGCGAACTCGGCGGTCGTCCAGATCTGTCCCTCGTCGAAGGAGGCGTACACCTCCAGGTTGTTCGAGTGGGCGACCACCGTGTGGTCGGTCAGGCCCTCTTGGTCGCTGACCGGACGGCCGAGGGCTTCGGTAAGCGGCCCGACGGCGTTGATGTCGTGCGGCCCGATACGGATGATCACGGGGTGGGTTCCGGGCGGTGGGGGATGAGGAGCGCCAGATCGTGCGCCGTGGTGATCAGCGCCCGTTCGCGTACCAGGTCGGCGTGGACTGCCAGTTCGCCGGGCGGCAGCAGTTCCAGGGCGTGGTCGATGGCGGTGAGGGCCTCGGGATAGTGGCCCAGAGCTCGCCGTGCCGAGGCCATGCGGAACAGCGCGATCGGATCGTCGAGCCCGCCTTTGGGGAGCAGCCCCACCAGCATCAGCAGCAGGGGTGCTCGGCCGGGAAGAAAGGTGCCCAGCCACACGCCGTGCAGCAGGACGTGCAGGGTCTTGGGGTGGTCGGGTGCGGCCACGAGGACCCGGTGCAGTACGGCGAGGCCGTCGGAGCGAGACTGCCCCAACCGCGAGAAGGCGTACAGGGCTTCGCTGTAAGGGTCCTCGTTCAGCACGCTCACCGGCACCTTGTTCATAAGTGATTCGATGTCGCGGCAGCGGAAGTCATAGCGCAGACCGGTCAGGTACAGGTGCCGGTATGTCCGCCAGATCACGGGGTCGGGACTGGCGGCGGTGACGTGCTCGGGGGTGAGCGCGACCAGTGCGCTGTTGCCGGCGGCGCGGGCCTGCCAGGCGATGTCGGCGCATACCTCGGCCGACTCCTGCCACGTCGCCTCGATCTCGCGCAGAGCCTCGGCGAGCAGCGTCGGCCACTGGTTCCTGGTGATCGCCTCGATGGCCGCCGAGGCCGCACCGTTCAGGGCCGCGGCGCGCTCCGAGCTGAGTATCTGGGTCACCGGCCGCTCCGGGCGTCGGCGACGTGCACCACCTGGTTGAGGTGGGTGAGCGAGTACCAGCCGCAGTCGACGTCCTCGTCGGCGCCGGCCAGGCGCGGGACCAGGTAACTGCGCAGCGCCTGCTGGTAGATGAGGCAGTCCGGGCAGCGGCTGGAGAGGTGGACCAGGTAGCGCGGGTGCGCGGTGATGTAGGTGCGTTCGCCGCCGGCGGGGTCGTACAGGCGCCAGCCGTCCTCGTCGGTCGGGGTGTGCCACGAGGGGGTGACGACCTTGTAGGCGTCGCCCCACAGTTCGCTGCCGGAGGTGCCCTTGAGGATGACGACCTGGTCACCGGGCCGGAAGTGGGCGTGGGTGATGTCCCGGTCGGGGGTGACGATGTCACCGGGGGCATGCGGATGGCGGGATGGGGGCACAGCGGGTTCCTTCCACGAGGTGCGCGGGGAGGCGGTGGGAGGAACAAGGATCCGGACGATCCCCGGTTTCGGTAACCGGGGATCGTCGGGTATACAGCCCTGCGTCCTACCGGAACGGGTTCTCTGTTCCGATGTCGTTGGAGGCGGCGGCGTCCAGGAGTTCGGGCAGGTCAGAGCCCTCAGCGTCCCTCTGGTCGATCCACCATCCGGCGCGGGCGATGGTGCGGATCTTGTCTTCGAGGACGGCCCAGTCGGCCTCGTCCCAGGTGCCCTCGCTCACCAGTGCGCTGTACGCGGCGGTGACGAGCTGGTGGCGGGAGCGCTCTCCCCAGGCGAGGGCCTTCTCGGGTCCTTCGAGCGGCGGCATGTCGAACTGCTCGGCCCACTCGCGGGCGGCCTGCTGTTCCTCGGCGCGCTTGGCGGCGAGCCAGGCTTCCTTGGATTCCGTGTCGGAGTCGCGGGCAGCCTTCCAGCAGTCGGTGCAGTCGCGGCCTTCGAGCCAGCGGGCGTATCCGGCGCGCCGGTCGGCCGGTCGGTTGGACAGGTTGTGCGTCACTTCGTGTCCACAGCTGTGGATGATCTTGTAGGACGTGCGTACTGCCACGTTGTTGTTCCTGCTTTCTGTCTTCTGCGTTGTCTCAGCGTGTCCGGCGGATGGCGTCTGTGGCCGCCTTGGCGATGGCGACGGGGGCGCTGGAGGGCCGGGGCAGGTGCAGCAAAGTGGTCCCCGGCAAATGTTGAGACCTGGCGGTGAGGGTGAGTTGGAGTACGGCGCAGCCGGCGTTCGTGAGCTGCTTGACGCGGGTGACGGCTTGAGCGGTTTCGTCGCTGCTGTACTGGGCGTCGGTGACGATCACGAGGAGGCGGCCGGCGCCGGGGCGGCTGAGTTCGAGGCCGTGGTCGAGTGCGTTGATTGCGTCGCCGAGGTTGTGGGCGCCGCCGTTGGCGGCGAACGTCGTCACGCGTTCTGGTGCTCGGTGACCGGGGCGGGTCAGCGCGGTGAGGTGGTGGTCGTAGGCGATGGTGGCGGTACGGGAGTCGGGGTCGGTCAGGGCTGCTGCGCGTGCCACGATCCAGGCGGCGGAGGCGACGGGGGCGCAGGCGGCACGCATGGAGCCGGAGACGTCGACGGCGATCCCCACGCGCAGCGGTGGGGTGGGTGAGGTGCGGCGGCGGGTCTGGGTGAACGGCTCTGCTGTCGGTATCGATCCGGCGGCGCGCTGGGCGTCGCGGGCGAGGGCACGGCCCATGTTGAGGCGGCCGGGCGGGGTGGGGCTGGTGGTCTGTTCCTCGGTCCGTTCGCGGTAGGCGGCGGCACGCAGGGCGCGGCTCAGGCGCGCGGCGGCGCTCTTCTCGGCGGCGGTGGGCTTGCGGGTGCCGGTGACTGGGTTGCTGCGGGGCGCCGGTGTGCCGTCGGGGTTGACGGTGGTGCCACGGGTGTTGAAGACGCTCTTGGCGGTGGCGGCGGCTTTGCGTCGCTGGTTGGCCCGCTGGGCGCGGTCCTGAGCTTGCGCCTTGGACTGCGCGTCCACGGCGTTGGTCGCTGCTGCCTGTGCGGCGAGGTCGGCGGCGTCGGCGGCTGCCGCGCTGTCCATGACCACTCGCACGGCGCCGGACAGTAGGTCGGTGAGGTTCTCCGGCACGGACCGGGCGGGGGCCGCCGCGTCCAGAGCGTCACACCATTGTTGACCGTGCGCGAGCATGGTGGTGGAGTCGTGGTCGGCGCACTGGTGGGCTGCGGTCCAGATGCGGGTGAGGGTGGCCAGCAGGGGTGCACCCAGCACCTTCTCGCACAGATCGGAGACGGCCCGGGTCTCGCCGGCGTCCAGGATGCCGACGTCTCGGCGGCCGAGGATCAGGGCCGCCGCGCCGGCGGCCTGCTCGATGCCCTGGATGGTGGGGTGGGCGATGTCGGGCATGACCAGGGTGCGGGCACTGGTGCGCAGGTACGTGCGGTCCGTGGGCCGCGTGATCAGGTGTGCGCCTTCGACACGGCTCTCCTCCAGCAGGAGCGCGGCCTCGACGACACGGGGGTCCGCACCGTCCGGCTGTGTCCAGACGGAGTGGGCTGCGTGGGCGGCCTCGTGGACGAACACGCCCCAGGCGGCGGGGTAGCGGTCCTCGTCGCCCTCGATCCGCGGATGGATCTCGTGGTGCTGGAGTGGGGCGAACAGGTTGGCGTCGAATTCGACTTCGCCCAGGGTGGGGAAGTAGGCGGCGGGTGCGCCGCTGCGCGTGCCGGGGCGGCAGGTGACGAGGAGGTCCTGGCGGCCGGAGAGGGTGACCAGACGGTCGCCGAGTTCGGCTCCCACGCGCAGCCATGCGTCCGGGGAGGAACGGGGTTGCGCGGGCGGTGCGCCGTCGTCGTCCCAGCGCGCGAGGTCGGCGTCGTCGTCCCGGGTGGCGGCTGGGGACTGGACGTGGTGGTGGGCGCTCATCGCGAGCGGCCCCGGTGTGCGGAGCTGGTGCTCGGGGGCTGCCGGGCGGCTGAGGCGGGGAGCTGCTTGCCGAGGGTGAGGGGTGCGATCTTCTTGACGCCGACAGCCTTGATGACGGCATCGGCGACGGCGTCGCGATCCTCCGCAGGAGCGATGCCGACCAGGTTCGCGAGCGCGGCTTTGGTGCCCAGGACGGCCTCGGTCTTCTGGTAGGAGAGCAGCTCACGCAGCTGAGGGGCCCAGCCCAGTTCGCCGAGTTCGACCTGGCGGGCGAGGTGCTGGGCGACCCTGACTACCCGGGCATCGATCCGCAGCGCCTTGGCGAGGTCGTAGTCCGTGCCGATCTGGATCTGCACGCTGAACCGGGACGACAGCGCCTCGGTCAGGATCGCGCCGTGCACGCCCGGATTGTGGCCCGCCACCACGTAGAAGCCCGGCTCGGCCTTGATGGTCTCGCCCTTGTGGGCCTTGACCTGGATCTGCCGGCGCCCGTCCATCGCGGGATACAGCGCCGCCAACACTTTCGGGGAGATCAGGGTGGCGTCGTCGAGGAGCAGGGCGCGGCCCTCGGTCATCGCGGTGACCAGCGGACCGTACTGGAAGACGTAGCCCCCGCCATCGGCCTGCGTCCACTCGCCGATCAGGTCTCCGACCGTGGTGTCGCCGTCCCCGGCGACGGTGAGCAGGTCCGGGAACGCAGCCTCCACCAGCGATGTCTTGCCGGTGCCCGGAGGGCCGTAGAGCAGTACGGGCACGTCGGCGTCGCGCAGACGGTTCAGCGCCTCGACGTCCGGCAGATCGGCCAGCTCCCGGGGGTGGTAGAGCTGTCCCCCCGCGCGGCGGATCGGGCCAGTCTGCTTCGGCGCGGTGGCGGCGGTGATGGTCGGGCGGGCCGTGGTCGGCTGGGCGCGGGGAGAGTGGGTGCCTGGCGGGCTGATCACGGCAGACTGCGCGGCTGCGGCGGTTTTCGCGTTCGCTCGGAACGACGGTTGCCCGCTCCCGCTTTGGTCGGCCTCGCCGCGTGTGACCAGGGTGTGAGCTGCGTTGCGGACGGCGCCGTGGGAGTGGCCCAGCTGCCTGGCCATGTCCCCGATGGTGAGCGCGTCCGCCGGCCGGTCGGCCAGCAGCCGGGCAACCTTGGCTCGTAGTTCGCCGCCCTTGGTACGCGCTGGACTGGCAGGCGGTGCGGGTGTGGTCACAACGTAAGTCCTTCAACAGGTGCGGATGCGGGCGGGGTTGGAGATCTTCTGCAGAGGGTGGTTGCTCTCGGAGCGGTTCACGCACTGAATCGACATCGGCGACCGGGTCAACCGTGGTCTGCTGCCGGCGCTCGCCGGCCGACCGAGGGCTCGGTCCAGGGGCAGGGGGTGGCCGGCGACGTGCAGCTCTCGTGCTGCCGAGCAGGTCCGTGCGTGTGCTCCGTGCCGGGATTCGTCGCTCGGCAGGTGCAGACGGACGTCTCTTCGAAGCCGTCCTGGAGCAGGATCCGTCGGGCGGCGGCGTTGTAGCCGGTGGTGGTGATCTCACCAGTGGTGCTGTGCCGGATCGGTAGGAACGGCTCTGCTGGTGCTCCTTCGGGCAAGGTGGATCTCCTATCGGTGGGGAAGGGAAAGCGGTGGGGCTCAGCGACGCGCGGCGTGGGACGGCATGCGGCGGTGCCGGCCCCGGCGGTGTGCGGCGACAGATTCGGTGAGGCGGCGGCGGGCGCCGAGCAGCACCACCAGGCACGCCAGGGCGCCGACGGCCGGGAGCGCGGCGGATGAGGGGTGCGTGGAGAGGACGCCGGCCAGGGCGGTGCCCGCGGCCTGTCCGGTGCCGACCGCGGCGATCAGCCAGGCGTATGCCTCGGTGCGGGTGCCGGTCGGGGCGAGGGCATCCGCAGTGAGGAACGCGCTGGTGATCAGTACGGTGAGAAAGAGGCCCGGCAGTGCCGTGAGCGCGGTCGCGGCGACCGGGCCCGGGTGGGCGACGAGTGGAAGCCACGCGAGGGCGAACAGCGCTGCTGCGAGGCGGAGTTGGGTGCCCAGTCGGGCGGGTCGGCGAAGTCGGCCGTACAGGACGCCGCCGACGAGGCTGCCGAGGGACAGAGCGGCAGGGATTACGCCGGACAGCAGGGTCATGCCGTGTTGGTCGGCCATGGAGACCGCCCACACGTTCATCGAGCCCAAGGCGAAGCCGACCCCGCTGATGGCGAGGAACAGCAGCCGAAGCCCGCTGTGTTGCAGGGGTCCGAGGAACCCGCTCGTGCGGGTGCCTTCGGGATGCCACTGCCTGGACGGTGCGGCGCTGAGCACCGCGCTGGCTCCGAGCAGTCCGAGTACCGCGGTGAGCGTCATGGCGGTGCCGGGGCCCTGGAGGGCGGACAGCGCGGCGACCAGCGGTGGTCCGGCGACGTAGATCAGGCCCTGGGCGCCGGTGTCGAGCGCGAGCGCGGCGCGGCGCCGCTCCGGGTCCGGCAGCACGGCGCCCCACAGGGCTCGCAGGTTTGCCTCCAGCGGCGGCGTGCTCAGCCCCGCCAGGACGACCAGACCTGCCGCGAGCGCCGGCTGAGCGACGGCGTCGGTGTACGGCAGTAGCAGGAGGCAGGCCGTGGTGAGCAGGACGGCGGCCGTGGTGACCCGCGTTTGGCCGCGCCGGTCGACCATCCGCCCCAGCACCGGCTGACCGACGGCGCTGGCCAGGCCGTACAGCGCGCACAGCAGCCCGCCGGTCGCGAGCGATCCGCCCTGCGCGGCGATCAACAGGAGGATCGCGACGGGCGCCATGCCGTTGGGCAGTCGCCCGATCAGGGTGCCCAGCAACAGCCGGGCGACATGCCGCTCGGTGAGCAGTGGCCGGGAGATGGTGCGGTCCGGCGGGCAACCGGTGTCGGAGTTCAAACGCGGGGTGCTTTCCGTGGGCTTCTGGGGCGGATGGGAGGGGCTAGCGGGTGCGTCCTGTGGCGACCGCTGCCGGTGGCTTCGGCGGCGTGGTGGCGGTGATGGCCGGGCGGGCGGTCTCCTCGACGGGGCTGACGGTGGCGGTGCGGATCACGTCGAGCAGGTCCTCGCCGGCTTCGAGCCACAGCGCCAGGGCTTCGTCCAAGCCGTCCGCCTCGGATCCGCTTCGGGTGCTGGCACCGGCGGGGGCTCGTGCGAGGAGGGTCTCGAAGCGGGTGAGGACGGCCGTCTCGCCGGCGGCCAGCGGTTTGGTGCCGCTCCGGCGGGTGGCCGCCAGCAGGTAGGGCGCGTGGGTGAGGAACCGGTCCAGTGCCGCGTCCATCTCCACGGCGTCCACGGTGCCGGGCTCGGCACTCTGCACCCAGTCGAGGTCCTGCTGGACTTCGCGGAGCCGGGACAGATGCACCAGCTCCTCGAACTCGGGCAGCAGACGCGAGCGCACGTCGGCAGCTGCCTCGCGGGCGGTGGCAGCGACCACGGTGCGTGGCCCGGCCCCGATCACATTCAGGTGGTCCGGTGACGGGAGCAGGGTGCCGACCACATACCGGCCGTCCCAGGGGCGTTCGGCCAGCAGAAGTTCGGTGCCGGCACCGTCGCGGAGGATCGCCGCTCCGGGGACGCGGTACGTGCCCAGCGTGGACAACACGGGACTGGCCTCCCACACCCAGTCCAGAAGGTGAGAGGGGACGGCGCGGTCCGGGTAGTGCTCGATGCTCACGTCCCACTCGCCGGGCAGGGCCGCGGCGACGGCGTGTGCAGTGTCGCCGAAGTAGGGCCGCTCACTGGTGATGACCTTGGCCTGGCAGTCCTGAGCGGTCTGGTGCAGCCGGGTGAGGGCCTCGCGTGCGCTGGCATGGTCAGCGAGGGACAGCCGATGGGCATCGCCCTCGTGCGCCCGGGTGAAGCCGGCCAACTCCAGCGCGGTCGTGGCCCACTGGTGCCGCTCCCCGCTGGGGAGCGCGACGATCGTGTTGCCGGAGCTGAGGTGGAGGGAGACGGCGGCGGAGGAAGTCAGGGCAAAGGGCCTTTGGGTCGGATCGGCGGGTCAGCGCTGTCGCCGCCGCGGGGTGCCGGCGGGCGCGGACTGTGCGGTCATGGCGGTCTTGGTGCGGCGTGGCGCTACCGGGGCGGATGCGGCGGGCGGGACGGCACGCAGGCCGGGGTCGAGGTCGACGCTGTAGCGGGCAGCGGCGAGCATTTCGGCGGCCCAGGTGGCGTGTTCGTTCTCCCAGGTGCGGCCCAGGTCGAACGGCAGCCGGATCCAGACGCCGCGCAAGGTGGGGTAGGTGTCAAACCCGGCTCGCTGAAGGACGCTCGCGGCGAAGCCGTCGACCGGGCCCTCGACGTCGACTTCGCCGCCCTGGCCGCGGGTGATGCGGATCGGCTCGTCGCTCATCGACTCCGTCCCTTCCCGACCGTCTGGGTCTGACCGCCCACCGGCACGGAGCCGGGCTGGGGCAGGAACTCAGGGAGGGCGGTGGTCGGGGCGCCGCGCTGCTGCGGGGATCGGGTGGCGGCTGCCTGCGCGATGCGGTTGCGGCGCTCCATCAGCCCGTTGCGCACGGCCGGCTGGGGCGGCGGGGCGCTGCGGCCGGGGTCGAGGCTGTAGTCGGCGTGGACTTCATAGCCGTGGCGCCGAAGATCGTGAACGGCCTGGCGGGTGCGGCGGATCCCGTCCTGCTCGGGGTTGGTGAGCCGGTACAGGCCCGGTGTGTCAGGTACGGGCTCGAACTGCTCGCGTACGAGGAACCAGTCGGCGAGGTGGGCGGGGATGTTCGCTGTGGCGGCGGCCACGAATCCGTGGTCGGGGTGAGCGCCGAAGCGGAAGTGGTCAGACAGGGGCGGATTCCTTCTGTGAGCGGTCAGCGTCGTGACGCTGGAGCTGGGGAGGCCGGTGGGAGCGCCGGAAGCGGATTTACCGTGGGCGGGGTGGCTGCGGACAGCGTGTGCGTCCCGGCCGGCTGTGCCGCCCGGACCTGCCGCTCGAATACCGCGGAGTCGGCGAGCCATGTCTGGATGGCCGGCAGTGCGGACATGCCGTACTCGGCGCGGACGTGGTGGTACTCGTGAGAGCGCAGTAGCCGCGGTATCGCGTGCAGATGGCTGCTCAGGGTGGTCTCTTCCTGCCGTACTGCTGCGTTGTCGGAGAGGGCGGCGCGCAGTCGTGTTAGTGCTGCTGCGTCGTCGGGCCATTCCGTGGTGGCTGGACGGCACTGGGCGAGCAGCTGTGGCCCGTGTTCGAGCACGGTGCGGAAGGCGATCCAGGCGTGGTCGGCGAAGGCGCGTTCCATGCTGCCGATGAGGCGGCTGCTGAGCGGCACGCCGTCGGTGTAGCGGCCGGTCGCCTTGATGGTCTGGAGCGTGTTGTGCTCCTTGCGGATCCGGTCCAGGGCGAAGAGGACGGTGTTCAGGTCCCGGTGGTGCAGGGCGTGGCGCAAGGACGGCAGGAATGAGCTGGTGATGGTGGTCGCTGCGCGGTCCGGCTCAGCGGGAAGGACCATGGTCTTCGGCGTGGTGGGGTCATCGAGGACGTCTTCCTTCTCGTCGTCGGTGAGCGCGCCGATGAGGTAGCCGGCCGAGTGGTTGGGCCGTTCGATCAGCAGCAGCTCCGTGCCTTTTCCGTCCTTGAGTACGGACGCGAAGGGGATGCGGTGGTCCTGGAGGGCGCGATGGATTTCGCCGGCCTCCCAGAGCTGGTACCAGAGGTCGTCCTGCCACAGCGGGTAGCTGTAGAGCTCCAGCTGGGCGGTCCAGGTGCCGGGCAGCCGGGCGGCGATCTCGGTGCCGATGTCGCCGAGGTAGGGGCGGGTGCTGGTGACGAGGGCGACGCCGTGTTCGGTGGCGTGGGCCGCCAAGGCGCTGGCGGTGCGGCGGGCCGCCTGAGTATCGGCGAGCGAGACGGCGTACGCGCCACCGGTCTGGCGGCTGAACCCGGCAGCTTCGAGAACCTGGTTGGCCTGCTTGTAGTTCTCGCCGGCTGCCATGGCGACGAGGCCGAGCGTGCGGCTGGTGCTGAGGGTGATCTCGGTGGAGGGGGTGGGCATCAAGGTCCTGGAGGGTCGAGCCCGCGGGCGACGTCGTCGAGGAGGACGGGGCTCAGCGGGTCTTCGGGGTGCGCTTGGGCTCGAGGCTGCGGGCGGGTTCGGCGGGTGATGGCCGCGCTGCGGGAGGCCGAGGCGACGGGACGTGCTGGATGTTCACCAGCGGCACGACGGCTTTGGGAAACGGGAACGCCGTGGAGCGCAGGATGGGCCGCGGATCGAGGGTCTTGGCGACGACGGCATGCATGAGGAAGTCGGGCGCCTGCTGGGTGAACGAGATGTCCCACAGGTGACCGAGGTCGTCCGGGGAGGCGGCCACATGCCAGGCGATGGCAGCGTCGCCGTGGATAGGCGGTGCCGGGGAGTCCTGCGGTCGGCCGATCACTGCTGCCTGTCCGTCGCGTGAGATGAATCCGGAGAGTCCAGAGGCGTCGAAGGGACTCCAGGCGTCGATGTCGACCAGCAGCTCGAACGGGCCGGGCTCGGTGCCGATTCCGTAGACGACGTGATCCGGATCGGCTTCCAGCTCGGCTGCCAGGGTGCCCAGGAGCGTGGCGACGAACTCGACCGGCACGGCGCCGCTGACACTGGTGCGCCATCGCTCGGCTGCGTCCTCGTCGCTACGGGCCGAGATCACCAGGTGGGGGCGTAGCCCCGCGGCCGTCTCGTCGTGGCGGATGGTGACGCGCCGGCAGGGACTGGTAACGGTCAACGACGAGTTGTCCGTCGCCGCACTCCACCCCGTCTCCTCGGCGAAGATGTCCAGGAAGTGGTGGTGAGTGGTGGGGAGGCTGGCGGCCAGGTAGCGGGGAGAGATGAGGACCTTCTCCGGCGAGCGGTCTTGAGCGGGGGTGTCGGGCATAGGTGCCTTTGGTGGGTAGGAGCGGGGCGGGTCGAGGGGCTCACCTACACGGAGGGGGAAGCGGCATCGCGTAGTGATGAGGACGCGTCGCGCAGGCTGATGCCAAATCGGTGTGCGAAGGCCCGCGCCCTTGCCTCCAGCTGGTCGTATGAGTCCTGCGCTGTCATCTGCCCGGGATGCTTGCGGTAGCGGTAGACCGGCACGGGCAGCACGATGCCCGGGGCGAGGCAAGTGACGGCGAGAGTGCAGTAGTCCTCTCCCTGGACGAGCCCGCCCATCGGAGCCGCGCGCACCAGGTCGGTGCGGGCCAGGAGGGTGGTCGGGCCGAGCGGGATGGTGTCGGCCGGGTCGTTCCAGTACCGCCACACGTCCCCGGCCTCGTGCCGACCCGGCGGCGTCGGGGGCCGCCACAGGGTCGTGGCCCCGTCGGGGTGGAGGTCTTGGCTGTACCCGGCGCACCAGCCCACCCCGGTCGCCTCCAGGGCGCGCAGTCGCAGCGCCATGGCGTCGTCGCAGAACTCATCGTCATCATCGGCCCAGTTCAGATACTCGGTCCGCACTTCCGTGAGCGCGAAGTTCCTGGCGCAGGCCGCGCCGACCGGGCGCGGCAGGGTGAGGGTGCGCACGCGCGGGTCGGCGGTGAGAGCGGCGGGAAGGCGGGCAGGGTCGGCGCCATCGAGGGCGACGATGGCCTCCCACGGCGCGCTCTGGCGGCACAGGCTGGCGTGCATGGCGGTGAAGAACGCGAGGCGATCCGAGCGGAGTTGGGTGGCGATGACCACGGTGATCTTCGGGTGCGAGTGCGGGGACAGCATGTTCTCCGGGCGGTGCGGCGGGCGGGGACGGAGCGGGATGGGCCGGGGCTAGCGGCGGGTGGTCTTGCGGGGTGCTGGTGCTGGTACGGCGGTGGCCAGGCGTGGGGCCGTTCGCGGCGCAACGATCGGAGCGGGCGTGTCCGGGTGCCACGCACTCGGATTCGTCGTGACTCGGCTGCGTGGGTCGGTGTCCCACGCGACGACGGGACCGCGGTCGTACGCCTGCAGGGCGATCACCTCGATGCCGTGTGGGTGCAGGACATACGCCCACTCCTCGGCGCCGATGCCGTCCTGCGTGACCAGAGTTCGCTCGTCCGGCGGGCCGCCCACGCAGATCACGTTGGTCATGTCTATCTGCCGGCTGGGGAAGTCCTCGCCCCCGGTCAGGGACCGGCGCAGTGCGGCGGGGGCGCCGTCGAGGAGATCGGTGCCCAGCTCGTCCCAACCATGAGGCACGTCGTCGATCAGGTGGCGGGCCATGGCCTCCACGTCACCGGCGAACCGGTACTGGCAGGCGGCCAGGAGGAGCGGCAGCTTGTTGTCAGGGGTGCCGTCGAAGTGGACGTGCACCCCGGTGAATCCGTCGGGAGTGGGGCGGGCGATGGCCGCGTTGGTGGACAGATCGGTCTCCTAAGAAGCCGAGGCGGGGTCAGTGCGTGCGAGGGCGCGTTGTGGGGCGTTCGGCGGGCTGGGCCGGGGACGAGGTGCGTGGGGCGACTTGGGGTGGTGTCGTGGCCGGGATGGGAAGGCCGGACTTCCACAGGCAGGCGGTGTCGCGGAACCGCGCGCGGGGATCAGCGCTCCATGCGACGATCGGGCCGCGTTCTACGCCGGGCGTGCTGATCACTTCGATGCCTTGAGGGTGGAGGACGTAGCCCCAGTTCAATCGGGACGACGTCCGCTCCGTGTAGACCGGCGGCGGGTGGATCGGATGCGGCGGGTATGGACGGCCGGGGTCGTCGCGGCCAGCACTCAGGTGCTGGCGCAGGGCATCGGGAGCGCCGTCCAGGAGTTCGGTGCCGATGTAGGACCAGCCGTCAGGAGCGCTGTCGACGAGGTAGGCGGTCAGGGCCTCGGTGTTGCCGGCGAACCGGTACTGGTGTGCGGCGAGGAGCAGGGGCAGGTGATAGCTGGGCTCGCCGTTCCAGTGGACGTACGTGCCGGCGTAGCCGGTGGAGGTGGGGCGGGCGATGACAGAGCGATTGGACAGAGGAGCCTTCCGGTGGTGAGCGGGTCAGCGGGCGGCTCGGCGGACAGCGGTTGGGGCAGGAACCCTCGCGACGGTGGGCGGGGGCTGCGCGGGTGCCGACCGGTTCGTGCGCCGGTAGGTGCTGGCCAGGTGGTCCTCGCCGAGGTAGACGAGTTGATCACCGAGTGCGGACAGCTCCTCGGCGTGCTGGCGGTAGCGTGCCGCGATGCTCGGTTCCTGGTTGTGCTCGCACCATTCGGCTGCGGTCTCCAGGAATGTGTGCAGCTCGCTCAGGCCACTGCGTCCGTCGCCGAGGACGGCCTGTGCAACGGTGTTCAACTCGGCTGCTGTGCGGACCCGGTAGAGATGGCGGGTCCAGTCGCTGATGCTCTGACCAGGCTCGCCGTCGGGGAGCGCGGTGCTGAACTTCCGTGCGTCGTGGGCCGCCCAGCGATGCAGGTCGTCGGCGGTCGGCCGGTCGTCCCGATGGGCCGTGATCTGCTCGGTGGTGCGGCCGACGTTGTCGTACAGCTCGAAGTCGGGGTGCGGCAGGGACACGGTTCGCCTCCTCCCGGTTACGCGCGGTCCGTGGCTGCGGAGCCGACGGGCGGGCCGGAGGCGTCGGTGCGGGCACACGTGTAGCCGATCAGGCGAGACGGGGCGGCCTTCGCGGGCACGGTGGCGGCATCGGCGCAGACGAACGTGTACGTCACCGAGGTGCGCGGGATGCCGTGGAGCCAGGCGTTGTCGTCCTTGTCCGGGTTGATCTGCAGCCCGGAGTGCGCGACGGCATCGGTTTGCGTGTGGGTGTGGGCGAACAGGACCAGTGCACTGCCGTCGCTGGTCTTCAGCGCGTAGGCGTCCTTGAAACGGTTGGTACCGCCGGCGAAGACGGTGGTGCCCAACTTCCCGTACTTGCGGGTGGTTTTGTCGTGGACCTTGATCTGCTGCTTGCTGGCCTTGGTCGGGTCGAAGACCTTGGTGCCGGTGTTCGTCCCGCCGGTCGAGAAGTTGTCGATCACCGCAGTGCGCAGCACGTTGGCGTCGGCGGCGAGCTGCTTGTTGCCGGTGGCGGCGACCGCGGTGGCGTAGCCGTCCTTGTCGAGGGCAATGTGTGGCAGCGTCGTGCTGTCGAGGTCGACGACGGAGACCAGCTCCCACCGCTTGTCCTTCGGCTGCTCGGCGAAAAGGGCGATGCGGCTGGGGTCCTTGTCCTTGTCCTTGTCGCTGGAGAGCGCGGCGGCGAACCAGCGGCCCTGGCCGGCTGTGAAGCGCGGAATGTACAGCTTGGCGCTGGCGGTGTCGTACGACCAGGGCTTGTACGGCTTGCGGTCGGCCTTGGGCAGGCCCTCGGTCTCGGTGTAGTCGGAGACGGACATCGCGTACGTCGGCCCGTCCTCGACGGTGTCGAGCAGGGCGCGGTCGCGCTGTGCGTTGGCCTTGTTATTGATCTTCGAGTAGTTGCTGATAACGGCGTGAGCCTGGTTCGCGCTGAGCGCGGGCACCGGCTTCGGCGCGGCGGTTGGGGTGGCGTTCTTCTTCGCGGACGGTGCCTCGTCGCTGCTGCACGCGGTGACGGCCCCGGTGAGTAGGGCGGCACAGACGAGCAGGGGAAGGGCACGGCGGGCGGTGTGGATGGGTGTGCTCCAGGGACTTGGTCGGGAAAGGATCAGCGGCTGCGGGCGGTGGCTGGGCGGGGCGGGGTGACAGGGATGGTGCTGGTCGTACTGGGGCTGCGGTTCGGTGCCGGCGCTGCGGCGAGCCGATCGGCCTGCTGATGGAGTCGACCGCCGGCCTGGTTCAGCCGGTGGCGGGTGCTGTCGATCCGGGCGCACAGCCGGGAGCGGGCAGAGGCGATGGCCGTGGCGCGCTGCGCGGAGCGGGGAAGGGAGCCGAGCTGGTGGAGGGCGCCGGCGTGGGCCACGGCTTCCCCGAGGTCGGCCAGGGCGTACCCCAGGGCGCCCACCGTGAGCGTGAGCTGGGCGACCGTGCGGCGGGTGATGTCGGCTTCAGGGCCGCGACCACGTCGGACGGTGCGCGCTGCGAAAGCTGCCGCGGTCGTGAGGTGGGTGATCAGTCCGGCGACGTCGCGGACGCGGTCGTCGAGGTCGTCGAGGTTGTCGACGCCGGAGTGCACCGAGTCGGTGAGCGGCAGCTCGTCGGCCGCGTTGTGGATGCGTTCGGCCAGCGAATGCAGCTGACTGACCTGGTCGTACGGGAAGGACAGATGGACTCCTGGAATGGTTCGGCGGAAATACTTGGTCAGCGAGTTCGGGGGCCTGGACGGCCGGGCGCCGGTACGCCAGGAGCAGGTGTCCCTGGAGGCTGAGGCAACTGTGCTCTCGCGGCAGACGTTCCATGCGGTGGTGCGCGGCGGCAGGGAGCCTCGCGCGGGGGTGAGGTTCTCGGTCCAGCGTTGGGAGCGCTGGGGTGGGTGCCGCCGAGGAGGGAGGGGGTGCCGTCGAGTTCGTCGAGCCACTTGAGGAGCTTCGGCAGGTTCTTGTCGGGCCCGTACGCGAGGTAGGTGCCGTCGGCGCTGTCGCAGCCGAACCACTCGGCGATCCCAAGACGAGCCCGGGAATTGACGCGGCCCATGTGCACGCTCTTGCCGCGGGCCTTCGCCTCGCGGGCCAGCCGTTCGGCGACGGGGCCGAGTTTCCATTCGGTCGATCCGGCCAGGAACAGGACGTCGATGCTGTCCCAGGGCAGCAACTCGGGTTGATCGCAGCCGTCCTGTGCTGCGTAGGCCGCGGGGACGCCCAGTTCACGAATGCGGGCCAGCCACGGCAGCGACTCGGTGAGGGTGCCGGCGGCGTCGAACGGCTGGTCCGGGGCGAGCGCCCACAGGCAGCGATCCGGCCCGTACCTCTCGACGGTCCGCGACAGCCAGGCGAACCATGCCTCGGTGCCGGGCCAGTAGCGGCCCTTGCCGTCGCTGCCGAACTTGGAGTTGTCGCAGGCGTACAGGGCGCCTTCGGGGATGCGGCTGCCTTGCGCCGGGGTGGTCATACAGCCGAGGCGTCCCGCGCTCATCGCGGCCCGAATGTCAGGCCCCGAGGGGGTGCCGAGGTAGCGCAGGGTGCACCTCCCCGGAGCCGCCGCAGATCGTCATCTGGGCGTCGGGGTGGTCAGCGGTGATGGCTGCGGACGGCCGTGGGGAGCGTGGGCGGCAGCACGGGGGGCATGTCCGGTGCGGAGTGGCGCAGGTTTACCCCGATGCCTTGCGCGGCGAGCCGGTGGGCGACTGCCTGAATCCGTAGAGCGCGGCCGTCCTCGCCGTACGCAGCGGGCAGCAGGAAGGCCGCCTGGTGCGGGTGGTACTGGAATCCGTGCGCGTACAGCGTCATCCGTGCCTGCTCCGGGACGCTCCCATACGGCGCCCCGAGTGCCCCGTCGTCGTACCAGGTCAGCGTCACCACCTGGGCAACCTGCGGTGGAGCCGGGCGGTGCGGGGGCTCGGGCTGCTCGGCGGCGTTGCGGCGTACGGTCTGCAGCGCGCGCTCGTACTGGGGAAGGAGCCGACGTGCGATGCGGGTGGAGGCGCGTACGGGGTCGTTGGGGACGGCGATGCCGTTCGGTTCGTCGACGCCGACGAAGTGGTGGGGCTTGAGATGGGCGTCGTCCGGCTCGAGCGGGGCGACGACGAACTGGTGCGGGTGCAGAGGGCGGTCGGTGATGTAGAGGCGTCGGCCGTCGGGTCCGTGCAGGACGGCGTCGTGGGTGAGGACGAACTCGCTGACCACCCAGTTGACATGACCGTGGTCCCAGACCTGGTTGGCGAGGGGGAACTGGTCTTTGTAGGCGGCGTGGTGGTGGTACTCGCTGTTCCAGATACCCGGCAGGCGGAAGGCCAGGTCGGTGGCGAAGGCGTTCAGGTCGGTGCGGGCTGGGGGCATGGGTTCCCGGTGGTGGTGGCTGAAACATCGCAGGTGGCAGCCGATGTGGTCGGAAATCTTGAAGTCAGTGCATGCGGGCGTCGGTGTCGAAGAGTGCCAACTCGTGCGGGTGCAGGAGGTGTTGCACGATGAAGCTGCGCCCCGCGACCTTCCAGAGCCCGCGTCCGCGGTTGAGGTGGGAGATCGCGTCGGCTTCCACGGACGTGAGTCCCAGCAGGGCTGCGGCAGCGTGGAGCTGGTCGGTCTCCTGGCGGTAGATGATGCGGGTGGAGCAGTCGGCGAGCAGGCCCTCGGCGAGTGCCCGGCCGCGGGAGCCGGCGTCTCCCGCGGTGAGCAGGTCGCTGAGCCGGTGGATGACCATGAGGTTGGCGATGCCCAGGCCGCGGCTGAGCTTCCACTGGGACTGCATGCGCGCGAGGAGGCCGGGGTGGCGCATCAGGCGCCATGCCTCGTCGTAGACGATCCAGCGCCGACCGCCGTTCGGGTCGGAGAGCGCGGATTCCATCCACGCGGAGGCGCAGGTCATGGCGAGCACCAGAGCGGTGTCGTCGCCCGATCCGCCCAGGCGTGACAGGTCGATGGTCAGCATGGGCGAGTTGGGGTCGAAGGCCACGGTGCTGGGGGCGTCGAACATGCCGGCCAGGTCGCCGTGCACCAAGCGGCGCATGGCGTGGGCCAGGTCGCGCGAGGCGTCGCCGAGGCGGCCGGACATGACGCCGCCGACCCGGTCGAGTTCGTCGGGGTTGTTGAGGGTGGCGGCGATGTCGCCGAGCAACGGTGTGCGTCCGCTCGCGGTGGCGCGGGCGACGACGGCGTCCAGGGCGACATCGAGGCCGGTGTGCTCCATCGGCAGCAGGTCCCGCCCGAGGACGGTGCGGGCCAGCGAGCCGAGCAGCAGCAGACGGCGCTTGCGGATTTCGCCAGCCCAGTCGGCTTCGGAGACGCTGTTGGGGCGCGGTGCGGCGTCCAGCGGATTGAGCTTGCCGGGCAGCCCGGGGCCGAGGGCGATGGAGGTACCGCCCAACGCCTGTGCCACGGGCGTCCACTCGCCCTTCGGATCACACGGGACATAGACGCGGTAGCCGAAAGCGATCGACCGCAGCGCGAAGCTCTTGGCCAGCGCTGACTTGCCCTGCCCGATCACCCCGGCCAACAGCACGTTCGGGTTGGTGAAGCCTTCGATCTTGCCGTACAGCGCGAACGGATCGAAGCAGAAGGACGCTTCGGCGTGCACGTCGCGGCCGATGTAGATGCCCTCGGCGCCCAGCCCGCCCTCGGCGAGGAACGGGTACGCGCCGCTCGCGGTGGCGGTGGTCATGCGGTGGGCAGGCAGCTTGATCTTGTTGTTGCGGGAGGACGCGGGGCCGGGGCGTCCGGCCGGCGAGAAGAGCGGCGCCGGCATCTGGTTCTCGGCTGCGCCGGAGCCGCTGGCATGGGCGGCAGCTTCGGTGCGGGCCTTCGCGGCGGCCTCGGCGAGTTGGCGGCGGGCGGCCTTGCGCGAGGCGCGGTCGGTGCCGTGCGGGGTGAACAGCGGAGAGGCGGAGGCGCGGCGGGCACGACGCGAGGGCCGATGGCTCATGGTGGGGTGGCTTTCACGTGACGGAGGTCAGGACGCACGGGGCAGATCAGACGCGCGGGGAGGCGCTGAATAGGAGCGGCTTGTGGTAGCCCGCGCCGTCGCCGGACCAGTCCAGCTCGATGTAGCCGTCCGCGAGGTACTGGTACTGGCCGCTGGCCTTGGTCTTCAGCGTTCCGGTCTCGTAGCTCCCGTTGCCGTTGCCGCTGCTGTGTTCGAGGGCGTGCTCCAGGTACGTGTAGTTCGCGTACTTCACGACCGGGTCCTTGCCCGCGGTGGACCGCTTGGTCTGCAGGTGGAAGCGCGCCTTGTTGAAGGTGAGGCTGCTGTGCTGGTTGGCCGCGTACGGGCCGTCCCAGGTGACCTTGGCCGTGGTGTAGATGTAGCCGCCGCTCCGCTTGGCGCAGAGCTGGACGTCGAAGTCCCAGTTGTCGGAATCGGGGCCGGTGTACGACGGGTCGTCGACGGTGTAGCTGCTGGTCTTGCAGTGGTAGCTGGCGGCGGAGGCCGGCGCGGCAGTGGCCAGGGCGGCGGTACCGGCGAGCGTGGCGACGAGGACGGCGGTGGAGGTGGAGCGCTTGAGCTTGCGCATGCAGGGCCTTTCGGTGATGGGTTACTGGGCGCAGGTCGTGGTGCGACCGGGTGCGGGGGCGCTGAGATCGGCCGGGGTGGTCTTGCGGCGCACGACGTGGCTGGCGGCGAGGTGGCGTTGGCAGATGGTCAGGACGGGCGGCCCCTCGGGGAGGCGCTCGGGGTGGCATTCGGTGCCGGGCTCGTTCGCCACGGGCAGGAGGTGGAAGGCGTCGTGAACGGCGGCGGTGGCTTGCCACAGGCGGGTGTGAGCGGTGGCGAGCTGTCGCCCGGCAGCGGGGTGCGGGGGCCGGGTGGTCTCGGTGAGCTGGTCGAGCAGCTGGTGCAGCGAGGTCAGGTGGGAGTGCAGCACGTCGAGGTGCGCGCGGTCGGCGGCCGTGGCCGAGTGATCTGGGCGCGGGGTGAGGGTTCGGGAGTGGTGGCGGATGCCGGCGCTGGCGGCCCGCAGGTACGGGTACGCGTCTCCGACGGGAATGGCAGAGGTCAAAGGGGGAATGGTTCCTTCCTGCCGAGCGGCAGGACGTCGGCGGTCGGCCGGAGTGCGGGGTTTACAGGGCCGTGCGGGCGAGGGGCAGGGCGCCGAGCGTGAACGCGTCGGGCTGCTGGAAGTTGAGCCTGCGCAGGTCGACCTGGGCGGTGACCGCGGCGGTCTCGATCTGCGCGCAGGCGGCATCGAGGAGCGCGTCCGTCTCGGCGGACACGGTGAGCAGTCCGGTCAGGGCGACGTCGGCGTGCCCGGCGATCAGCTGACGCTCGCGGGTTTTGACGTCCGCGTACTCGACACTGTCGGCTTCGGAGTCGACCTGTCCGCGCCGCGACCTTTCGTTGGCGTCGGCGATGATCGCAGCCTTCTTGCGCTGCACATCGCGCATCGCGGACTCGAGCCCCTGCGGCACGTATATAAGGGAGAGGGTGCGCCGGACCCCTGCGGTGAACATGAGCCCGTGCAGGAAGCCGGGGCTCGTCTCGGTGCGCGGCCAGTCCTCGACCCAGTAGGTGGCGTGCCGGGCGGAGTCCGTGGCGAGCCGGTCATACTCCTCGACCTGCACCACCGGGCCGGCCGCAGCGGGGTCCGCCTCGGCCCGCCCGGACTCCGACCACTGCTGCAGCGCGGAGAGCGCCTTGGGGTCGTAGGCGGTACGGATGACGGCGGCGATCTCGCGCGCCGAGAGCCATCCGGTCACCATCAGTCCGGCACTGCGCGCGGCCTGCGCGATCGAGGATGTCGTCTGCTCCATCACGGTGAAGGCGCCAGGCAGCCCGCCACCGGCCTGGCTGATCAGGCGCTTGGCGGCCTTCAGGTCGAGGGAGATCGCGAGGTACGCCTCGTGCGGGGCGGCGGCCGGTCCGGCGGAGGCGACCAGTTCGCTGTAGACCTGCCCGGCGACCGGGGTCTCGGGATGGCCCTGCTGGCTCCAGTGCCGGGCGAGGGTGTCGCCGCTGTCGGGGACGGTGCGCTCCAGGACCTGCACAGTGGCCACGTGTCCGGTACGGGCGATGCCGGCCAGGGCCCGCCCCCATCCGCCGACGTTGTGGTTCTGTGTGGCGGGGTCCAGCAGGGCGAAGGCGCGGCTGGAGACGCGGGCGATGGCCGTCAAGGTCTGCTGGTGCGGATCGTGGACGGCGGCGGCGCCGTTGGCGGAGTCGCCGGGGGTGACGACCCGCAGCGAGGCGGCGGTGCCGGGCAGGTGCAGGACGCCGTCCTGGCGGGGGCGGGTGACGGGTCGGGCGAGCCACAGGGTCTGTCCGGTGCGGCGCCGCCGTGTGAAGCGCAGGACGATCGGCGCCCAGTCGATCAGCGAGCGGCCGTGCCGGCGGATGGCGACAAGGGCGGCGACGACGGCCCACAGCGGGGTCAGGGCGATGGCGCCGAGCAGCCCGGTGGACACCACCGTGCCCAGCAGGAGCGCCAACGCGCAGGACACGAGTACGAGTTGCGGCAGCGAAAGGCCGAGCAGGATGCCGCGCCGGGAGCGGTGGGGGAATTTGACGGTGAGCGGTTGGACGGTGAGATCAGACAAGGGCCGTTCCGAGGGTGCGCGGGCGGTGGCCGGGGCGGCACGCGGCGAAGTGACGCGGCGCGTGCCACCCCGGAGTCGGGCAGGGGCTACAGGCCGGTGGGCGGGGGCGGCGGAGCGCCGGTCCCGCTGGTGTCGGCCGAGTTCGGTGCCGGCGGGGCGCCCTGCGGCGGGGGCGTGGAGGCGCCGGCGCCGGGCTGTGACAGGAAGCCGCTGCCACCGGTGGGCGCTGATGCGGAACCGTCGCCGCCCCCGGGTGCGCCGCCGACCTGGCCGCTGGTGTCGTCGCTGGGACTGGTCGGGGGTGGCTGGACGGCCTTCTCCAGACCGTTCTTGAGGCCGTCGCCTCCGGAACCCGGGGAGCTTTGGCTCTCCTGCCCACCGCTTCCCCCGGTGGGGTTGGCGGCGATGTCGCCGGGGAATCCGCCGCCGGCGGCCTCCGGTCCTGCGGCGCCCGCTCCGGCTGCTGCTCCGCCGGTTCCTGCGGTGGCAGCTGCGGCGGCGGCCTTGCGGCCCGCCTTCTCGGCGTGCTGCCGGGCGAGCTGAGCACCTGCGCCACCGGCGCGGTGGATCGATTCTCCGTCCGTGCCCTCGGCCGCCCAGTGGACAAATTTGAAGGTGGCGTACGGGCAGAGCAGCACCAGAACCATGACCACGATGCCTGCCATGACGTCGGCGAGGGCGCCCAGGCCGTCCTTGGCCTCGGTCTTGCCCATGGCGGCGATACCGAGGACGAAGATCACGGTCATCAGGAGCTTGCTGACGACGAGGGTGGCGGTGGCTTCGATCCAGCCGCGCCGCCAGCGGCGGGCGACCTCCCAGCCTCCGCCGGCCCCGGCGAAGATCGCGAGCGTGACCATGACGAGGATGCCGACCTTGCGGACCATCATCACGCACCAGTACATGAACGCGCCGATTGCGGCGCCGAGCCCGGCGAACACGGCGACGAGCCAGCCCAGACCGGCCAGTGAGGGGATCTGGGAGACCTTCACGATGCGGCGCACGGCTGTTTCGATGGACAGGTGTGATGCTTTGAACAGACCGGCCGACAACGCGTCGACCACCTCGATGGCGACGGTGGTCAGGGCGATGGCGGCGAACGCGAAGATCACGCCGCTGGCGGTGCCGGTGAACGCCTGGCTGAGAGCCTGCCCGTCACGTTTGACGGCGGCCCGGATGAGCTGCGCACAGAATGTGCCGACGAGGATGACCAGGCCGATCGGCAGCAGCATCTCGTAGTTGTCGCGGAACCATCCGGCATTCAGGTCGACTTTGGTGGTGGCGTCGACTGCCTTGGCGGCCAGGTCGGCTGCGGCGGCGGCGAGTTCGCCGGCGCTCTTGGCCATCCAGTCGCCGATGGCCTTGCCGGGGTCGGAGGCGAAGTCGACGGCCTCGCCGACGGCGCAGAGTTTGTCCGCTACGGGAAAGTCGCAGAAACCCAAGGGGAGTTGACCTCCTTATCGGTCGGTGAGGTGGGTCACTGCGTGACGCTGGGAGCGATGGCGGCCAGGGTGCAGTCGTGGTTGGGTCGGCACTGCACGGCGAGGGTCACGGCGCGGTCCTCGGCTCCGCCGCCGCCCTTCTTCCACTCGATCTGCTGCTTGCCGTTGACGGTGACGACGTAGATGTACGCCTCGGTGATCGCGGACGGGTCCTCGGCGAGGGCTTGCTTGAACGCGCCGGGGTAGTGGCCTTCGGTGACCGTGGCGCTGGCGTGCTGGTCCTGGTCGGTCATGCGCGACCACAGCAGCGGGTCGGGGACCTGGCCGGATACGGAGGCCCAGTCGGTGTACTTGGTTTCCTTGGTCATCCACGCGCGCATGCCGGCGAGCTGCTGGTCGCGGCTGGTGTCGCGGGTGTCGTAGGACCAGAGCATCGCGGCTGCGGCCTTGGCGAAGGCGACGGGTTCGGCGATCTGCGGAGGTTTGGGAACCGACCCCGACCCGGCCGCGGGCTTCGGTGCGGCCTCGGAGGGTGAAGAGCTGCTGTTCTGTGAAGGTGGGTCGGCGCTCTGGTGGTCTTCGCCGCGGCCGGTGAACCAGGCGGCGGTCGCGGCGAGAGCGAGGAGCGCGGTGATGACCAGGGCGACGATCGCGACGCGCTTGTTGGCCGACCAGGTCACGCCGTACTCGGACAGGGAGGGGAATCGTTTCGGCATCAGTGGACCTGCGACCCCAGGCCGGAGAAGAACGCCACGATGCCGTTGGCGGCGCCGAGGCCGAGCGCGGCGCCGGCCGCGACGACCGCGCCCTTCTTTCCGTTGGCCTCGGCCTGGTGGCCACCGGTGTGGTGACCCCAGGCCCACACGCCGAGGGACACGGCGAGGGCGCCGACGACGGCGATGATCCCGAACATGTTGATGCTGTTGACGACGTTCCTCAGCACGGACAGGCCGGGGAGGCCGCCGCCCTTGGGGGAGATGCCTGGGTCGTAGGCGAGGAGGACGGCGGCGCGATCTGCGAGAGGTATGGGCATAGGTGTGGCGGGGCTCCTTGCGTGCGCGGGCCGTGCAGGGGCCGGCGAAAAGGGAAAGAGAGAGGGGAGGGGGCGCTCGCGACGCGAGAAGGGAGGCGTCGGGCGCGGCCGGGGAGGAGTCCGGGAGGCGCGCAGCGTCAGAGGACGCGGCGGACGGCCAGAATGTCCCAGTCCTTGATCGGCGTGATCCGGACCGGTTTCGATGTGCGCGGCGCCTCGATGACGAGGCCCTCGCCCATGTACATGCCGACGTGTTCGGGCCGGGCCGCGGTGCCGCGGCTGAAGATCAGGTCACCGGGCTTGAGGTTCTTCGCCGAGACGGCCTTGCCCTCGCCCACCTGCGTGTACGTGGTGCGGGTGAGTTTGACGTCGGCGTGCGCGTACGCCTGCTGCATGAGCGAGCTGCAGTCGCAGCGGCCCATCGGGTCGGGGCCGTGGGAGTCGGTGCACGAGCCGCCCCACTGGTACTGGGTGCCGAGCTGGTGCATGGCCCACTCGATGGCCTTGCGGGCCTTAGGGTCGGCATCCTTGGGGATCTTGTAGCCCTTCGGGACGCTGCCCTCGGGGATCCGCCCGAAGGACGTGCCGTCCTTGTCGGGTGCGCACCCTCCGGTAGTGGCCTCGGTGTCCTTGTCCTTGGTCGAGTCCTTGGCGGGTTCGTCCTTGTCGGCGTTCGGGAACGTCTTGGCGATGGCGGTCTGCAGCGCGGTGGCGAGGTCCTCCCACTGCGCGTAGGCGTCGGGGTAGCCGGACTTCTGGACGGCCTGTGCGGCTTGGGTGACCTTCATCTGCTGCCAGCCGTCGACCTTCAGCAGGCGCTTGTAGAACTGCTCGCTCGCATAGACGGGATCGCGGATCTGCTGCGCGGTTCCCCACCCCTGGCTGGGGCGCTGCTGGAACAAGCCCAGGGAGTCGCGGTCGCCCGAGTTGAGGTTGCGCAGCCGTGACTCCTGCATCGCGGTGGCAATCGCGATGACCTGGCCCTTCTTGGGTACGTCCAGGCTGATGCCGGTGGCCACGATGGTCTGCGCGTTGGGGATCTGCTCGGCCGGAAGGTCCAGGCCCTGGATGTGGACGTCCTTGCCGTCAGCGCCGTCGAGGAGCTTGGTGACCTCCTTGGTCACTTCGCCGGTGTCGATGTCGGTCAGGCATCCGCTGAAGGAGGCGGTGGTGGAGGCTTCGCTGGAGGACGCCATCATCATGGCGGTGCCGGCGAGCAGGAGCGGGGAGAGGACGACGACGCCGATGCCGGCGGCTATGCCCTTCAATCCGGTCCGCCTCCCGGAAGGCGGTCACGGGCCGGCGGACGGATCGCGGGCAGGGGAGGGTAGAGCGATGTCACAGCGTGGTCCTTGGTGAAGTCCCGGCGGCGCGTGCGTCGTTGAGGAAAGGGCGCGACGTCCGGGTGGTGGGTAATTCGGGTGGAGCCGGTGCTGGTGCGAGTTGCCGCTCGCACCAGCACGGGGCGTCGGGTCAGGTGTGCCAGGGCATGGGGGAATACCTCCACGAACACAGGGGCTGGGATGTGCCATCGGCGGTGTCCGCCGGGCAGTTCCAAAACAGTAAGGGCGGATCCCCGGTTGCCGAAATCGTTCGTGATCAAGGCTCTATTTCGGGGTTTTCGGCGGCGATAGGGCTCAACCGGGGATCGTGCCCTACAGTTTTGGCTCCTCCCCTCGCCCCCTCACGTCGCAGACCGCGGAGCCGTCCGCCCGCATTCGGTCCTGTGGGGTCGTCCAAGCGAGCTGGAGCGTCTCTCCCTCATCTCACCTGACCCGAATTGGGGTATCTCTTTGCCTTTTTCCCTGCACCAGGGCGACGCGCTCGGCGTCCTCGCCGAGCTGCCCGACAACTGTGTCGACTCCGTCATCACCGACCCGCCGTACAACAGCGGCGGGCGGACGGCGAAGGAGCGCACCTCCCGGTCCGCGAAGCAGAAGTACACCTCGGCCGACGCCGGCCACGAGCTGCCGGACTTCACCGGCGAGAACATGGATCAGCGCAGCTACGGCTTCTGGCTGACGCAGATCATGACCGAGGCGCACCGGCTCACCAAGGTCGGCGGCACCGCGTTGATCTTCACGGACTGGCGGCAGCTGCCGATCACCACGGACGCCATCCAGGCCGCCGGCTGGCTGTGGCGCGGCGTCCTCGCCTGGCACAAGCCGCAGGCGCGGCCCCAAAAGGGGCGTTTTACCCAGAATTGTGAATTCATCGTCTGGGCGTCCAACGGTCCGATCGACGCGGCCCGTAACCCGGTCTACCTGCCGGGTCTCTACAGCGCTTCGCAGCCCAGCGGCAAGGCGCGCCAGCACATCACGCAGAAGCCGGTCTCGGTCATGCGGGAGCTGGTACAGATCGCCCCGCCCGGCGGCACGGTGCTGGACTTCACCTGCGGATCCGGCTCGACCGGTGTCGCGGCGCTGCTGGAGGGCCGCGACTTCATCGGTGTCGAGAAGACCAAGCAGTACGCCGAGATTGCTGCCGACCGCCTCACCGAGACGATGCAACAGACCCTTACTCAGAATGACTTGACGCTGGTCGTCTGAGACGGATTCTGCCGTGCGGCGCGGGGTTCAGCATGTCCCGAGCGTGTTCGCGTCGCGCCGCACGGAGCGTTATAGCAGCGAATCCCCGGTTACGGAAACCGGGGATTCTCTGGATGGTTGGAGCCGCAATCGACGCTCTATGGCTGCGGCCCAAGGAGGCCCCTTTTCGTGTCTGAATCCATAAATCCCCCGGAAGATGCGGAGACGGACCCGGTCCGGATACCCGAAAGCCCTCGCCTATCGGATAGCGAAGAGATGGAGCCGGTCCGGGTCCCGGAGTCCCATCTGGCAAGCATGCAGGCGGACATGGCGAAGCTGATGGATCTGGCCGCGCAGCACGATCGGCAGATCGACGACCTCTCGGCCGCGCCACCGGCACCGGACTCGCCGTTCGCCGCCTACGGGCTGCCCAGCTTCGCGGGCCTGCCGCCCGCTTCGGCGCCACCCGAGCCGCGTCCGATTCTCGAGCTGGAGGACGAGGAGTACGAAGACGAACTCGACGCCCTGTCCGACTGGGTTGATGACTTCCTCATGCGCGTCTACGGGGCGGAGGTCACCACCGCCGCCCCGTGGTGCGAGCAATGGCAGGAGCACGACGACGTCGTCGCCTGGCTGCACGCGCTGTGGCTGGCCTACCAGCAGCACAAGGACGCCGAAGCCGGACTGTCCGGCTTGTTCGTGTGGCACCGCGACTTCCTCACCCACGCCATGGCCACCGTCCGCGCCGCTGGTGGACCACTGTCCGCGTGCATGACCGACCCGGACCGGCCCGCACACCGTCTGCTCCCCGGCCCTCGCCCCTCGAACCGGACCACCTCCGCGATCGAGGAGCCCGACGAGCCCGAGGACCGCGTGGACCATGAGGAGACCGGCGAGCCGGGTCAGGCAAGCGGATGACCGACCGAGAGGACCGGCCGGCATACGGCCTGTCCTTCGACCCCCGCGCCCTGACCGATCTCCTGCAAGCCCCCGTCGACATCCGCGACCTGGCACTCGCCCAGCTCCAGGACATCGTCAACGCCCGTCTCCACGGTGCCAAACTCACCCGCGATCTCGCCGGATGCCGCAAGGTCTACTTCGACCACCGGGCGCAGTGGCGCATCGTCTACGCCCAGCGGCCGGCGCCCGCGAACTCCACACACACCACTGAGATCCACGTCGTGGCCATCCGCCCGCGCGAAGCGCACGACGTGTACGACACCGCCCGCGCCCGCCTCGGTATTAGCCGACGCCCGCTGGGCGAGCGCACCCACGCGGCCCGCACCCGCTCGCCGCAGCTGGGCACCCGCCCGCCCGTCCCCAAGCCGGGACCACCGCGCTCCGCGATGCCCGGCCTTCCCCAACCCGCACAGCCCCCGACCCTGAAGGGCCCCGTTCGTTGACGCAGTTCCCCACCCTGATCGACCAGGTAGCCGCAGCCGTACTGGCGCCGGCCCAGGCCATTGAGAACCCGCACCACCGCGCCATCCTCGACACCTTCGTCGAGATCCAGGAACTCGACCGACAGCTCGCCGAGCTCGCGGAAGCCGAGCTTCCCGCCATCAGCCCCACTGAGCAGCTGAACACCCTGACCGACCTGCTGGTTGAACGGATGGCTGCCGGCGCCGCCCTGAGCGCACTGTTGTCCACTTCTTGCTGCTGCGCAGCCGCGTACTCGCCCGAGTACGAACCGCTGGACGACGAAGAGCCTCACTTCGACCCGGAATTCGAGGAGTTGTACGACTTCGAGGATCCGAACGGTCTCGACGACTTCCACGACGGTGCGTGCGAGGAGTTCCTGTCCTGCCCCAGTCGCCCGCAGACGATCGTCCACGCCTGCCTCGCTGTCTTCGACGACGAGGGCGCCCCGGAGTACGTGAGTACCGCGGAGCTGGTCGAGCGCCTGCGTGATCTGCCCGGCCAGGCCGAGGAGCGCTGGAGCTACGCCGACCTCACCCCGCTGCGGCTGGGCCTGCTGCTGCGCGGCTACGGAGTTCAGCCCTGCAAGCCGCGCGCGGCCGACGGCAGCCGCTACCGTGCCTACCGGCGCGCCGACCTGCTGGCCGCCCGCCCGAACTGCTCCTGCTGAGGCATCCCGCCCTCGCGCACACCCGGCGGGTGACGGAGGCGGACTGGGACCTGGTCGCGGCCCTGCACGCGCAGTGCTCCGAGCAGAACCTGCTGCGCCGCTGGGGCCGCACCCACCTGGCACCCCGCGACCTGTCCCGGCTCCTTGCCCAGGCGCAGTGCTGGATCGGGCTCGGCGCAGACGAGCGGCCGGTGGCCCTGGTCTGCGCCGGGCCCGTCACCCGGGAGCCGGGGGTCTTCGACCTCGGACTGCAGGTCGTCGACCACCACCAGCGCCAGGGCATCGGCATGGCATTGGCCCGGCAAGCCGCCTTCCTAGCCCGCGCGCACGGAGCCCACACCCTCTCCGCGTTCACCCAGGCATCCAATGCGCCCATGCTCCGGCTCCTCGACCGGCTCGGCCCGACGTCGCACACCCGCGACGGCCCGTACGTCGAGGTCCGCGTCGCCCTGGACGCGCTCGCCCCGGACCCAGAAACCGCTCCGTCATGACGCGACCCCCGCCCGACGGGTTGGTGCCCACCGCCCTCGACCAGCGCATCGAGGCCGCCGTCGGATACGGCATCGAGGAGCTGCACCGGCACCGCCACAGCGGACTCCTCGACGTACCGCACGCCACCCTGGCCGACGCGCACCGTGAACTGGCTGCGGCCGAGCGGGACGTCACCTTCCACCGCGCCCGTCTCGCCCGCCTCGCCGCCGGCGAACTCCCCGTTGACCAGGCGCTGTTCGCCTCGATTGACCGTGCCCTCGGCCAGCTCGCACAGGCCGCCGACGTACGCAATGCGAAGCAGGCCACCGCCGCCCAGGCGCTGTGGCCGATCGAGACCGCCGCTCCCCGGAAGGCGCCACCGCACCTCGCGACGAAGGATGTCGCGGCCCTGCTCGCCATCGCCCAGGGCGCCAAGTTGCACGAGCACCTCGTCACCCACCGCCTCGCCGTGGCGACCTCCACGCGCACCCGGATCTCCTACCCCCAGCTCCAGCGCCTGGAGGCCATGGGACTGGTGGTCCGCGACACCACGCACCCGGTGCAGGCAGGTCAGCCCGTCGCGCTCACCGATATCGGCCGCGCTGCGCTGACCGCACCCCGCCGCTCCGGCCCGCCCGGCACCACGCCCGCGCTCCACCCGCCGGCCTTTCCCGCCGTCTCCCGAACACGCCGCTGAACAGCGCATCCGTCCCACGCGCATGAAGTCGCAGGCGTCACGACCGAAAGCACCGATGCCCAACTACGAACCCGATTTCCGCCTCGACGGATACGAAGCCGTCAACGACCGTGTCGCCGACCAGTTCTGGATGCACATCGGCATCGAGCAGTCCGACATGACCCTCCTCGCCGAACATCACAGCGACGACGCCGAGCACAGCTTCTACGTGATGCACAACCGCGCCGTCACCTGGGGAATCCCCGGTGAACCGCAGCTGGTCGCCCTGCACCTCAAACGCGACCCGGCCGCCCGCACCTTCCAGTTCGACCACGCACAGCTGCCGCTGCCGTCCATGGCGCAGTCCTGGCTGATCGCCCGCGGGTGTCCGGAAGAGCGCATTCTCCTGCCCGAGGGCATGGGAACCGCTCCCGCGAACGACGCCACCCGCGCCTTGGAGAAGCGGCTGCGCAGCGACGGCGATCACTTCGCCCTGCTCACCAGCTACACCTACGACGACGAGCCGATGCAGACGACCGTGATGCTGCGTGCCATCGACGAGAAGGCGGCGCTGCCCTTCCGCGTGCTCCTCGAAGAGGTCGACACGACCGCATGGACGCACACCCTGCGCGAGGGCGGCTTTCCGACCTTCGACGCCGTCACCCAGTGGTGGGAAGCGCACTGGAGGGGCGACAAGCCGCAGCTGCCGACGGCCTCGCCGGCGACCCGGGCCGCCGCCGTCCCCGGCCTGCCGGCGCTCCCCGCTCCGCCCCGCGGGCCGAGCCGCTGAACTTCCGCTGCACTGGAGGGATTTCGCCTTCGCTCTGCGGCGAATTGACGTCAGTCGCGTGCGAGACGGTGCGGAACATAGCACGCAATCCCCGGTTACCGAAACCGGGGATTCTCCGGATTCTTGTTCTCAGCCCGCACGGCATTCGCCCGGGGCTACTTCCGCATTCCCTCATTCCTGCCATGGAGGCAACTTCCGTATGCGCACTGCCCGTTTCACCGTGACCGCCGCGATTCTCGGCGCCCTGGCGCTTCCTGTCCTGTCCGCTCCGAGCGCGGTGGCCGCGCCCGCCGAAGCGCCTGCCTCGGCCCCGACCAGCCGTCCGTGTGACCGGCTCGGCCCGTGGGTGATCGGCGCGAAGGCCGTCACGATCCGGTCCAAGGCCACCAGCAAGTCCACTGCCCGCGGCGTCCTCTACCGAGGCCACAAGTTCACCGTCCACAAGACCCAAGGCAATTGGCACTACATCACCGACAAGACAACCGGCGTAAAGGGCTGGGTGTCCGGCTCGTACGTCTACCGCGACGTCTACTTCTGCCTCGACTAGTCGACGCCGCCTTGCTTCGCATTCCCACGCCCGTATTTCCGAACTGAAGGGAGCTTCTTCGTGCTCGACGCCAGCGAAGACGTGATGGGCGTCATTACTGAGCGCATCGAGGACCGATTCCAGATGCCGCTCGCCGACCTGCGCCGGGCGGTGCAGGCGGCACCGCAGGCCAACCCGGAGGCCACCACCGTCGTGCACTGGTACGGCCTGCTCGACGAAACACAGCGGGCCCTCGACACGGCCGAGGACGCGCTCGTCGAGGCGCTGGGCACGCAGCCGGGCGACGTACTCGACGATCCGGTCATGGAGTTGGCCCACCAGGTCAACGCCGCGGTCGCCTCCCGCGACGGCCGCGCCATGGTCGTGAAGTACCTCCTCGACCCCAACGCTCCTGGCAAGCGGGGACCCGGGGTATGGCGCGGCGCAGCCCCGGCCGCCCGTCGCGCTCCAGCGCTGCCCACTTCCCCGCCCACGCTGCCCAGCGCGCAGAACACCGCGGTGCGCGGGGTGACGCGGTGAGCGTCATCGGCAAGCCCAGCAGCCGCGATGCGGCGCTGCAGGAAGCATTCGGCTCTGCGGTGGCCGAGCTGTACGCACAGGTCGCCCAAGGCGAGGCCAACGCCGCACTCCAGCGTGCGCTGGAACTGCGCAGCTTCCTCGCCATCGCCGAGGAGCAGGTGGCCCGCGTCCGTGACCGCGTCCATGCCATGACGGGACCCGACGGGGACATGAGCGACCTGTCCGCCGAGGACCTGCGGTGGGACGCGGACTGGCTGGATGCGGCGCTGGCCGCCCGCGACGGCTACACCGCCGCCCTCGACGAGCTGCTGCGCACCATGCCGGCGCCGAACCAAGCAGGCGCGGCACGCCCGGGGTTGAGCCCCAAGATCACCACCGCTGCTCCGCCCGCCCCGACAGCACCCCGCGCCGGGGCGGTGCGGACCCGACATCCCTGAAAGCCACCGATTGCCCCGACCCGACACCCCGTCCCACACCGAATCCGAACGCGTCGCCCAGCGCATCGAGGCGCTGTACGGACAGCCGCTCGCTGAACTCGAAGCCCTCGCCGACGCGACCCCCGAGACCACGCTGCTCGCCGCCCTGACCGGCACCCACAGCGACTTGGCCCTCGCCGAACGCAACATCGTCTTCCAGCTTCAGCGGTTGCGCGAACTCACCGCCCCTGACCGGGAGATCGGCCGGTTCGCCGCCGGTCACATCCTCGACTGCGCCCGCCGCATCGCCGAGTCCGTCGCCAGCCGCGACGCCTACGCCAAGAGCACCAGCGCGGTCCTGGGCGGCCTGCGCCGGGTGTCCGCCCCGGACACCCACCCGCCGGCTCCACCCCTACCTGCCGCCCCGACGGCTACCACCTCCCGCACCCGCTGATCCACCTGTACCGCTTGAGGAGCCCCCTTCTTGGCCACCAACGCGCCGTCGCCCGCCACACCGAACGATCTCTTGGGCGTCACCAAGACCCTGGACCTGCTCGCTCCGCGCTGGAGCGTGTGGGTGCTGATGACCGTCTCCTCCCAGCCGCTGCGCTACGCCGAGTTCAAGCCGAGGCTGCCCTGGCTGGCGGACGGCCAGCTCCACCCCCGGCTGCGGCACCTCACCAACGCCGGCGTCATCGAGCGCACGGAGTACGCCCCGCGCCACGTCACCTATGGCCTGACCAACCGCGGAGCCGCGCTGCTGCCCGTCCTGGCGGTGATCGCGTCCTGGGGCGACACGTATCTGGAGAAGGAGCTGGTCGCCAACAAGGACACCGGGGAGCTGGAACCCGAACGGATCGCGCCGGCCCAGAACATCGACGATGCCGTGGCACTGATCGTGCCCCGCCATGCCACCCCGATCCTGTTCTCCCTGCAGAGCCGGGGCACCGCGACCGCCAAGACGCTGGCGGCCGAGGCCATGCCCGGCTACGGGCTGACCGCCGTCTACAAGCCCCTGGAACGCCTGGTCGCCGACGGCCTCGTCACCGCCAGCGGCACCGGCGGCTACCAGCTGACCGGGAGCGGCCAGGCGCTCGCCCCCGTCTTCGAGGCGGTCTCCGCCTGGGCCACCGCGCCTGCCCCCGAGTCCGATGCCCGTCGGCCCCGGGGGCAGGGCGCCGCCCCGTCACAAACCCGTTCCGGCCCGTGGGCGACGACCCCGACCCGTCTTCCCGCACCGGCAGTGCCAGCCGCGCCGACAGCTCGTCCCGCCCTCACCACCACGCCCCCGGACGGCCCGGCCTGGAAGTCGGGCGACCTCTTCTCCCACCAGATACCCGCCCGCCCGATCTCCCCGGCAGGAGGCCCGCGCCGATGAACCACTCCCTGCCCCGGACACTTCTGCACGAGCGCCGCGCGATCAGGACCCTGACCCTTCCTGCCTTGATTCGCCTGGTCACCGAGATCGACGACAACGGCCCCATCAGCCACCAAAAGGGCAGCCTGCAGAGTGCCTTCGGCGACCTCACTCCCGGGCAACTGCGCCATGCCATCGACGTCGCCCGCGACCTCCGTCTCGTCGACGCCGACGAGCAGGCCCGCGACCGCTACCGGCTCACTGCCAGCGGTGAGGCCCTGGCTGAGGTGTACGACACCGCGGCCCGCTGGGCGCGCGAGCGTCAGTTCCCCGATGCCAGCAGCGACTTCGTCACCCGCGTTCAGCACACCCTCCAGCTGTCGAGCAGCCCGCAGACGACCGGCTTGAGCCTGGAGTCCTCGGCACCGCACCACGTCTTGGCCGAGTTTCTGCAGGCGTACCCCCGTGTCCGGCAGCACTCCGACGTCCGCTGCGCGCTTCCGCCGGCGGAAGCGGGGCGCGCTGCGTGAGATCCCGTGTCGGACCGCGGCATGCCCGCCGCCCGGTCCCCACCGTGCTGCGCGGCATCTACTTGCCGCGCGGCACGGACGCCGGAGCATTCGCCATGACCACCTACGGCATCCCGCTGCTGGTGTTGGCCACCACCAACTCCGCAGCCCTGACCGGTCTGGCGTTCGCGCTGGAGTGGATTCCGCGACTGGGTGCGTTCGCGTTCGCCGGGGCCCTGGTCGACCGCCATGGCACCACTGCGGTGCTCCGCTACGCATCCGTGGCCCGCGCGCTGGTCGTCCTGGCCGCCGCAGTCCTCCTGCCCCGGCAGGAGACGGGACTCGGGGCAACCGTCACGGTCATGGTGCTCGCCGCGTCCACCGGAATCCTCACCGAGTGCTCGTACATCGCGGCCGAGACCGCAGGCGGCGTGGCCAGCCGCGAGGCAGGCGCCGGCGCCCACCGGGTGCAGTCCGTGCTCCTCGGCATCGACCAGGTCGCCACCCTGGCTGGCCCCGCGCTGGCCGGCCTGCTGCTCCAGTGGACCGGCGCCACCGGCATGCTGATCGTGATCGCCGTCTTCTCGCTGCTCACCAGTGCCCTCGCCCCGCGCCAATACCGACAGTCCAAGCCCGCCGCGGCGCATCCGGTCGGCAAGGGACTGCGCACCGGCTGGTCGACCCTGCGCTCCCTGCCGGCCCTCGGCTGGCTGGTGGCAGGACTGACCGTGTCCAACCTGGCCGTCGGCCTGCTGCAGGCCGCCGCTCCGGTGATCATCGTCAAGCGCCTCGGCCACTCCACGGCCGACGTCGGATTCATCTGGTCGGTGGCCGCGGTCGGCACGCTCGGCGCGGTCGCCCTTTGCCGCCGGGCGATTGACCGTCTCGGCCTGTGGCCGGTCGGAGTCGTCTCCGCCACGATCGCCGCCACGGCCTGCCTGGCCGTCTCCTTCGCCGACTCCTACCACGCCTATCTCGCCCTGATCACCGTCCTCATGGCTGGCGAAGGCGGGATGACCGTCGTGCTGCGCACCCTGCGCTCCCGCCTCATCCCCGCGAACGTGTTCGGCGCCACCCTCTCCCTGACGATCTTGCTGTTGCTGTTGCCCTTCCCACTGGCCGGCGTCCTCGTCGCCGTCGTACCGCCCGCCCAGCTCGGCCACGTCATCACGCTCTGCGCCGTACTCCAGGCCACGGGCCTGTTCACCGCCTTCACCCGGCTGCGCACCGCCCCCGCCCTGCGCCCCTCCTCCGCCTGACCACCGGTCGCTTCCCTGCACCTAACGGAGCCCCGCCATGCCCACGTCCCCCGCCCCGGCCGACCAGATACTCCTGCCGGTACCCCGCCCGTCGCTTCGCGCGGGATCGCGGCCCACCCTGATGGATCGCTTCCTGGCCTTCGACGCCGAGCACCCGTACGTCTACCGCGCGCTGGAACGCCTGACCGCCGACCGGCTCGCCACCGGCGCCACCCGCGTCGGGCTGAAGGCCCTGTTCGAGGACCTGCGCTGGCAGTTGCCCGCAGGCGTGCGCGGGCTCAACAACAACTTCACCGCCCTGTACGCGCGAAAGCTGATCGAGGACCACCCCCACTGGGCGTCCGCCTTCGAGCTGCGCCGTCGCCGCACCCCCTAACGCCCGCCGCCTACATCAACTCCTATTGCCCTGCCACTGTTTGGAGCCTTGTTGTCCTCTCGCCCCGTCGTCCTGGTCGTCGCAGCCGCCGACATGGAGGCGCACGCGTATCGGGCCTATTGCCTTGAAAACGTCCGTGCCCACTACGACGTCGTCCTGATCTCCGGCGCCGAGCCGACCTGGGAGAAAGAGTTCGTCGTCGACTACACCGTCGCCGACCCCACCGACCAGGCGGCCCTGGCCGCGGCCGGGCACGCGCTCGCCGAGCGGCACGAGCTGGCCGGTGTGATGACGTGGACCGAGTGGTACCTCGTGCCCGTCGCCCGTCTCGCCCGCCAGCTCGGCCTGCCCACGACGACTCCAGAAGCCCTCCAAGGCTGCCGCAACAAGCACACCTCCCGCACGCTATTCGCCCGCCACGGGGTGCCCTCCGCCATCTCCGTGAGCGTGCGCACCGAGCAGGAGGCGGCCGACGCCGCCGCACTGATCGGCTACCCGGTCGTCCTCAAGCCTGCCGCCCACGCCGCGAGCATGGGCGTCATCCGCGTCGACAACGCCAGCGAACTGCCCGCCGCGTACGTCTTCGCCGCGCAGACCGCAGGCCACGGAGTGGAGAGCACCCAGGTCCTGGTCGAGGAGTACCTCGACGGGGAGGAGGTGAGTGTCGAGTGCGTCACCTTCCAGGGGCAGACCACCGTGGTCGCAGTCACCCGCAAGACCGTCGGGATGCCGCCCTTTTTCGAGGAGATGGCGCACGTAGTCGACGCGAGCGACCCGCTGCTCGCGACCGTGGCGCCGGTCGCCGTCGCGGCCCTCGACGCCGTCGGCGTCACCGACGGCGTCAGCCACGTCGAGATCCGCATCGTCGACGGCCGCCCGCGCCTGATCGAGGTCAACGCCCGCATCGCCGGCGACATGATCGGCCACCTCATCCATCTGGCCACCGGTGTCGACCTGGCCCGCGCCGCCGCCGACATCGCCTGCGGCGTGCTGCCCGACCTCACCCCAACACGCAGCCAGGCAGCGGCGATCCGGCTGATCTATCCCGCCTACTCCGGCACCCTCACCGAGCGCCGCCTGGACGCCGAGTTCACCGACCACGCCGACTGGCTCGAGCGCGTCACCTTCCACCGCGACGCCGGCGACCGGCTCGTGCTGCCGCCGGACGGCGACATGTTCAGCGCCCGCATCGGCTACCTCATCACCACCGGACCCAGCGCCAAGGTTGCGCAGGCCCGCTCCACCGAGGCGTACCGGCACCTGGCCGTCCAGGTCACCCCCGCTGAGATCGCCTGACGCGCCCACGCGCCTGACCTGTATCCGGATGCCTACTTGAACGATCCCGACGCCGACATAGACGGCGACGTCTACGTCTTCCCCCGCTATCTCGCCGGCAGCACCTACACCGGCGACCCCGCCCTTGAGCCCCTGCTGGTACTCGGCTGGGAACTGACCGACGACGATCTCGGAAACGTCTACGTCACGGCTCCCGACCGCAAGATCCGTCTCGGCTACCTGCCCGAGGGCGACGATGACGGTCTGTGGCGGGTCAATGCCTACGAGGACCGCTTCGGTCCGCCCACCTGGGGCGTCAGCTTCAACGACATGTGCCCCACTGAGTTCGTCACTGCGTTCACCACGGCCCTGGCGGCTGCGTACCAGGCCGGCCCCGAGCACTACCTCGCCCGCCCCGACCCCGCCGCCCCCGAACTCGACGCCTTCAATGCGATCGTCCCGCTGATCAACCGCGGCTGGAAGATCCAGCACCCGCGGTGGGGTGTCATGGAACTGCAGACCACCGACGGCATGGCCGGACTCGAATTCGCCACCGGACGCCTCGATCCGGAGAAGGAACTCACCACACTTCAGGCCCGCTGGTATCTGCAGGGAGGCCCGCCCAGCGGATACGCCCGGTGGTACGCCACCGCGTCCACGAACACGCCGATCCCACTGGTCACGGCCATCACCGAGAGCGTGTCCGACCCCAGGCCCCTGCCCCGCTGGAAGGAGCAGATGCTGCGTGGCCTGCGCGAGACCGCCCAGCTCGTACCCGTCACCCCTGCGCCGCCCCCGGTTCCCACACCGCTCGACGTCCGCCGTACCGCTCCTCGTCGGGCCCCCGCGCTGACCACGCGCAGCGTTCCGCGCTGGAGCACCACAACCACCCCGTCCGCAGCCCTGCCCGCCCGCCGGTCCGGCCTGCGCCGCTGACTGACCAGATGCCCTTCGTCCGAGAGAAGCTCTTTGGCCCTGCACGCCCAGCAGTTCTTCGATGACGTCCTCGAACTGCCCTTCCACCAGTACGCCGTCGTCGGCGACGCCCTGTACGCAGCCCCGCAGCCGAACTCGCCGCTGCGGCTGCGGATCGACTTCGCCCCGACCATCCGCCACGGCGAGTACGACGGACTGCGCCTGCGCGTCGTCCACCCCGAGCAGGGCGTCCTCGACACCGCGATCCTCCGCTTCGCCGACCACGGCACCTTCGCCCGCCGCGATGGGGCCCGCGACCTGGCGGCCGGCCGCGACGGCCACGCCGTCATCCGCGACTGGCACGCCCACAGCAGCCAGCCGCCGTGGCACGGCGCGGACGGCGCCGGCCTGCGCACCGCGATCGAGCAGTATGCCCATCTCTGGATCCCGGCACCTGCCGCGCCCCGTCCGGCAGCCCGCCCTGTTGCCCAGCCCACAGCCACCACCGGGTCCTCACTCCGCAGCCGCTGACCGCCCACCTCGTCACGGAGTTCCCCATTTCCCCACCTCTCTGGTTCCCCTCCCACCATCGGCCACAGCCACCGACGACCACGGTCCCCGACCCACCTCCGCCGCCGGGCCCGAACGGGTTCTGGATCACCGACCCGGACTTCCGCGACCGGCTGCACAGCGCGACGCTGACCCTCCTCGACATCGTTGAGAACTGCCTCAACGATGACGTCCCGCTCACCGAGATTCTCGACGGCGCCCGCGACCACGCCGAGCACCTGCTCGGAGTCCCCAGCACCTACGGCGTCCTCGTCGAAGCCGAAGCCGCCGCGCAGATCGTCCAGGCCGCCGGCCTGGACGCCGGATCGCCCTTCGGCCTGGCCGTCGCCCAGGGCCTGGCCGGCATCGCCCAGCTGCCCTTCGAGCAGCAACAGCAACTCGTCCGTGCCGCCGCCCGCCGCTACGCGATCACCGCACCCTCCCGGCCGACAACTGGACTGCCCGCTGCACCCCCGCGCCCGGCGTCGGGCCGCACCCGCTGAACAACGACCCGCTTGCCCGCCTTGCCCATTCCCCCTGTATCCCTTGGAGAGTTCCTTCTTGCGCATCCGTTCCGCTCGCATCCTCCCGGTCGCCGTTGCTGTCGCTGCCACGGTGACCGGTTCCCTGTCCTGGGCGCCGACCGCCTCGGCCCAGAGCCCCGGCCCCACGCCGTCCGCATCCACGTCCTCGACTCCGCGTAACGCGGCCGAGCCGGAGACCGGCGGCGTGGCCATCCTGAAGAAGGATCCCGGCGGCGACGTGCTCGCCGGCGCGGCCTTCGCCCTCTTCGACTCCGCGGGCAGGGAAGCCGCCAACGGCAAGACCGACGCCCAGGGCAAGCTCGCCTTCCAGGACCTCGCACCGGGCGTCTACCGGCTCAAGGAGGTGTCCAGCGGAAGCAATCTGCACGACACGGTCGACGACCAGGACGTCATCGTCGCCCCCGGCACGGACACCCCGCTCACGATCGTCGACCCGTTCAAGGACGCCTCGGTCCTGCTGAAGGCCAAGGATGACAAGACCGGCAAGCTCCTGGCCGGATCCACCGTCAACATCGGCAGCGGCGACAAGGCCCTCCTCACCCTGACCACCGGCTCCGACGGCACGGCCACCGGCAAGCTGCCCGTCAACTCCCGGACCGGCACGGACTTTTGGGTCAAGCAGGTGAAGGCACCCGAGGGCTACGACCTCTACAAGCCCTCGAAGACGTTCAAGGCCAAGCCGGGCGATCCGGTGACGGTGACCACGACCAACGCCAAGACCGCCACCACCCCCACGGAGAAGCCGACCGGAAAGCCCACCGACAAGCCGAGCCACAAGCCCACCCCGGATAAGCCCGGCAAGGACGAGCACACAGCGACACCGTCCGCCTCGCAGACGTCGGTCGCCGACGAGACGTCGAGCACCACCGCACCCGCCCCCGAGGGCGCGCTCGCGCACACCGGTGCTGACGCCACCCCGTGGCTGATCGGCGGCGCCGGAATCTTGATCGCTGCTGGCGGAGGCGCCCTCTTCGCCGTCCGACGGCGTCGCACGGACGATCCGACCGACGAGAGCTAGCTCCTCCCGCAACTCTGCCGAAGGCCCCCGGAATCCTGACTCCGGGGGCCTTCGCGTGCGATCGGGGAAAGGGCGGATCAGTAATGCCCAGTGCTTCACTCGGGCGCGCTGCCTCGACTCAGAAGTCGGCCGTGCAGCTAGCGCGCCCGAAGGAGTAGTGCCAGGAGCCGTTCAGCACGCTCCCTGACCGGCGGCTCCGGGTGCGCCAGAGCTACGGCGAACAGCACCGTCAAGAGCGCCAGGAACGAACTGGAGAAGGCCGCGACGGGTGCTTCAAGAATCGTCATGTCCAGGAAGGTACCCGAACCGCCCCTTACCTGCTCTTTTCACTAATGTACCCAGGAGGTGGGGCATATCAAATTAATAGGGTCAATCGGTAATAACCGTGCAGGCCAGTCGAGTTGGCGACCGTCACCGTGCGCCTGCTCCCGATGTGATCTTTGTGATGCAGGTCATGGTCCGACTGGTGTCCAACCTGGCTGAGGCTTGCTGTTTTCGGCCGGGTGGCCGCTTGTCGTCACTGCCCGAAGCGGCAGCCGATCGGCAACGATCGTATGGGCGTTCACCGCCAGGGGTGGACCTGTCCGCTCGTTCGTGTCGTGCAGTGTCGAACGCCAGCGCGACCGTGTGGGTGTGCGACACACTGCGGCGAAGCCTTCTCCCGGATCAAGGAGCCGTCTCCCGTGACCGAGTCGATTTCTGTCCCTGCTCTGTGGCAAGGGCGTTGCCAGTGTGGCGACCACGCGTACGAGGCATCCGGTGTTCCCGACGATCCTCACCTGTGCTCGTGTCAGCACTGCACACGGCTCTCGGGAGCGCCGGCGATGGCGTGGGTCGGTTTCCACAAGAGCGCCCTGACCTGGACGAGTCCCGCAGGAGAGCCGTCGTACTTCTCGACGTGGCCGACCCTGCACCGAGGATCCTGCCAGCGCTGCCGGACACAGCTCACCTCCGTGGCAGACGGTTCGGACATGATCATGGTGACGATCTTCAGCCTCGCTCGCGGTGCCGAACTGCTTCCGGTCGGACACAGCTACCGCGACGAGGCGATGCCCTGGATGACCATCACGCTCGCGCCTGATCCGCAACGCCACACGTGAGCGCCTGGCAGGACGGCAGACCGTGGCACCCCCGGGGCCCAGCGGGCGCCTCGCTAGGCTTCCGCAGTGAATGATCCTTCCTCGCTGCCCGGTGACCCCTCTGAACTGCACCTGCGAGTCGTCTTCGACGACGAGCTCTGGGACACCCCGCAAGCTGACACGCTGGAGCGGTGGAACGTCTCCGTCCTCCACCGCCTACGTACGCATGATGCTGCGCCGGACGCATCGGCCGGCGAGGACTGCGCAGCCGCGGAATGCCCGTCGTGCACGACGGACGCCACCGTCGGGTCGATGACCTTCTACCGGGTCCATCTGGACCGCGGGCGCAACGCCTACTGGGCGATGGAGGAAGAGTCCGAGGAGCTGTACGAGACCGCCCAGGCGCTCCTCGACCCCGAGACCGGCTCCTTCACGACGGAAGCCAGCGAGCGCCTGGACTATGTCGGCTCCGCGCTGCTCGTCATGGACCGGGTGACGCTGGATCCCGCATGGCGCGGCTACGGGCTGGCTGCCGTACTCGGCAGCGAGGTGATCCACCGCCTCATGGCCGGCTGCCGGGCTATCGCCTGTTCGCCCGGCGTCTCCGACCTCAGCAGCCAGGAACTGAGGGACCGGATCGAGTGGGATCGCGTCAACGCCAAGATCGCCCGCGGGTGGGAGAGCCTCGGATTCCGCCTCTACCGCGACAACGTCTATCTCCTCTCGCCCACCTCGCAGGACCTGGCGGAGCAGCGCAGCAATCTTCGGAAGCGCCTCGCAGAACTCGGGGCGTCCTGGCGAGCGCAGGCGTCATGACGGGCGGCGTCGCGGCCCGAGACGATCGCGCCACGGACGCTTCCCGCCACGGTGGCGAGTGGATGCCTCACCCTGGTCCGGCAGCTCCTTGGGCGGCGGAGCGATCTTGTCGGGCTCCAGACCGATCCTGTCCGGATGGACGCAGGCCGGCACGGCCTCGCGGGTGTACCGGTGTCCGTTTTCCGGGTGAAACGGGCACTCCCACGAGGGCCGGCTGTAGACCACGAATTGCCCGCGCGGATACAGCAGGGCCGGGCAGATCCCGCAGACCGGACGCTTCGGGTCTGGGCGATCCGGATCGATGTATGGCGGACCGGTCGGCTCCGGGATCTCCATAGACGCAAGAGGGTAGCGCCCGCACGCAGCAGGACACCGAGCCGCGGCCACAGGGCGGGAAGGACGGCAGTTCGCCGGGGGCAGACAAGGAAGATCACCCAAAGGACTGGTGGACGCCGCAACGCTATGTGAACCTGAACGACCTTCCGAAAGAACCCCAGGTCAGAGAGGTGATTCTGTGGCGTTGGATGCAGCGCAACCTGGATTTGCCACCACGGTCGCGGCCCAGAGGCTGCGCGCCTGGCGGCTCGGTGCCGGCCAGCCGATGGAGGTGATCGACCAGTTCTCGGATGCCGATTTCACCCACATCGTCGACGACCGTGCCGACGTGCACGTCAGCTCCCGCGATGGCCGCTTCTACCTCGGCTACTTCCCGACCGGCCGGCCCGGTGGCCCGGACGAGGACTGGGTGACGGGTGAAGGCTGGGTGATCGCGGTCACCGGTACCGCGAAGGTCCCCGGCTACCGCATCGCCTTCGGCACGGACGCCCCGGCGGAGATCGTCGCCGGTGTGGTGGCCAGCATCCTGTCCACCTCCCGCCCTGTGTGAGGGGCACGCCCGCCCTCCTAATACATACGCGCCGAGTACCCTGCCCCTGCTCGCGCGGATTCGTCCGCCACCGCTAGGAGAACGCCTTGGCCCCGCACTCGCCCGAAATGACCGTCGGCGACATCATCGACGCACTGTCCGCCTTCGACCGCGACACACCCGTCCGTCTCGCCATCAACCCCTTCTTCCCCATGGCCCACCGCCTGGGCGGCGTGGAGAAGTCGGTGGACGAGAACGGCCGGCCGGTGGTCTACATCGCCGAGTCGCCGGAGGCCGAACAGTTCGGCCCCCTACTGCCCGCCGTGGCTGTCGCCCTGGCCTGGCAGGGGCCGGTCGATGCACCCCCGCGCCGCCGACGCGGCGCGACCCGGCCCGATGACGGCCACTGACTCACCCTCGAACCGACGGAGGCGCCCCTGCACCCGCACCACCCCATCTCGCCCGACCCGATGTACTGGGTCACCCCACGCCACCTTGCCGGTGACGACGGCATCCTCGCCGAGCGGATCGGCGACACACTGACCGACCTCGGCTGGCGCATGTGGCCGACCTCCCGCAACTCCCTGTTGTACGTGAGCCCCGACGGCCTACGCGGCGCCGAGTGGATCCTCGCCTCCTACCCCTTCGAGCTGGGCGGCCTCCCGGTGGCCTGGCAGATGTCGGCCCGCCCGCACCCGGACTCGGCGCTCACCGAGTGGAACGCCTACTTCACCGCCGGCGTACCGCACGAGGCACTCACCGACTACCTGCTCGCGCTCGACGCGAGCGAGAGCCCGGATGCCGGGCTCGAGAACGCCGAGGCGGTACTGGCCGCGCTCACCGCCCGCGGGTGGCTGCGCGACATGGACCGCCCGCGTACGACCGCCTCGGACCCGGGCTTCTCCACGAACGTATCGCTGGAAATGCTGCCGCCGCTCATCCACGACGCCGACCCCCGCGATGACCTTCTGGGATGGCAGGCGTGGGCGGAGCCCGTACTCGGGGCTCCTTACCTGTGGTGTGCGAGCTTCAGCGCGAGCGCCCCGCACGAGTTGGTCGCGGCCTTCGCCTCCTCGCTCGCAGCGCCCGGCCCGGTACCGCGCCGAGCGCTCCCCGAGGGAGCCGAAGACCGGCTCACCGTCGTCCGCCGCGGATAGCGGTCTGCGCATAGCCGCAGACCGCGGCGGGAATCGACGGGCGTGATGCCCTTGCTCCCAGGCCCGGTGGTGCCGCTCTCTTCACGAGGGCGGCACCACCGGGCCTTCGCCGTACCTCGGCACCGGCAAACCTGAAGGGCCTCTGGAACCAAGATCGAGACCGTGCGTAGGATCACCGCCGTGGCAGCCAAAGTGATCGGCAAAGGACCCTTGCGCGGCTACCTCCTGGAGGAGGTGCTGGCCTGGCTCTTGCGCTCCAGCGGCTTCGAGGTCCTCACGGCCGACGACGACCAGGACAAGGAGCCGTGGAAGGTCCTGAAGGAGGACAAGAACGGGCTCCTGGTCCGCGGACGCGGAGCATGGCACCAGGTGGATGCCCTCGGGCAGTTCCGGTACGTGCCGCCGTTCTCCCTGCCCGTCCGCCTGTTCGTCGAGGCAAAGTACCTGACCACTCAGCAAGTTCAGTTGCCCACGGTGCGCAACGGCCACGGCGTCATCCACGACGTGAACGAAGGCGAAATCACCACGCTCACCGCGACAGGCAGCGGCCGACCGCGGACGCGATACCGCTACAGCTACGCAATCTTCTCCACCTCCGGCTTCAGCCCAGCAGCACAGGACTACGCCCTCGCCCACCAGATATCCCTGATCGACCTTTCCGCCCCGGACTTCGCCGTGCTGCGGAATCTCGTCAAGAACACCGCCGACGCCATTCACGCCGTGCTGGAAGCGACTCCGGCCGCCGGGAGACCGAAGGTGCGTGACCTACGGACGTATCTTCGCGGTCCTCTTCTGGACATGGACCCGGGCAACATAGACCTGCCCGAATCGATACGCGAACCCCTCGATCACCTTGCGCAGGCCCTGTACAGCCGTTCCCAGCTCGGTCTGGTCCTGGCGTTCCCTGCGGCCCCGTTCGTTCTGGGACTGGCCTCGGACGATCTGTACTCATTCGTGGATTACGCCCGTGAGCATCCGACGCACGCGGTGCGCCTTCGTCGTGTCGATCAGCCGGCGTCACATCCCGTTTGGGAACTGCGCTCTGCGGAGCACCCCGAGGCGTACGCGCTGCGGTTCGGACTACCGGAGCGGGTTGAGAAGTGGATCGTCGCGCAGGACGAAGGCATGCCCTCGCGAACCCGGTACGTCAAGCGCAGCATGCTGTCGACCATGACCTTGTACTGGATGCACGGGGAGCACGCCCAGACCTTCCAACTCCGTTACGAGCCAGGCGAACTACGCCTCGACGGCTGATTCCTCGACGCCGCGCTCGGGCTGCTTCATTCCGGCCAGCCTATGGCGAGAAATCTGGCCATGGGCGTCACGAGGCAGTGGCATTACGTCAGACTTGTTGTTGCACGGCCTGGGCGGCCCCTGGAACGTCGGCGTTCCAGGGGCCGCTCCTACGCGTGCTGCCAGCACATCGCGCAGGGATTCCCGTTCACACCTCCAAGGCCGCATGACGAACCCCGGTGTCGTCCCTGCCGGGAGGGCAGGTACGACACCGGGGCGGATGGAAGAGCGCGTCAGCGTGCGGTGCGCGCCTTGGTCAGCGCCTTGCTCAGGTGGGAGTCCACGAGGCCCGGTGAGCCGGAGACGAGGACCAGGATGTTGCCGGTTCGGATGGCCGTCTGCTTGACGACGCTGCGCTGACCGCCGGCGGTGAAGGTGAGCAGTTGGCTCCACTGCTCGTCGCCGAGGTCGGGCGCGGCCGACTTGGCGGTGCCCATGTCGATGACCGCGCTGCCTGACGCCACCTGGTAGGAGGGGCAGGAGAGCATCGCGTCGAAGACCTTCGAGATGCCCGTGGAGAGCTTCGCCGGGCTGTCGCTGTACAGCTCCTCGCTCACCTCGGAGCTGCTGCTGCCGGTGTAAGTGAAGGACGCCTTCGTCTTGTGGGCGAAGTCCAGACCGGCGCCGATGGCGCTGTCGCCGCCGAGCTTTTCCAGTGCCGGGCAGCCGATCACAGACAAGTCGTCGTTGCGCCGAGCGGTCTCGGGCTTGCGGGTGTAGCCCTCGCCGAGATCGCTCTCGTCGAGCAGCCGCTTGTTGAGCTGAGCGGACGACAGCGGCGCGGACGCCGTGGGCGTGCCGCCGCCCTGTTGAGCGGAGGCGGAGGAGTCGGCCGAGTCTGCGTGGCCGGCGCAGCCGGTCAGAGCGAGGGCGGCGATGACAGCACTCAGGCTGAGGGCGGTCGTGGTGGAGCGGCGCATGCGGAAAACCCCTTGGTGATGCGAGACGGATGGTCTGACCGGTCGGCCCTCCGGGTGCCGACGAACGCAGGTGTGGGGGGAAGGGGTTTCGCGTCTTCAGTGGCCGAGGTGGCGCAGACCGTCTTCGAGGGTGGGGTGGAAGTGGTCGACCGGACCCGAGTTGCGGTTGTACCAGGCGGTGTCCAGCCGAGTCTCCTGCGTCTCGTGGCCGGCCTCGCAGCGCAGCCACACCGAGTCGTCGCGCATGTTGAACACGATCCAGTTCCGATACGCACCGCAGTGACAGGCGTGGACTTCGCCCTCGATGACGATCGGCAGGTCCCAGCGCATCATGAAGCCCGACACGTCCTGGCGGCACGGTGCCCGGAACTCCGGCGGCAGGAAGTCGGGCACCACCGTGGCGTCGGTCGGCGCGGCCGGGGCCGGCGCGGAGACCGGGACGGGAGCCTCCGGCCACTCGGTGTGCATGGCCAGCAGCGCCTGGCCGGCACGCTGGGCTTCACGGAACTCTCGGTCCGCACGGTTGCGTCGGAACATGCCGTCTCCATCTCAGTCGTATCGCCTGCACGAGGAGAGTGCCGCAAGTCGCTGACCTGCTGCAACTCTAGAATTCGTGAATTCCGGCCGAGGTCTTCCGATGCCGCCTGGACGAGGCAGGCAGGGCGCAGCGCCGCATTACATTTGCGTTGCGTCCCGTTCCGGCGGTCGCGCTGCGGCGTTGTCCAGGTATGCCCGCCACCACTCCTCCGCCCGTCGTCTCACCGCAGCTGCGAGGCTCCTACTGGATGGACTCGCCATACCTGTCGCACGGCCCTGGCTGCGCATGCGGCGGTACCCGCGAAGCGACGTCGGCGCCGGCTCGTCGTCGAGCGCCGGCCGTACGCACCGTCATGCTGTGCATCGCGGCGGCCACGGTGGCCGTCTCGGTCGTCGCCGTCCTGGTCTGAACGCCCGCTTCACCGTTGGTGCTCGCGCGAGCTGTCGGTTCCCGTGCCCGGCCTGCGGGGCGACGGCGCGGTGCGGGTCCCTCCACGAGGCATGGCCGCCGTCGTGCGCTTCGGCTGGCTCGGAGGCACTGCGGAAGCGTCAGCGGGCAGGTCCGCAATCCGTCGCAGCCGCCATACCAGGACATCACTGATCGACTCGGCGGTGTCCAACTCCCGTCGCTCGGCTGCCTCGGCCAGGAGCGCGGCCGGGTCATGCCCAGCACGCTCGACGTCGGCGAGCGTGGCGGCCAAGGCGTACCAGCCCGGCTCGGCGAGGACCTGCTCGGCCAGCTCCGGCACCGCCCGGCGCAGGTAGGTGGTCTGCTTGCGCTGCAGCGGCTGGGACAGGCTCCGGCCACGCTGGCGCATGGGCCCCAAGTACATGGGTGCGGCGGCCTGGTAGGCGGCGCGCAGGTGTTCGGCGGCCTGGCGGGCAGCAGCGGCCTGCTGGGCGTGCTCCTTCTTCCCGTGCCAGTGAGCGGCGGCGAGCACGAAGAAGATCGCCATGTCGATCAGCATGGCCGTGGTGGCGCCGGCCTCCCCGCGGCCGAGCGCGGGCCCGCCTCGGACGAGGTCGCGGGCGGCCTGGCGCAGGGCGCGGTCGTGGCCCCGTTCGGCCCGGATGTGGGAGCGGGAGGCCCGCTCGAACGCCCAGGCCGCTTCTCGCAGTTCACGGCGCGTGTGTGCGGCCGAGGTCTTGGCCAGCGCGTCGAGCACCTCGCCGTACGCGGAGATCAGAGCGGAGACCTGTCCGTCGTCGCCCTGGTCGAGGATGAGGACGGCCTGCCAGGACGCCGACGTAGCCTGGCGGCGTGCGGTCGAGGGAGTGACACGCGCCGAACGAGCCGAACGTTCCGTGGCGGGATCGTGGCCGGCGGCATCGCTGGACCACCGTTCACGGATCCGGGGCAGGGAGAGGTCGGCGGCGAGTTTCGACCCGGGATAGAACACGGGCTTGCCGTCCTTGTTGACGTCGTCCGTGAGGGCGACCTTGTAACCGAGGAGATCGCCGGAGGGCGCGACGCGCGTCTCGACCAGGACGCCGGCGGCGGTCAGGCGGTCGAAGAACTCCTCTTCGCTCTTGACACCGGCGACGGCGCGGCGCACCGTCTCGCGCAACTCCTCGCGAGCGGTCCGCTCCCGTCCCTGGCGTTCGGCCTTGTGGCGCTCGGCGCTGGTGGGCCTCTTCGCTGCAGTGCCGTCCCCGGGATTGACTCGCTGCAAGCCGTATTCGACTTCCATCAGACGTGCCTCGGCGTGGGCGCGTTTACCGGAGAAGTGGTGGTCGGGGCGCCGACCGTCCTCGCGGACGAGGGTGGCGATGATGTGGATGTGATCGTCGGCGTGCCGGACCGCCGCCCAGCGGCAGCCCGCACCATCGCCGGGATCGATGCCGGTCGCGGCCACCATCCGGCGCGCGATCTGCCCCCACTCCTCGTCGGACAGGACACGGTCCTCGACGGCATTTCGTACGGAGAGATGCCACACGTGTTTGTCGGGGCGCTGGTCGGGGTCGAGGAGCTGCAACGGCTGGTCGAGGAGCTGCTGGAGGTCCCGCTTCGTCGCGCTCGGGTCGCGGCCGGGGTCGGGGGCCATGCCGTCGAAGGAGGCGACCAGATGAGGGTCGATGTGCTCCTCGCGTGTGCCCTTGCCGTAGAGGTAGTTGAGCAAGCCGAAGGTGTTGCTGCCTTGCTTGTGCACCTTGGGGATCAAGCCACCTCACCTACTTGCCGGTTGGCGACTCGGTCAGCGGCAACCTGCACTGACTTGGCCGCTCGCTGAATGTCGGCGATGACCGTCGCCAGGTGAGGAACCTCGCCACCGGTATTGAGGACCTTGGCGACCTGGTTGAGATTGCTGCCGGCCCAGCCGAGCTGCCGACGTGCGGCGAACAGTTCGGTGAGTACATCGCGGTCGGTGGCAATGGCCACGGCGGTGCGCGACTGATCGCGGGACATGGCCAGACCGGAGTACGCGAGGAAGCCCGCCGTGCTCATGCCGACGGCGTCCGCGCCTCCTTGAATGAGAGTGTGCTCGGTTTCGTTCAGACGGACGCTGTGGGCGCGACGCTGCTTCCTATCGCGCGGGCGCGACCTCCTCTTGGACTGCCCGGACCGGGCAGTTCCTGGCTGCGATCCGCCCTCGGTCGCAGCCTTCCCGTCCGGCGCCCCCTGGCGCTGGTCGGGCCCCGCCACCCCTGGGGCGGGGACGGGTTCGGACACTCCCCCGTCGGGGGAGTGTCCGAACCTACAACTTGCTCGCGCTGAGGTTGAGTTGGCTTCCGGCTCCCCGGGCGTGGGAGGAGGGTTTGTTGTCGGGTGCGTCATCGGGTGTGACTCCTCGTGGTGCGGATGTGGCGTTGGATTTCGGCGGCCAGGTCGACCATGGAGCTCGCGTCGGCAAGGACCTGGACGGGAGCGTCGCGGCGGTGCTGGACGAGCCACTGGCCGGTCGGGGCCAGTACGGCGGCGTGCAGCAGCTGGTGGCGTACGAGCACGTCCGCCCAGGCGCCTGCCTCGGCGAGCGATGGGGCGTGCGTACGTGGGGCGCGGGCGGGAATGGCGATCCTTCCGTGGCAGGAGCGGTGGCCCGACCGAGGCCGGGCCACCATGCGGACTGCGGATTCAGGGGCGTGACGTGCTGCTTTGCGGGTTTCAGCCGCACTCGCGGCAGCGGGCGAGGTGCGTGTTGAGGGCCCGCGCCATGTTCCGTCTCACGGAGACGGCGTTCTTCGCGCTGGTCTTCGCCGCTGGCGAGCCCAGGTGGCGCTCGGCGTGCCCGCGCAGGAAGAGGACGTCCTTCTCGAAGCCGTCCTTGATGCGGTGGAACCTGCGGCAGGTCTTCATGTCGTGCTCCTTGCCGTGGTGGTGTTCGTGTCGGTCCTCAGCAGCTGCAGGAGCCGCGTGATGTTCTCGTTCCGGCCGCCCGCGAGGTTCAGGGCGCGGAGGATTTCGCGCAGCTGGGGACGGGTGATGACCTCGGTACCGTCGCGCTCCAGCAGCGCCGGTATGTGGGGACGCACCAGGTCGGCCGTCTCTTCGGGACTCAGTCCCTTGCGCTGCGGGCGGTTGGACTTCCCGCCGCCCGGACGGTTCCGCTGCGCCTTCGTCTTGGGCTTCGGCTTCCGGCGCACGGGGACGGTGTGGGGACGGTCCCCTTCGGTCCCCGTCCCCGTTTCCGGGTGTGCGCGGTCCCCGTTGTCGT
>NZ_JAAGNI010000494.1 GCF_010550605.1 Streptomyces sp. SID9727
TCGTGGCCCTGAACCAGCGCCTGCGCGAACGCATCATCGATGCCCGCGGCGAATCCGCCCGAAAGGTCGCGTCATGAACTATGCCATCCGTCGCCGCATGTGGTCCGCCGCGCTGATCGTCGCCTTCTTCCTGGGGTGGGAGGTTCTGTGCCTGGCCCTGAACGTGTCCGACCTGGTGGTGCCGCGCCCGTCGCAGGTGATGGCGACGCTGGTCGCGCGCTTTCCGGTCCTGTGGCCGC
>NZ_JAAGNI010000332.1 GCF_010550605.1 Streptomyces sp. SID9727
CGCGCCGCTGCGGGCTGTCGCGGCCCAGCCGAGGACCGCGTCCGCGAGGCCGGGGTCGCCGGGCCGGACATCCGGCAGCGGGCACTCCCGGGCGGCGGGCCCGCCGGCCTGGGCGATGCGCTGGGCGAGCGCGAGGATCCTCTCGTCACCGGTCTTGACCTGGGCCTCGGCCGTCCGGCGCAGCTCGGCGAGGCGTTCCTCGACGGCCGCGAAGCGCCGGGTGTCGAAGAGCCGGCCGAGGAGCCGGCCGCGCGCCTCGGCGTCGGCGCGCAGGAAGCGGGCGAAGTCGCCCTGGGGCAGCAGGACCACCTGGCAGAACTGCTCGCGGCTCATGCCGACGAGCTGGGTGATCTCCTCGCCGATCTCCTGGTGCGACCGGCTGAGCGCCCGCCAGCCGTCCTCGGGGTCGTACTCGCGCAGCCAGCTCTGGCCTTTCTCCGTGGTGTGGCCGCCGCCGCGCTTCTTGGGGCGGGGCTGGGCCGGGCGACGGGTGACCTCCAGGCGGCGCCCGCCGACGGTGAGGTCGAGCAGGACCTCGGTCGGCAGGTCCGCCGGGGCGTGGTCGCTGCGCAGCGAGGTGCCGGGGCTCTGCCGGGCGCCCGGGACCGCGCCGTACAGGGCGTAGCAGACGGCGTCCAGGACGGAGGTCTTGCCGGCTCCGGTCGGTCCGTGGAGCAGGAAGAGCCCGGCGGCGGACAGCGCGTCGAAGTCGATCTCCTGGGTGGCGCCGAAGGGGCCGAACGCGGTGACGCGGAGGGTGTGGAGCCTCACCGGTTCACCTCGCGTACGCCGTCGTCCACCCGGACATGGTCGAAGGCGCCCCGCAGGACCGCCCGCTCCTGTTCGTCGGTCCCCCAGCCGCCTCGGACGTGGGCCACGAAGTCCTCCGCGATGGTCTGGTCGTCGCGGCCGCGCAGGCGGCGGGCGTAGGAGAGGTCCGGGTCGTCGGGTGCCCGGTCCGGTTCGAAGACGAGGGCGAGGGTGTGCGGGAAGCGCTCGGTGAGCCGGGCCATGGGGTCGGCGGGGCGGACCGGGTCGGTGAGGGTGGCCTCCACCCAGGCGTCCTCGTGGCGGTCGAGCGCCGGGTCGTCGAGGAGGTCGTCCAGCCGGCCGCGCAGCCGGGCGAGGCGGCGGGGCACCGGGCAGTCGATCCGTTCGCCGGTGACCGCTCCCGAGGCGTCCAGGTCGATGAGCCACATGGTCTTGCGGTGGGTGGCCTCCGAGAACGAGTAGGCGAGCGGGGAGCCGGAGTACCGGACGCGGTCGGTGACGGCCTGGCAGCCGTGGAGATGGCCGAGCGCCACGTAGTCGACGCCGTCGAAGACCCCGGACGGGACCGCGGCGACGCCGCCGACGGTGATGTCCCGCTCGCTGTCGCTGGGTTCGCCGCCGGCGACGAAGGCGTGGGCGAGGACGACGGACCGGGTGGAGTCCGGGCGGGCCGCGAGGTCGGCGCGGACGCGGTCCATGGCCGCGGTCAGGACGGCCTCGTGCCCGGCGCGTTCGGCTTTGAAGACGTCCTTGACCAGGGCGGGCTCCAGGTACGGCAGCCCGTAGAACGCCACGTCGCCGTGCGCGTCGGGAATGACGACGGGCGTGCCGCAGTGCGCGGGGTCGGTGCGCAGGTGGATGCCGGCCCGGCCGATGAGCCCGGCGCCGACGCCCAGGCGGCGGGCCGAGTCGTGGTTGCCGGAGATCATCACCGTGGGCACCCCGGCGGCGGCGAGCCGGTGCAGCGCGGAGTCGAAGAGTTCCACCGCGCTGAGCGGGGGCACCGCCCTGTCGTACACGTCACCCGCGACGACGACGACGTCGACCGCGTGCTCGGCGACCGTGGCGACCAGGTGGTCGAGGTAGGCGGCCTGGGCGTCGAGCAGGGGGACCCGGTGGAACGACCGGCCGAGGTGCCAGTCCGATGTGTGCAGAATCCTCACGACCCGGCTCCGGTCCGCATGCGCTTCCTCCGCCCCTGTGCCCTCACGCCCCACAGTGTCCCATCCCGCCGGGGGCCCGGACCCGCGTCCGGGAGAGGCGCCTCACGCGTCGTCGTACGCCTCGCCGCCCAGCTCCACCCGCGCCTCGCCCGCCGTCGCGTCGGCCAGCCAGCGGCGGAACGCCTCCACGTCGGCGTCCGGCAGCGCGATCTCGATGGTCACGTCGGCCGCGTACCGTACCGCGCGCACCGTCCGGCCGGTGGCGCGCAGTTCGTTCTCCAGTCTGCCCGCCCGCTGGTGGCCGACGGTGACCGTGGCGAGCCGGAAGCGGCGCCGGGTGCGGGTGCCGAGCGCGTCCAGGGCTTCGCCGACCACTCCCCCGTACGCCCTGATCAGCCCGCCGGCGCCCAGCTTCACCCCGCCGTAGTAGCGGGTGACGACGGCGACGGCGTAACACACCTCGCGGCGGGTGAGCATCTGGAGCATCGGGACGCCCGCGGTGCCGCCGGGCTCGCCGTCGTCGCTCGCCTTCTGCACGGAGGCGTCGGCGCCGATCACGTACGCGTAGCAGTTGTGCGTGGCGGTCGGGTGCTCCCTGCGGACGCGGGCGACGAACTCCTGCGCCTCCTCCTCGGTGGCCGCGGGGGCGAGCGCGCAGATGAAGCGGGACCGGTTGATCTCGCTCTCGTGCACGCCCGCGCGGGCGACGGTCCGGTACTCCTCCTGCATCCCGCCACCCTATGCGCACCTGCGGGAATGGCCGGGGCGGGCCGCCGGTTGTCCGGTGCATGTACGCAGACACGGAGACGATCCGCAGGATCCTGGAAGACACCGGCGACACCTGGGCCGTGGTGGGGCTGTCGAACAACCGCTCGCGCGCGGCCTATGGGGTGGCCGAGGTGCTCCAGCGTTTCGGCAAGCGCGTGGTCCCGGTGCACCCGAAGGCCGAGCGGGTGCACGGCGAGCAGGGGTACGCCTCGCTGGCGGACATCCCGTTCCGGGTGGACGTGGTCGACGTCTTCGTCAACAGCGACCTGGCGGGCGCGGTGGCCGACGAGGCCGTCGCCCAGGGCGCCCGGGCCGTCTGGTTCCAGCTCGGCGTGGTGGACGAGGACGCGTACGAGCGCACCCGGGCGGCCGGTCTGGACATGGTCATGGACCGCTGCCCCGCCATCGAGATCCCGAAGCTCGGAGCTTAGGAAGCGTCCGGGACGCGGACGCCCAGCCCGTCGAGGACCACCGCGCCGGGCAGGGCGGCCAACGCCTTGCCGGTCACGATCAGCTTGCCCCGGCGCGAGCCGCTGCCGATCAGGACCCACTCCTCGTCCACGACGGCGGAGTCGATCAGCAGCGGCCAGGCGGCGGGGAGCCCGATGGGCGTGATGCCGCCGTACTCCATGCCGGTCTCGCCGACCGCCGTGTCCATCGAGGCGAACCGCGCCTTGCGCAGGCCGAGGTGCTTGCGGGCGACGCCGTTCACATCGACGCGGGAGTGCGACAGGACGAGGCAGGCGGCGAGGGTGACGTCGGCGCCGCGTTTGCCGGAGAGCACGACGCAGTTCGCCGAGTGGTCGAGCAGCTCCGCCCCGTGGTGGGCGACGAAGGCCGCGGTGTCGGCGATCTCCGGGTCGGTGTCGACATGCAGGACCTGGTCGGGGGTGACGCCGCCCCACCCCGTGCGCACCGCCTGGGCCACGGGGGCGGTGAGGAGGTCCTGACGGTCCACGGCGGGGCCGGCGTTCTCGAAGGAGCCGATGGGTGCGCGCATGCGCGTCACGCTAACAGCGCCGCTCGCGGGGGTGCGGGGCGTCTCATCTGGCGGGCGGAATGCTGACGGCCATGGTGAGTTCGACGGGTTCGGTGCCCTCGTTGCGGTAGGCGTGCGGGTGGTGCGCCTCGAAGGTGGCGGAGGTGCCGGCGTCCACCGCGTAGGGGGTGTCGGCGACGACCAGCGTGAGGGTGCCGGCGGTGACGTGGAGCAGTTCGACCGTGCCCTCGGGGTGCGGGTCGGACCGGCTGCCGTCGCCGGGCATCAGCCGCCAGGACCAGAGTTCGAGGGGGCCCCGGGCCTCCGTGCCCACCAGGAGGGTGGTGGCGCTGCCCGCCTCGGTGGACCAGAGGCGCACGGCCTGGTCGGCGGGGACCAAGCGGACCGGGGAGCCCTGTTCGTAGTCGAGCAGCGTGGTGATGCTCACGCCGAGCGCGTCGGCCAGCTTGACCGTGGTGCCGACGCTGGGGTTGGTGCGGGCCTGCTCGATCTGGATGATCATGCCGCGGCTGACTCCGGCGCGGGCCGCCAACTGGTCCAGCGTGAAGCCGCGTTCACCGCGCCAGCGCTTGAGATTGCGGGCGAGGGACTGGGTCAGCTGATCGAGGTCAGTCACAATCCGTCCAATATCCTGTATGGCATGGTCCAGCATCCTGTACTACGGTGCGGTATACCCGACCGTCCGCCGCACTGTACTGCGAGGCCCCCATGACCGCGTTGCTCGCCCTGGCCACCAGCCTCCTGTGGGGGCTGGCCGACTTCGGGGGCGGCCTGCTGACCCGGCGTATGCCCGCGCTGACCGTGGTCGTGGTCTCGCAGATCATCACGGCGGTGGTGCTGGGCGTGATCGTGACCGCCACGGGCGGCTGGGGCGAGGCGGGGCCCCGGCTCTGGTACGCGGTCGCCGCGGGGGTCGTCGGACCGGTCGCGATGCTCTGCTTCTACCAGGCGCTCGCGCTCGGCCCGATGGGCGTGGTCTCCCCGCTCGGCTCGCTCGGGGTCGCCGTGCCGGTGGGCATCGGGCTGATCGCCGGGGAGCGTCCGGATCTCCTCCAGGGCGCCGGCGTCGCGGTCGCCGTCGCGGGCATCGTGATGGCGGGCGGCCCGCAGCTGCGCGGGGCTCCGGTGCAGCGGCGGGCGGTCCTGCTGACGCTGGTGGCGGCCTTCGGCTTCGGGACCGTGATGTCGCTGATCGCCGAGGCGTCGACCACGGTGACCGGACTGTTCCTCGCCCTGTTCGTCCAGCGCGTCACCAACGTGGTGGTGGGCGGCGGGGCGCTGTACGTCTCGGTGCGGCGGGGCGGCCGGGCGCTGCCCGAGGCCGGCGGCGCGTCGGCGGTCCGGGCCGCACTGCCGGCGCTTGCCTTCGTCGGCCTCGCGGACGTCGCGGCCAACGGCACGTACGCGGTGGCCGCCCAGCACGGACCGGTCACCGTCGCCGCCGTGCTGGCCTCGCTCTACCCGGTGGTGACCGCCCTGGCCGCGCGCGGGTTCCTGAAGGAGCGGCTGCGGGGTGTGCAGGCGGCGGGCGCGGGGCTCGCCCTGGTAGGCACGGTGCTGCTCGCGACGGGGTAGCCGGGCGGTCAGCCCTCGTCGAGCTGGGCCACGGCGAGCAGTTGTTCCGGGGTGACGCCCTCGGGAATCGGGACCGGGGCCGGTGTCCGCAGGGGCGGCTGCCAGCCCTTCTCCTGGTCCCAGCTGCGGACGACACGGGCGGGCGCTCCGGCCACCACCGCCCGGTCGGGCACCTCGCCGCGGACCACCGCCCCGGCGGCCACGACGACGTTGCGGCCGAGGCGGGCGCCGGGCAGGATCACCGCACCGGTGCCGATCCAGCAGCCCGGGCCGATGGAGACGGGCTCCATCCGGGGCCACTGCTTGCCGACCGGCTGGTGCGGGTCGTCGTAGCTGTGGTTGGTCGAGGTGATGTAGACGTACGGACCGCAGTACGTGTCCGCGCCTATGGTCACCGTCGTGTCGGCGACGACATGGCTGCCCCGGCCCAGCACGACACCGTCGCCGAGGGTGAGGATCGGGTCCGGCCCGAGGTCCAGGTCGGGCATGAGGCCCGCGGTCAGCGTGACCTGTTCGCCGATGACGCAGTGGTCGCCGAGCCGGATCCACGGCTCCCCGAAGACCGTGCCCTGCGGGAACGCCAGCCGCGTGCCCTCGCCGATCCGGGCGAACCGCAGCCCGCCGGGGTGCTCGGCGGTCACCGCCCCCGCCTCGCGCGCCCAGCGCCAGCAGCGGTGGACGGCCCCGGACAGGAGGCGCCGCCGCCAGGCGGTCAGGAGAGCGAGCGGATTCCGGTTCTTCGGCACGCGCTCACCGTAAGCCGAGCCCACCGAAGGGGCGGCGGGACCGGCCTGTGATCTTCACCCCAACAGGGGCGCGCGGCCACGCGTCGCATACGGTTTCCCCGGCGGCCGACGGCGCCGGAACACGGAGGAACGGGCGATGGCGGAGCAGGCGATGATCATGGGCATCGGCGGCAAGGAGCCGGTCATCGACGCGGAGGCGTTCACCGCGCCGACGTCGGTGGCGATCGGCGACATCACCATGGCGGCGGGCTCCAGCCTCTGGTACCAGGCGGTGCTGCGCGCGGACTGCGGGCCCATCGTGATCGGCGCGGACTCCAACATCCAGGACAACTGCAGCGTCCACGTCGACCCCGGTTTCGCGGTGACGGTCGGCGAGCGGGTCTCGGTCGGGCACAACGCCGTCCTGCACGGCTGCACCGTCGAGGACGACGTCCTCATCGGCATGGGGGCCACCGTCCTCAACGGCGCGCACATCGGCGCGGGCTCGCTGGTCGCGGCACAGGCCCTCGTACCGCAGGGCATGCGCGTACCGCCGGGTTCGCTGGTCGCGGGCGTTCCGGCGAAGGTGAAGCGTCCGCTGACCGAGGAGGAGCTGGAAGGCGTCCGCTTCAACGCGGTGGGTTACGTGCAGCTGGCCAGGGCCCACCGCGACGCCTGCGAGGGCTGAGGGGCAGACGGGCCCGCCGGGTCAGTCCGCGACCGGTACGGTCCCCGGTTCCGGCTCGGCGGCGGCGGCGGAGTGCGCGGCGGCGGCCTTCTTGGCGCGGTTCTTGAGGACCAGCATGGAGGCGAGGCCGATCAGGACCGCGATGGCCAGGCCCAGGTAGGAGAACCGCTTGAGCCATGCCTCGGCGACGACGCCCACCGAGTAGATGACGGCCGTGGTGCCGCCCGCCCAGACGATCCCGCCGAGCACGTTGGCGATGAGGAACTTCCAGTACGGCATGTGCAGCACACCGGCCAGCGGACCGGCGAAGATGCGCAGCAGGGCGACGAAGCGGCCGAAGAACACGGCCCACATGCCCCACTTCTGGAAGGAGCGCTCGGCCAGGCCGATCTGGCTCTCACCGAAGTGCTTGGGGAACTTCCCGCCGAGCCAGGCCAGCAGCGGCCGTCCGCCCTTGCGGCCGATGGCGTAACCGATCGAGTCCCCGATCACGGCGCCGGCCGTGGCGCAGGCGCCCAGGATCCAGGGGTTGATGCCGTCGTGGCTCGCGGCCAGCAGCGCGGCGCTGACCAGGACGATCTCGCCGGGCAGCGGAATGCCCAGGCTCTCCAGTCCGATGACGCCGCCCACCAGGATGTAGACGCTGATCGCGGGGACGGTCTCCAGCCACTCCTGGATGTGCAACGCCGGTTCCTTACGTGTGATGTCCTGTCGCCCGCCGGACACTCATCGGCGCACCGCGGGAAGCCTACCCTCAGCTTCACGGAGACGGACAGCAAGAAGGGCCGCCGGTGCCGGGCGGCCCTTCTCGTACGCACGCGCGCCAGGGGGTCAGGAGTTCGGGCGCAGCGTCCAGACGACGGTCATCTCACCGGTCACGGCGCCGTCCCCGCGCCGGATCTCCACGGTCACCGGGAACTCGGGACGCTCGCCCGCGTCGAGTTCGGCGACGACCTCGGCGGCGGGGCGGCCGAGGACGGCGGTCGCGGTGACCTCGCCCATGGCCAGCTTCTTGTAGGCGATCTCGGCGCTGACCGCGAGCGGCACGGCCCGGGAGAGCTGGTCACCGAAGGCGGCGATGACGATGGCGCCGCTCGCCGACTCGGCCAGCGTGAACATCGCTCCGGCGTGCGGTCCGCCGACGTGGTTGTGGTAGTCGGCCCGGTCCGGCATGCGGACCACCGCGCGCTCGGCGGTGGACTCCAGGAATGCGAGGTCGAGGGTCCGGACCATGGGGACCGTCGCGGCGAGCATCTCACCCGCGGTCATCTGTTCAGCGCTCATGGACGGGATGTTACTCATGGGTAGGCATCTTTGGCCATGCCTCTGCGGACACTCGCCTTCCCTACCGCCGCCGCTCCTTCACCGTTCGCACACGGGGGCGGACGTAGCACGCCGGGCGGGGCACCTCTATCGTTACTCGCCATGTGGCCAGGACAGCAGCCGCCCGGGGGCGAGCAGAACCCGCAGGACCAGAACCAGAACCCGTACCAGCAGCCGGGGTACCAGCAGCCGAATCCCTATCAGCAGCCGGGATATCAGCAGCAGGGCCAGCAGCCGGGCCAGCAGCCCGGCTACGGCTACCCGCAGCAGGGCGGGCAGGGCGGGCAGGGCGGGTACGGACAGCCCAACCCGTACCAGCAGCCGACGGTCCCGCAGTACGCGGTGCCCGGCCCTCCCGGTGCCCCGCAGCCGGGCAACGACAAGAAGAAGACGACGGTCATCGCCATCGTCGCGGCGACCGCGGTCGTGGTGGCCGCCGCGGTCACCGGCGTCATCGTGCTGAACAAGGACGACGACGAGGACGGCAAGAACGTCGCCGACGACAAGAAGTCGTCCGCGCCCGCCAAGCCGTCCGGGTCCGCCTCGGAGGCCAACCCGCGCGGCGGCGAGGACGCCAAGCCGCAGATCGCGGGCTGGAAGGTCGTGACGAACCCCAAGTGGGGCACCCAGTTCGACGTTCCGGGCGACTGGGAGGTGTCCCCGCCCGGCGTGCTGTCCTTCTTCGAGGACGAGAAGAAGAACGACGGCCTGCCGCTCATCGGCTTCACCGGGCCGGCGGACCTCAAGGAGAAGTGGTGCACCGACGACGCCGACAAGGACGGCACGGAGGACAAGTACAGCCTGGCCGGCGCCGGCACCCGGGGCGCGCAGGGCGCCACGGACGCCGACGTGAACGCCCGTAACGAGGCGGGCACCTGGGCCTGGGCCGCGTTCGCGCAGCACATGCCGAAGAAGAGCATCAAGATCAGCAAGGCCAAGCAGTACACCACCAAGTCGGGGCTGACCGGGAGCCTGGTCACCGCGACCGCGCCCAACGTCACCAAGCGCTCGAAGTGCAGCAGCGACGGCAAGACGTATGCCTTCACGTTCAAGAACAGCAAGGGCGAGTTCTCCTCGTGGGTGCTGTACGCCGCCGCGGACGTGGACGACGAGCTGCCGAACGCGACGATCGAGAAGATCCTCAGCACCGTGCGCCTGGTGCCGGTGGTCGACTCCGAGGACGCTTCCTGACCTCGGTCGGGGAACTCATTTGCGCAACGGGGCGGCGGCCGCGATAGTCCCTGGGTGACCGACGCAGCCGCCCCCGCCCCCCGCTCCGCCCGCCCCGTCCCGGCGGGCCGCAACTACCGGCTGCTGACCGCCGCCTCGATCATCACCGGCCTGGGTACCCACGGCGCGCTGATCGCGGCGGCGTTCGCGGTCCTGCAGACGGGCGGCGACGGCGGTGACGTCGGTCTCGTCGCCGCCGCCAGGACCGTGCCGCTGGTGCTCTTCCTGCTCATCGGCGGGGCGATCGCCGACCGGATGCCGCGCCACCGGGTGATGGTCGCGGCCAACACCCTCAACTGCGTCTCGCAGGGACTCTTCGCCCTGCTCGTCCTGTCCGGCGACCCGAAGCTGTGGCAGATGATGCTGCTCACCGCGCTCTGCGGCACCGGACAGGCGTTCTTCAGCCCGGCCGCCGAGGGGATGCTGATGTCGAGCGTCAGCGGCGAGCAGGCGAGCCGGGCCTTCGCGCTCTTCCGGATGTCCACCCAGGGCGCCGCGATCGGCGGTGCGGCCCTCGGCGGCGCCATGATCGCGGCGATGGACCCCGGCTGGGTGCTCGCCGTGGACGCCGCCGCCTTCGCGGTCGCGGGAGCCCTGCGCGCTTTCCTCGACGTCAGCCACATCCCGGCCCGTGAGCCCGGGGGCGGGCTGCTCGCGGACCTGCGGGACGGCTGGCAGGAGTTCACGGGCCGCCCGTGGCTCTGGTCCATCGTCGCCCAGTTCTCCGTGGTGGTCGCCGCCGTCGGAGCCGCCGAGGCGGTCTACGGGCCGCTGGTCGCCCGCGACGAACTGGGCGGTGCCCGGCCCTGGGGGTTCGCGCTCGCCGCGTTCGGCGTCGGCAACCTGGCCGGGGCCCTGCTGATGATGCGGTGGAAGCCGCGCCGGCTGCTGCTGGCCGGAACCCTCTGCGTCTTCCCGCTGGCCCTCCCGTCGGCCGGGCTCGCGGTGCCGCTGTCGGCGACCTGGCTCTGCCTGGTCATGTTCGTCAGCGGTACGGCGATCGAGGTGTTCGGCGTCTCCTGGATGACGGCCATGCACCAGGAGATCCCGGAGGAGAAGCTGTCGCGCGTCTCGGCCTACGACTGGTTCGGCTCGGTGGCCATGGTGCCGGTCGCCACCGCCCTCGCCGGACCGGTCGAGTCCCTGGTCGGACGCAGTCAGGCGCTGTGGGGGTGCGCGGGCCTGGTCGTGCTCGTCACGGGGCTGGTGCTGTTCGTTCCGGACGTACGCAACCTGACCCGCCGGACCGAGTCGGTCGAGGTGGCCGCCGCCCCGCTCGTGCCGCCCACCTCAGCCGACGCTGAAGGCGCCGTCGGGCGGCTCGGGTGACGCCACCGCGTCCTCGTCCCCGACCGGCCGGGCCCCGTTGACGAACGCGGCCAGCGCCGCTCCGTGCTCCACCCGCGCCGCGAACGCGTCCCCCGCGCACCGGCGGGCCAGGGCCGCCGTGTCGAGCGGGACGCGGGAGGCGACGAGGACCACGTTGCCGAAGCGGCGGCCGCGCAGCACGCCCGGCTCCGCGATCAGCGCCAGCTCACCGAAGACCGCCGCGAAGGTGGCCAGCTGCGAGCGGAGGAAGCCGAACGGCGGCCCGTCGGCCAGGTTCGCGGCGTAGATCCCGTCCGGCCGCAGCGCCCGCGCCGCCGCTTCGGCGTACGGGACCGAGGTGAGGTGGGCGGGGACCCGGGAGCCGCCGAAGACGTCCGCGATGAGCAGGTCCACCGAGCCGGGGGCGGTCCCCTCCAGGCGTGCGCGGGCGTCCGCCGCGTGCACGGTGACGCCGCAGTCCGGTGGCAGCGGCAGGTGCTCGGCGACGAGGTCGAGCAGCCCTCGGTCCGCGTCCGCCACCTCCTGCCGGGAGCCGGGGCGGGTCGCCGCGACGTACCGGGGCAGGGTGAGGCCGCCGCCTCCCAGGTGCAGGACGTCCAGGGGCTCGCCCGGGTCCGCCGCGCAGTCCACGACATGGCCGAGCCGGCGGGCGTACTCGAACTCCAGGTGCTCGGGCGCGTCGAGGTCGACGTAGGACTGCGGGGCGCCGTCGACCGTGAGCAGCCAGGCCCGTTCCCGGTCCACGTCGGGGAGGAGGCGCGCGGTGCCGTGGTCCACGTCCCGGACGACGGGTATCGACTCGTTCACTCCCCCATTGTGCGGTGGGCCCGCCGCCCCGGGTGTCCGGGGCGGCGGGCCCGCGCTCTCCGTCGCGCTCAGAGCAGCTCCGTGACGGTGCCCGCGCCGACCGTGCGGCCTCCCTCGCGGATGGCGAAGCCGAGGCCCGCCTCCAAGGGCACGTCCCGGCCCAGCTCGACGGTCACGGTGACCGTGTCCCCGGGCCGCGCGACCGCCGCCTCGCCGAGGTCGATGTCGCCGACCACGTCGGCCGTGCGGATGTAGAACTGCGGCCGGTAACCGGTGGCGACCGGGGTGGTGCGGCCGCCCTCGCGCCCCGACAGGACGTACACCCGCGCGGTGAAGCGCCGGCTCGGGGTGACGCTGCCCGGCGCCGCGACGACGTGGCCGCGGCGCACCCGGTCGCGCTCGACGCCGCGCAGGAGCAGCGCGACGTTGTCGCCGGCCTCGGCGGACTCCATCGGTTTCCCGAAGGTCTCCAGACCGGTGACGACCGTCTCGATGTCCGGGCCGAGCACCGAAACCCGGTCGCCGACGCGGACCGTGCCGCGCTCCACGGCACCGGTGACGACCGTGCCCCGGCCGGTGATGGTCAAGACGTTCTCCACCGGCAGCAGGAACGGAGCGTCGGTGTAGCGCACCGGCATCGGTACGTAGGTGTCGACGGCGTCGAGCAGCGCCTCCACGGCCCCCGTCCACCGCGGGTCGCCCTCCAGCGCCCGCAGCCCCGACACGCGGACGACGGGCACCGTGTCGCCGCCGTAGCCGTGCGCGGACAGCAGCTCGCGCACCTCCAGCTCGACCAGGTCGGTGAGCTCGGGGTCACCGGCGTCCGCCTTGTTGAGCGCCACCACGATGTGGTCGACGCCCACCTGGCGGGCGAGCAGGACGTGCTCGGCGGTCTGCGGCATGATCCCGTCGACCGCGGAGACGACGAGGATCGCCCCGTCGAGCTGGGCGGCCCCGGTGACCATGTTCTTGATGTAGTCGGCGTGGCCGGGCATGTCGATGTGCGCGTAGTGCCGGGTGCCGGGTCTCGTACTCGACGTGCGCGATGTTGATGGTGATGCCGCGCTGCGCCTCCTCGGGCGCGCGGTCGATGCGGTCGAAGGGGACGAAGGTGCCGGTGCCGCGGTCGCTGAGGACCTTGGTGATGGCGGCGGTCAGGGTCGTCTTGCCGTGGTCGACGTGGCCCATGGTGCCGATGTTGAGGTGCGGCTTGGTGCGCACGTATGCCGTCTTGGGCATGTTCATTCCTTGGGATGCGAAGCGTGACGTGAGGACCCCGGGGCCGGCCGACCCTCCCCTCGCGGGGTCCGCCGGACGGCCGGGGGAGGGTCAGCTTCGGGCGCCGCCGAGGGGCGCTGCGGCAGCGGTGACCGCTGCGGCGCCACCTGCTGCGAGGGTGCGCACGGCAGCCTTCGGCGCGTCCGCGACTGCGGACGGCGCTGCGGGGAAGGCGTACCGGGACATGCGCCGATCATCTCCGACGGGCCGCCCGCCCGTCGAGCGAATTACGGCGGGCCGTACGGGGATTGGGCGCGGGTCGCCGAGTGGCCGGCCGAGGTGCATTACGGCGATCACACACCTTTGTCGGTTACTCTCCCCGAATGCTCGATGTCGTCCCCGACACCCGGCCCGCCCCCGGCCTCGCCATGCGCTGCACGCGCGTGCTGCTGTCGCCGTGGTCCCGGCTCTCGCTGCTCGTCGCCGTGCTCGTGGGCGCCGCGACGGCCATGCTGCTGCTCGAACCGCAGCAGCTGCTGACCTCCGGGAGACTCGGGGAGCTGAGCGGTGGGTCCACGGCGGCGGTGCTCTTCGGACTCGCGTACGGCGTCTGCACGGTGGCGTTCGTGCCGCGTCCGCTGCTGAACCTCGCGGCGGGCGCCCTGTTCGGGGTGCAGGCGGGCCTCGGGGCGGCGATCGGCGGCACGGTGCTGGGCGCGGGAGTCTCCTTCATGCTCGGCCGGGTCCTGGGGCAGGACGCGCTGCGCACCCTGGTACGGGGGCGCTGGCTGCGGGCGGCGGACGGACAGCTGAGCCGGCACGGCTTCCGCTCGATGCTGGCGCTCCGGCTCTTCCCCGGGGTGCCCTTCGCCGCGGCCAACTACTGCGCCGCCGTCTCGCGCATGGGCTATCCGCCGTTCCTGGTGGCGACGGGCCTGGGCTCGGTCCCGAACACCGCCGCGTACGTGGTGGCGGGGAGCGAGGCGTCGTCGCCCACCTCGCCCGCGTTCCTGGCGGCGATGGGCTTCATCGTGCTGACGGGGGCCGGAGCGGCCGTGGTCGCCTGGCGCCGCCGCCACCGCCTGGGCGGCTGAGGGCGACGGGGCGGGGCGCGCGGGGGGTGTCGTCCGGCGTTCACCCGGGGGCGATACGCTGCCCGCGACCGACAGACGAGACAGGGCCCGGCCGGGCCCTGTCCTCGCATGACCGCAAACCGCACCCGCCGGGCGCCCGACGCCGGCGGCCGGTGCACGAGTATCCCGGGATGGCCCAAGCCCCATGAGCTGGTTCGAATCGTTCGTCCTCGGCCTCGTCCAGGGACTGACCGAGTTCCTGCCGATCTCCTCCAGCGCGCACCTGCGGCTCACCGCGGCGTTCGCCGACTGGCAGGACCCGGGCGCGGCCTTCACCGCGATCACCCAGATCGGCACGGAGGCCGCGGTCCTCATCTACTTCCGCAAGGACATCGCCCGGATCGTCTCGGCGTGGTTCCGGTCGCTGACGGACCGTTCGATGCGCGGCGACCACGACGCCAAGATGGGCTGGCTGGTCATCGTCGGCTCCATCCCGATCGGCGTGCTGGGCCTGGCGTTCCAGGACCAGATCGAGGGCCCCTTCCGCGACCTGCGACTGATCGCGACCACCCTGATCGTGATGGGCGTCGTCCTCGGCGTCGCGGACCGGATGGCCGCCCGCGACGAGAAGGGCGGCAGGCACCGGGCCGGCAAGCAGCGCAAGACGCTGCGCGAACTGGGCGTCAAGGACGGCCTCATCTACGGCTGCTGCCAGGCGCTGGCCCTCGTCCCCGGCGTCTCGCGGTCCGGCGCCACGATCAGCGGCGGTCTCCTGATGGGCTACACCCGGGAGGCGGCGGCGCGCTACTCGTTCCTGCTGGCGGTCCCGGCGGTGCTCGCCTCGGGTGTCTTCGAGCTGAAGGACGCGGGCGAGGGACACGTCTCCTGGGGGCCGACGATCTTCGCGACGGTCATCGCGTTCGGGGTGGGGTACGCGGTCATCGCCTGGTTCATGAAGTTCATCACGACCAAGAGCTTCATGCCCTTCGTGATCTACCGGATCGTCCTGGGCGTGGTGCTGTTTGCGCTGGTGGGAGCCGATGTCCTGAGTCCTCACGCGGGGGAATCGGCGGGCTGAGAGCCCCCGAAATTGGGGCGTTTCTCTAGCTTCAAGGTGGAGGTTTCTAGAGGCTCTTACGGGTGTTTCGAGACCTCTGGAGCTGATCATCTCCCACTTGTCTCCCAGTAGACGCCCAAGGACGTGAAGCGCCGGGGCAAGGCCACCACCTGGAGGGGTGGAACGTGGCCTTGCCCCGGCCGTCTTGCACAACGAACGGGGCCTGGCTCGGCTACGAGACCACGGCTCCCCACTCGGAGAAGTTTGAGCATCAGCCCCGTGGGAGGCGAGCCCCTCTCCCGCCGCTAAAGGGGTGCGCGACAGGAGAAGGGCCTCCCCGACGGCTGGCGCCTTACGGGCACCGTCCCCCGAGCTTTTACCGAAGTTGCCCCCGGCATATGTTGCGCACTGGATATATCCAGTGATCAGCCAGGTTCATAGGTTGCTGACCTCACGTCAAGATCGACGCCAGGGGTTCGATGCCAGCCGACGCGCGCTATCGCGGCATCGCCGCCGACATCATCCGCCGAATTGAGGCAGGCGAGTGGCCGGCTGGCGCACCCCTACCCTCCCGCAGGGCGCTTGCCGCCGAATATGGCGTTGGCGGGCGAACAGACCGTCCGCCTGGCCTACGTTCTGCTGCGAGACACGCACATCCTTGACGGAGAAGAACGAAAGCACGTCACCGTGGCGCATCCAGGTGCCATGCGCACACTCACGGACGTCGACGCCGAGTGGCCGTATGCCACCGAGACGACGGATACCCGGCCGCGGCGTGCATCCGACGACCTCGCCGAGCGTCTCGGGGTCGCCCTCGGCACGATGCTGCAGCACGCGACAGTGGAGTGCCTGGAGCCCGGCGGCAAGTCGGCGATGCTCGTGCTGTCCTGGTGGAAAGGCCAGCGTCGAACTTACGTCAGCTACGCGGCTGAGCTCGGGGTGGCAAGGCTGAGCGAAGAGCACGCCCACGCCCTGGGGTTGCTTGTCGATGCCATGGCGTACCGAGTGGTGCGTACTCGCCTGGATGCGCATGGTGCCACCGTGGAAACCGCTGATCTGATCCTGCCCATGGATCGCTGGACGATCCGCCTGTAGAGCTTCTGACCGGCGGGTCAGAAGGAGCTTCGAGCTTTACTCACTTCCACCCAAAGCGCCAGGGTTGCGTCAAGGTTGCACCAAGGAAACTTTTGGCTAGACCAACGATCCTCGCCCACCGTGTGAGCCCTGGCCAGAGCGCCGGAGGGTTAGGCTCCACTTAGTTAGCCTTCTCGTGTAGCGGGTTCCCCGGCGCTGGCTCGACGCGAACGAACGACGTGGTGATGGCGCGATAGCTACGGTGGCCCGTGTTCCGTCCGGTGTGACGTAGCGCCCAGTCCTCTGGCAGGGTCCGCTCCTCGCTCGCGTCCGACGCCTCACCGCACGACGTGCACTCCAACTCGTAGACCGGTCCGCTCGCACCCGGGGTGCGGTCGGGGCCGATCGTCCAGTCCGCGTGCCGGATGACCGCTCGTACCGTCATCGATCTCCTGCCTCTCGCTCGGCGCAGGCGACAGTGTCAGCGCAGGCTCGCGGGAACCAGCTGTACGCGGCACCGGCTCTCGGCAGCACGCGCTTCTCCCCAAGGTCTACATCCGCGCCGGCTCTGAGCTGCTTGCAACACCACACGCAAGCCCATCCGCGCTGCTGCTGTTCCGTCAACGTGGCAACTGGTGGTAAATCCCTGACGGTCATTGCGGCCCCGGCCTCTCGCTGATCTTCCGTTCCTGCACGGTAGGGCGCGGAACAACTGGAGTGGGCACGCAAAGTGCGTGCCTTTACCCGGGGGCATTGCATGAACACTGAGCGCATCGGCCGCCGTATCGCTTTCTGGCGGGAGCGGCGGGGCTTCACCCAGGCAGACTTCGGTCGGCTGATGGGCCAGACCCGCAGGTGGGTGCAGGACCTCGAAGGCGGGCAACGCCAACAGGACCCGCGCCTGTCCGTGCTCATGAGGGCGGCAGACGTCCTACGCGTCCCTTTGGAGCAGCTCTTGACCGACACCCCCGCAAGCGCCCCCGCAGCTGCCAGGCCGCCCGCCGAAGCCGAAGCCGTGATCGACGTCCTCTACCGTGCCGCCGGCGAAGGGGACAAGCACCTGTCGCCAGAAGTGCTGCAGCGACGGCTCACCTACTGCTGTGAAGCGTTCCAGGCTTGCCACTACGCGGCCCTCGGGCGTGACCTGCCCGCCCTCATCATCGGCTCAGGCAAAGCCGCGGCCCTCGCCGGCCCAGAGTCCAGAGAAGCCCACGTACTCCACTCCCGCGTACTGCAGCTGACGACATCGTTCCTGCACAAGTACGGCCAGGCGGCAGCGGTTCCGGCCGCAGGGCTAGCCGACCGTGCGCTCGCCGCAGCCGAACGGGCCGGCGACCCCGTTGCGATCGGTGCAGCGTCTCGCCGTGTCGCCAAATCATTGGCGAATCAGCAGCAGCCGCAGGCCGCCGTGGACTTTGCCATAGGGGCAGCGCGACGCCTTCACGGCGACCTGGCCGCCGCGGGCCCGCTCGGGCTGTCGACGCTCGGCATGCTCTACCTTTCCGCAGCGATCTCAGCCGCAGCGATGGAACGCACCACGGCCGGAGTCAGGGACGCCATCGGGCATGTCGACGAGGCTGCTGAAGTGGCCGATCAGCAGGGTGCGGACCTCAACGCAGACTGGACGAACTTCGGGCCGACGAACGTGGGCCTGCACCGGGTGGACGTGCTGGCTCGTTTTGAGGACGGGTGGTCGGCGCTTGAGGCGTCGGAGGCCATGGACGGTGCGGCCGTGCAGAGGATGGCCCAGGAACGTCGGGCCGGTCATCTGATTACGATGGCACGCGCTCAGCTCTTGACACGCAAGAAGGATGCCGCCGCGGCATCCCTCGTGGAGGCTGCCCGGCTCGCCCCGGAGGAGTTCCGGGGCAGGCCGAGCACGGTGAACCTCGTGAAAGACGTGGTGGGCGCAATCGCCGTCCCTAGCGGGGAATTGCGTGCACTGGCCGCACGATGTGGACTCCAGGCATGACCCGAGTCCTGTACTTGATCGCGTGCGCAGCTGGCCCAACCGAGTACGTCGATGAGGGGGTCAGGCAGGCGCAGGCCCGCGGATGGGATACCTGCCTGATCCTGACTCCTTCCGCTGCCCGATGGTGGGAGCCGCGCATGGCGGAGCTGAAGAACCTGACAGGGCACAAGGTGCGGTCGCAGTACAAGCTGCCGGGCGAGAAGGATGCACTGCCCAAGGCGGATGCAATGCTGGTGGCCCCTTTGTCATGCACGAGCTTGAACAAGTGGGGCCACGGGATCGCGGACACGGTGGCGTTGGGCTTGGTGTCAGAGGGTGTGCACCTCGGAGTGCCGGTGGTGGCGATGCCGTACTTCAACCGGGCGCAGGGAGCCCAGCCGGCAGTGGCCCGCAGCATCGCGGATCTGCGAGCGCAGGGCGTGGTCTATCTAGATGGGCCGGCCGGGTACGAGTCGCATCCGCCTAAGCAGGGGAGCGCCTCCGCGTTTCCGTGGTTTCGCGCACTGGATGCGATCGAGACTATTTTCGGACCTCGCCCGTAGACTCAGGGCATGCCCGCATCTTCTGTCTCGCCGCGCGCTGCCCGGTCGTTGGCTGAGGTGAACGCGGACATCAGGGCTCTGTGGACGCGCGGTGGTCGGCTGACGCCGGAGGGGCGGCGGGAGTACGAGCGGCTTCTCGCCGAGTGGGCTGCGGTCGTACAGCGCGACGTCGTCGAGGCGGCATGATCGCGTTCGCGGCAGTGCGGAAGTGATGTCCTGACCTGGCACGAACGCCCGCCCCGTCGCGAGTCGGGGCGGGCGTAAGGCTGGACGTTGCCAGGCCGCGGCGCCGGCAGACGCTGGCCGCCCGGCTTGAGCCGACAGGTTCTCGGATGCCACGGTTTCCCATAGCAGACGAGCGTGCCACTGCCAGGATGCCAGAAGCGCCCCCCGGCCCCTCTGTACCCACAGGTAGCGGGCTGTCCTCTGCTGGACGTAACTCCGGCAGTGAGCAGGGGGCGCACCCCATCCGATGCGTTCGGTCCGTAGGGGCCATGGCGGTTACGCGCCGCCGGACTCGCTCGCATGGGAAAGCGGGCCACCATCAGCATGACAGACGGGGTGCCGCGTAGGGCTAGGTCTACTCGTTCAGCCAGGAGGTGTCGAGCCGGTCGATCTCCGCTTGAAAGGCCATGACGGTAGCGACGTGGGTCCTCTGCGCGTGGCTGGCGTTCGGAGCAAGGAAGAACTCCGTCGCCCATGGGTGCGGATCGCCGAGGTCACACAGTTCCTGCGTCTGGCCGACCTGCAGGCCGGGAAGGCCGCCGGGCTTGAAGTCCATCTCGCCAGCATGGCAGACGCCCCGCTGTCAGTGCCGCCGTTTAGGATCCCGCCGTGGCGAAACCGAGCGAAACCCTGATCCAGCTGTGCCGTGCGTCCGTCGATGCGCAGGCCCAGGCACTGTCCGACCTGTACAGCCCAGATCGTTGGGCGGTGTGGCGTGAGGCTGCGGAAACGTTCCAGCTGCGGTGACAGCAGAGGCCGGGGACGGTGGCCGGTATGAGCTGGAGCAGGCGGCGCAGAACGCCGTCCTCCACCCCGAGCCGGCTGAGAGCTGACGCAGCCCCGCCCCGGGGAGCAGCCGGGAACGGGGGCGGTTGAAGAATCCCCTTGTTCGCGAGCCGTGGCCCTAAGGGATTGATGCGACAAGCCTACGAGGCAGCACTGACAGACCCGGATCGATTACCTCCGGCGTGGCGCAGACGAGCACCGGGCAACGAAAGTGCCCCCGCCGGCGGGGGTAACAGCGGGGCACCCCCAGTGTGGCAGGGAGCAGCGGGCGAGACGGGCGATACCCTGACATAGTGCCGACCCGGCTGCTTTCCTTGGCCGGGGCGCCAGTATGTGCGGCTACTGCTTGCTGGTCATTGACGGGCAGAACGTGTCTTGCGTGAACCCGTAGAACGCGTCCACCTGGGCCTGCGTGCCTCCGGTGCTCTTATCGTCCTCCTTGTAGTAGTCCCACGTCTTCTCGCCTGATGCGACCGTCTCGCAGTGATCACCGATGACCGTGGCGAACAGCTGCGCGTCCGGCTCCGCCATCGGCGGGTCCGCGTAGTTGTTGGCCTCGGCGACGGCCGCGAGGCGCATCACCATCGCGTCGGTGATGCCGTGCTCGTCCAGGTAGTCCTGTACCGACGTGTCTTCAGCCCCCTCGACTGCAGGGTCCGGGGCGGGCTCTTCTTCCGCCAACGACTCGGCAACCTCGTCCGGGCTGCTGGAGGGTTCGGAGTCACTGCTGCACCCGGCGAGCAGGAGCGCGGTAGCGACCATCCCGGCCATAACGAAACGTCTCATGCGTGGTCCCTAAGCTCGTTGGAGAGTCGATAGGTGGCACTGTCCGGGTCGACCTTCACGACCACGCGAGCTGCGGCAAGATCGCGGAGAGCTTGCCGGGCCCGCTTCTCCTGCGCCCGCTGGTCCCCGTGGCCGAGCCCAGCGTCCCGCAGGGCGGTCACGGAACTCTGGGTGTCCCATGTACCGCCGAAGGCACGGATGGCCTTCTCCAGCGCCTGAACTGCTTGCGTTGCCACGGCTCAGTCCTCTCGTTGATCAGGCGTCGCGGTATAGGCCACGTCGGACACGAACCACACGCCCTTCCTTAAGCAGGCCGTCGATGTACACGGAGGCCCCGTTGTTATTGGTCAGCTTGCCCGCCGCAGTCATGGCTTCAGCAATCTGCCCAAGCGTCATGGGTTCGGGGGATGCGCGAAGGATCGCAACGATCCCCTCTGCCTTGGTCAGACTCTGCAGCTTCTGCTCCAGCCTGGTCGGGGTCTGGGCAATCCTGCGGAGAGCGTCGCGCTGTGCGCGCAGCCCTTCAATGCGCACCCCAAGGCGCTGATGTTCGAGTTCGGCCTCACGAAGATCGGCCTCTACTTGTTCGAGGTCGCCATGCAGTGGATCCATGAGGAAAACTTAAGCATTCCTAGATAAGTCTGTCTACGTATTCTTAAGGAGGCGGTGCACAGCATTGACGCCATACAATCGAATGCGTGAACGATTTGCCGCCCGACCTGTCACGCCTCCGCATTCTGGAGACCTGGCTCGCCATGACCCTCGACCGGGTCCGGGCACAGATCGCCGCCGTCGAACAACGCGAAGCCGAGAAACGCTACGGGGAAGAGCACGGCCTCCCACACCCGACTGGACCGTCGAACTCGGCATCGGCGTCGGCGCACCCCCATCCGAGATCCACGCCGGGGGCTGCTACGCCGCAGGCAAGAGGCAGCGGACCATCGATCGCGGCCAAGCCCGCCAACTCCTCGCCGACGGCGTGAGGGCCTGCACCCACTGCCGGCCCGACAGCGAGCTCGGCGTCCTGGAGTAGGTCAGGCACTCTTCGGCTTCCGCCCCGACGCCTTCTTCCCCGCCGACTTCTCGGTCGGGGTCTTCTTCGCGGCGGCCTTCCGCGCCGGCCGCATCTCGTGCACCGTTGCGTCCCCGCCCTCGCCCCGGGACTCCTTCGCCTGCTGAACGGACGCATTCAGCGCGGCCATCATGTCCACGATCTGCCCGGTCTTCGCCTCGCCGCCCTCTGCCTCCTTGGGCGGCTCCTTGCCTTCGATCTTCGCCTCGATCAGCTCCTCCATCGCGTCCCGGTACCGGTCGCGGTAGCCGCTGATGTCGTCCGTCGTCATCGAGTCCATCAACTCAAGGGCCTGCTCGATCTCGTCCTCGTCCAGGTCCACAGCAGGCGGGGCGAGCTCGGCGGGCGACCGGACCTCGTCCGGCCACTTCATCGAATGCAGCACCAGAGCGTCGTCGCGGATGCTCAGCAAGCCCAAACGCTCCCGGTTGTGCCACGCGCACTTAGCGACCGCGGCCTTCGACGTCCGCTCCAGGGCCCTCCGCAGCAGCACATAGGGCTTCGCCGCCACAGCACCGTCCGCCGACAGGTAGTAGCTGTCAGCCAGACGCACCGGGTCGATCGAGGCACGGTCTACGAACGCCACGATCTCGATCGCCTTCGCGGTCGGCAGCGGCATCTGGTCCAGCTCCGCGTCCGTTACCGGCACTGTCTGGTCCTTCGACAGCTCGTAGCCCTTACCGATGTCCCCCTAATCAAGGACTTCGTCGTCGAGTTCGCACACCTTCCGGGTCCGAACCCGGCCACCGTCCTCCACGTGAATCTGGTGGAAGTGGATCGAGTGATCCTGCGACGCCGCCGACACGCGAATAGGGATCGTGACCAGGCCAAAGCTGATGGCACCGGACCAGACAGTCGACGGCATAGCGACCTCCCAGAGGCATCAGGCAGCCGCGACGCCGCCCGTACTCCGATCCTCACGCCACCCAGCCCAGCCCGCATCCGGGGAGGCAGGATGCGGGCCCTGCAACTGCGGCGCACCCTGAACGCATGGCCCCGATCGTCATCCACCGCCCCTCCCCCACCGGCGGCCGGCGCATCACCATCCGAGGACAGATCGCCGGACTCGCCCACGACGACCACGACGTCGTCGAATTCCTCCGACGAGCCGGACTCCCCGACGCCGAGCAGCTGCTCGATGACCCTGGATGGGTGGAATGGCGGGGCGGCCGGGCACATCGGTACGAAGCGGCGTGAGAGCGTCCGATACGCAGACGGCGCCCCTCCCGCAGGAAAGGCGCCGCGACAGCCTGATGATCCCAGTGGCTCAGTAGCCTTCGTCGAACTCCCAGGTTCCGGGACGCGCGTACCTGCCGTCCTCCACCCGGACACCAGCCTCGATGCCGCCATTCAGGCGTCCGCTCCGAGTCCGGGTGGCTACCCCGCACGCCTCGGCGAACTCATTGACGTCGAAGTTGGGATCCTCGTAGCCCAGTACCTGGGCAGTCACCCACATGACGTTCATGCGGATGTGATCTGTCTCCTGCTCCGAAAGCTGCGGCCCGCGACCACCATCAAAGACGCGATCGTGCCCCGCCCGGTCGATGCGAAATGGAGCGTCGGACCAGTCATGGTTGCGGATCTCGGCAGCATGCAGGCGTGCGACATGACTCAAGGGCATGAAGTCCTCCGACAGGACTAGGTACTACGCCACCCCCCGACGGGGCGGTTCGGCAAGGCTACGCGACACGGCTGCGCCCCAGGCGCCAACTCCCCACGCTTGCATAGCAGCCGGCTACACAGGGACCGCAGCGGCCGGGGGCAAGGTTTTGCGGAACCTGTGCCACCGTGAAGTCATGGACAACCCGAAGCAGCGATACCCGCGATCCGTAGCCCGCCGACTCCCCGACGCCCGATGCCCCGAGTGCGGGCAGATGAGCCAGCCCCGCCTCACGCCGGACAGGGGGACTCAGGTGAACGACCTTGACCCCGAGGTCGGCGTCATGTGGCACTGCCCGAACAGCCTCTGCGAGGGGCACGACGGCTTCTTCACCGAGGAGAAGCAGTAGGCGCCCTGGATGACCGGGGCGCGCCTCGACCCTCCCGTGGGGAGGCCGGGAGGGGCGGCAGGCCCCGCCCGCAGGAGGTCCACGCGGGCAGGGTCCGAACGGGGGAAACTGCCTGGGGGCGAGCTCCGGCCGCGCGATCAACGATGCACCTGTTTCGGCCATGTGGCTAGAGGTGTGGCGCGATTCCACTTTGCCGGGCAAGTCGGTCGCCCGACCTGGCAGCCTTCCAGCATGACCAACGACTCGCCGATCACTCGGTTCTCGGCAGCTCCCAACGGATGGAGGGTCGCGCTCTCTTGTCCAGTCACACCAGAGATTCTTGTCCTTCCGCTCGTCGGCTGGGCAGTGCCTACAAGCAACATGTCGCGCACGAGCACAGTGGGAGGCGACCTCCCTCTGGAGCCGGTCGTGCTGTTCGACAACGTCGGCGAACCGCTGGTCACGACGCTCGGAGAAGCCCTGAACGACTGGGAAGACGGCGAGAGCCTCCACCAGATCCTGGCGCCCGGCTTTGAGGTCCGCGAAGCGCCAACGGGCTGGGCGGTGCGCGAGTACGGCGACTGACCCAAGCCGTACGACTGAAGCCCCGGACGTCACCTGCATCCAGCAAGATCCGAAACCGATAGCCTGGCCCGCGATGCCCCAGCCTGCTTGCCTCAGGCTGGGGCATCGCGCCGCCTCAGGCTGGCCAGTCGGCGACCAGGGGCACCTCAGTTTTCCTTTGCAGCGTCATAGGACTGGAGGGCTTGGGAAATGGCACCGACGCTGGGGCTCTTGCCCTTGTTCGTGCCTTCGGTGATGCGCAGGTGGGGCTGGATCTGCCGGATCGTGAAGCCTCGGTCTCGTAGCCCCACTGCCTGCGCTACAAGGACGTCCGTCATGACGGGCTTGCGTCCACCGACGCGCCCCTGCTTCCGTGCTGCTTCCAAGCCGTTCTTGGTCTTCTTGACGATGTCGCACCGCCGGTCTTCGGCGAGGGCGAGTGCGAGGTCGAGGATGAAGGACCGCTCCGTGTGGTCTCCGGCGGCGATGCCTTCGAGGACTTTAACGGCGACACCTCGCTCGAAAAGGTCGTTCAGGACGATTAGCCCTTCGAGGAGGTTGCGCCCAAGGCGGTCGACCTCTTGCACGCAGAGCATGTCGTCTTCGCGGATGTAGTCGAGGGCGGCCTTGAGAGTGGGCCGGTCGTCGACGGCGAGCTTGCCGCTGGTCTTCTCTTCGAAGACCTTGAGGCAGATCGAGTCAAGTGCGTCGTGCTGCCGTTGTGTGTTCTGCTTGTCGGTGCTGACTCGGACGAGGCCGACTAGGGCCATGCGACTCCCCTTCGTTCATCAAACGCCTAGGTGCGGAATCTGAACGGTACCACCTAGATGAACGGTTTGATGAACAACTGGAGCCGCAAATCGGCGAGTTCAAAGGCTGTCCTTTCAGGTTCACGTCCCGACCGATTGATGAACGGCCCGGCACTCCGGCATGAGGCGCCAAGGTAACGAACCCGTAACGGCCGAAATCCTGGACCAAAGGGCAGCAGGTGGGGCATAGAGGCATGATCCTCTACAAGCTTCCTTGTAGAGGTCGCAGCACCCTGCGAGCGGCTGAAAAGTGCGAGTCCGAGGACTCCTCTACTGTTCCCCAAGCGCGCAACCCCCGCCCCTGGCCTGCAGCTTGGACGCATAAGGGCCAGGCGCGGGGATCGCAAGGTCACCCGTCATGCCAATTTCCAGGAGGGGATCACTCTCGTGCGAGAGAACCACATTCGACGACGCCTGCACCACATCGTTCGGCAGGTGCGGCTCTGGCGATTCCGCCGCCTCGTCACGCACAACCTGATCGCTGGAGCCGCGTATCGCACCGGCATGTACGCCGTCAGCGTGGTGGCCATGGTGGTCTGGCACTACGTGCGCTTCTGATCGAGAAGACACACGAGGCCGCCCCCGCCACTTGCAAGGCAGCGGGGGCGCTTTGGTGCAAGGACCAGTTAGCCACCGGCTCCGTCGCGGCCGTGAGCGCAGACGGCAGTCGCGCCTGCGCTAGCCTGCCGCCATGGCAGAACGCGCACCCTTCCATCCCGGCGACGGCCGGCAGCGCTACGTCGGCCCAGCAACCGTGGTGTTCACTGACGGGCGAGAAGCTGCAGTCACCGCATCCCTGGTGCTGCGCTATGACCCCAGCCGCACCGACAACCGCGAGTCCGACAAGGACAGCACCTGGGCTGGCAGCGTCACGCTCGTAGACGAGGCATCCGACATCGACCTCGGTGACGCTTTCCCTGGGACGCTACGGCTGCTGCCCGACGGTCGCGAGAGCGAGTTCATGGCCACCAGCGGGCCACGCGTTTCCGGCTGCTCAGGGCTAGGGCCCGCTCCGTTCGTCGACCTCGGCGCATAAGGGAACGTTATGCGCTACTTCCAGGGTGGGTAGCCCGCAAGAGGCGTGAGGAGCCGAGGGCTCGCAACGCGCTACTGTCCCCGGAGGTACCGACGCGTTGGGAGACGCCAGTGGACAGAGAAGAACTGAAGGCCGAGATCGATGAACTGATGCGCCAGTACGACAACGAGGAGATCGACGGCGCGACCTACTCCCAGAAGATGATGGAACTGACTGCATCCGCGCAGGAGTAGTGCTGGCCGAAGCGCCGCACGCAGCACTGCGCCCCGCCCTCGGATGAGAGCGGGGCGCAGTCGTGTCATTGCCGGCCGCTAGAGTCGCAGCGCATGGACATCCCCTGGGGCGACATCGCCACCTTTGGTACAGCCGGCCTGAGCGCGGTTGCCGCCGCTGGCGCTTGGTTCGCCGCCCACCGCGCCAACGGAACAGCTAACACTGTCGCGAGCATCGAACGCGAGCGCTGGCACGAGGACCGCACGCCTGACATCAGGCTGTCGTTCACCGGGCAGTTCGGTAGTCGCGGCAGCATCACAGCTCACCTGGCCGGCCCGGACAGTCTTGGCGACCTGACCTCGGTGCAGTTGGAGATGCTGAACGACGACATGGACCACAGGGTCCTCAACCCGACGCCGGAGTACACCCAGGCAGACGCAGACGCCTACGTCTGGGGCCCATTTCGTTTCGCTCCCGGCATCGACGGGGCTGACCAGAATGGGCGACGGACCGGGGCGGTGCCACTGGAAATGGGCCGGGGTCGCCCCTTCGCTATCGAGCGCACCCGCCCCGGCCGCTGGATGACAGGCATGGCGGCCGAGCAGTGGCAGGACCGCTACACGCATCTCCCGATCCGCGTCCGGGTGACATGCGGGCGGGGCGAGGAGACGTGGGTCCTGGCGCGAGAGCTGGAGAACCCTCCCCGCTAGTCCCCCACTTTTTGGTCACAACTCCGTCACCACCGGAACATCTGCCTCCCCTGCCGCATCCGGCGTCGCTACGGTCGTCCCTCCACGAACCACCTATGGGGGGGCACATGTCGAATCAGCAGCCGCAGCAGCCTGGCTGGGGTCAGCAGCCAACACAGCCGGGATGGGGCCCCCAGCCGCCGGCGCCGAAGAAGAGCACGGGCAAGATCATCGGGTTTGGGTGCCTGGGCATCATCGTGCTCTTCGTCCTGATCGGCATCATCGCCGCCATCGCAACGAGCGGCGACGACAGCAAGAAGGACTCGCCGCCCACCAAGGAGCCGGCCGCCAGCGCTCCCGCCGAGACCAAGAAGCCGGAGGAGCCGAAGAAGGAAGAGCCGGCGAAGAAGGAGCCCGTGACCGTCGCGGCGAAGAAAGTCGCCTTCAAGAAGAGCATCCTCGCCCAGAACGACAACTACACCAGCGTCCAGGTCACCATCACGAACAACGGCAAGGATGAGATCGATGTCAACCCGCTGTACGTAACGATCACCGACACCGACGGCCGCAAGCACACCGCCGAGCTCGGGATGGACGAAGACCAACTCGACACGGTGAAGCTCGCCCCCGGCGAGAACGTCATGGGCACCATCACCGGCAAGGGCAAGTTCGACGCCAAGTACGTGACCTACACGGACGGGCTGATCGGCGACAGCGTCCGCGGGAACGTGTCCTGACACCGGTGAGTCCGCAGGCTGACGTCCGCCGTACGCCCGCCGCCCCCGGCCCGTGCCGGGGGCGGCGCCGTGTTCAGATCTCCGTGTCGCCGGGGCCCTCGGCGCCGAACTGCTCGGCGCGCAGGGCGAGGTCCTGGAGCACGTCCGCCGAGGTGACGTCCGTCTGCCCGGAGTCGTGGACCTGGGCCAGCATCGCGAACGCCAGGGTGAACGCCCCGACGAGCTGTTCCACCGCACCGCCGACCTCACGTCCGACGACCACCACCACGTCCTCGACGGTGGCGTCCTCGGGGATGGCGATCCGGGGCATGGTCTCGTTGAGTAGGGCGGTCACCACGGTCGAGTCGGTGTCGGCGTCGTCGCGGTCCGGATTCTCCTCCAGCAGCCGGCGCATCTCCCCCGCCTCGGTGAGGATGCCGACCACACGCTTCACCACTTCGCTCTGCTCCATACCGCGAGCATAGGCGCAGCCGGACGGCCCATCGGAACAAACGACGTGCGGGGGCATGCCGTGCCGGGGCCCGGACGGCCGCCTCCGCCTCGGCACCGGTGCCCGCGCCGCCGTAGCGTACGAGACAGGTCCGGACGGCGGAGAGGAACCCATGAGCGGCACCGAGCTTCCCGTGATCGCGGCGGTCGACGGCTCCTCGCACAGCATGGACGCGCTGGACTGGGCGGCCCGTGAGGCGGTCGTACGGGGTCTGCCGCTGCTCATCGTGCACGTGAGGCAGCTGGCCCGGCGCACCGGCCAGGAGGCGCAGGAGCGGGAGGCGGGCGAGCTGCTGGCCTCGGCCGCGCACCGGGTGGCCCAGGTCGCTCCGGGACTGCGGCCCACGACCCTCGCACCGCTCGACTTCCCGTCGGCGGCGCTGGTCTCGCTGAGCCGGGACGCCTCGCTGCTGGTGCTCGGTTCGCGGGGTCTCGGCGGGTTCCGGTCCCTGATGCTCGGGTCCAACAGCCTGGCGACGGCGTCCATGGCCAAGTGCCCCGTGGTGATCGTGCACGGTGGCCGGGACGACGAGGAGCCGGCCGGCGAGGGCGCGGGCGAGGTCTTCCCGGACATCGTCGCCGGGGTGGCGGCCGATGAGAGCAGCGAGGGAGTGCTGGACTTCGCCTTCGAGACGGCGGCGGCGCACCCGGGCGCGCGGCTGCGGATCGTGCACGGCTGGACGATGTTCTCGTCCATGCTGTCCGGGGGGCCGGTCTTCGACCGGAACGCGGCGGCGGATGCGGCGGAGCGGTCGCTGGCGGAACTGACGGCCGGCTGGCGGGCGGCGTATCCGCAGGTCGAGGTCATGAAGGAGCCGGTCAACGGCTCCGCGGCCCGCACCCTGGTCACCGCGTCCGCGACGGCGTCGCTGACCGTCGTCGGCCGGCGGCGCGGCGGTGAGTCGCTGGGCCTCGGACTGTCGCCGGTGGCGCACACGACGCTCACGCACGCGATGGGCCCGGTGGCCGTCGTCCCCTGCTGACGGCCGGGCCGCGTCCGCTGCCGCACACTGGGCAGAAGATCGGGACCGGATGGCGGACGGACCTGCCGGCGGGCGGGGCGAGGAGGTGCGGCATGGGTGCGCGGACCGGGTGGCGCGAGCGGGGTGCGCGCGTGCTCGACCGGACCCCGGGGCGCGCGGCCGCCGCGCTGGTGGCCGGTGCGCTGCCGGCGCTCGCCTTCCCCGCACCCTCCCTGTGGTGGTTCGCCTACGTCTGCCTGGTCCCGCTGCTGCTGCTGGTCCGCTCCGCCGGGACGGGGCGGGGGGCGGCGCGCGACGCGTGGCTGGGCGGCACGGGTTACATGATCGCCGTGCACCACTGGCTGATGCCGAGCCTGCACGTGTTCATCGTGATCCTCGCGGCGCTGCTGGGTCTGCTGTGGGCACCGTGGGGGCTGCTGGCGCACCGGCTGCTGCGCGGCCCGTTGAGCGGGCGGGCGGCGGTCGCGGCGGTGGTCCTGGTGCCGTGCGGCTGGCTGATGATCGAGCTGGTGCGGTCCTGGGAGGCGCTGGGCGGTCCCTGGGGGCTGCTGGGGGCGAGCCAGTGGCAGGTGGAACCTGCGCTGCGGCTGGCCTCGGTGGGCGGGGTGTGGCTGGTGAGTCTGCTGGTGGTGGCGGTGAACACGGCGGTCACCGTGCTGCTGGTGCACTCCGCCGCCCGCGTCGTGGCCGCCGTGTCGCTCCTGGTGGGGGCGCTGGTGGCCGGGGCGGCCTGGGTGTGGGCGCCGCAGCCGGAACGGACGGGCACGGTCAGGGTGGCCGTCGTGCAGCCCGGGATCGTGGACGGGCCGGGCAGCATCCCGCGCAGGTTCGCCCGCGGCGAGGCGCTGACCCGGTCGCTCGCGGGGCGCGGGGTCGACCTGGTGGTGTGGGGTGAGAGCAGCGTCGGCGTGGACCCGGCCCGGCGGCCGGACGTCGAGGCCCGGCTCGCGGCGCTGTCGCGGTCGGTGGGCGCCGGTCTCCTGGTGAACGTGGACGCCCGGCAGACCGACGCGGCGGGACGCACGGGGATCTTCAAGAGCGCCGTGCTCGTCGGACCCCGGGGGCTCACCGGGGACCGGTACGACAAGATGCGGCTCGTGCCGTTCGGCGAGTACGTCCCGGCCCGGTCGGCGCTCGGCTGGGCGACCTCGATGGGCCGGGCCGCGGGCGAGGACCGGCTGCGCGGCGGGGGCCCGGTCACGATGCGGGTGCCCGGTGCGGACGGAGTGCGCGTCGGCCCGCTGGTCTGCTTCGAGTCCGCGTTCCCGGACATGAGCCGGCGCCTGGTACGGGACGGGGCGGGGCTCCTGGTCGCCCAGTCCTCCACCTCGTCCTTCCAGCACGGCTGGGCCCCGGCTCAGCACGCCTCGCTCGGCGCGCTGCGGGCGGCGGAGAGCGGCCGCCCGATGGTGCACGCCACGCTCACGGGTGTGAGCGCGGTGTACGGGCCCGGGGGCGAGCGCGTCGGTCCCCGCCTCGGTACGGAGACCAGCGGGACCGCCGTCTACGGGGTGCCGCTGGCCCGGGGCACCACGCTGTACGTGCGGTTCGGCGACTGGGCGGTGTACGGGGCGCTGGGAGCGCTGGCCGTCTTCTGCGCGTCGGAGGGCGTACGGGCCCGGCGGGCCCGGAGGCGTACGCGTCCCGTCGAGACGGCGGCGGCTGCTTAGGCGGCGTCGAGCTCCCGCAGGACGCGCTCGCAGAGTTCGTGGGTCTCCAGCGCGTCGCGGGCGCTCAGCGGGCGGCCCTCGCGCACGGCCTCCAGGAAGGCCAGCACCGCCTGCTCGATGCCGCGCTGACGGGCCACCGGCACCCAGTCCCCGCGTCGGCGGACGCTCGGCTGCCCCTTGTGGTCGATGACCTCCGCGAGATTGAGGACCTCGCGCTTGGAGTCCTGGCCGGAGACTTCGAGCCGCTCCTCGGTCGAGCCGCTGAGCCGGTTCATCGCGCCGATCGCGGTGAAGCCGTCGCCGGAGAGCTGGAGCACGACGTGGTGCAGCAGACCGTCCACGAGCCGGCCGCTCACCACGGTGCGCCGGACGGGGCCGGGCGCCAGGAAGCGCAGGGTGTCCACGACGTGGATGAAGTCGTCGAACACCATGGTCCGGGGCTTCTCGGGGAGGCCGACCCGGTTCTTCTGCAAAAGGATCAGTTCGCGCGGGTGCTCCGCGCACTGGGCGTAGCCCGGGGCCAGCCGGCGGTTGAATCCGACGGCGAGGCCGGTGGAGCGCGCCTCGGCGAGCTCGACCAGGCGGGTGGACTCAGCCAGCGTGTACGCGAGCGGCTTGTCGACGTAGGTGGGGACGCCCGCGTCGAGCAGCCGGCCCACGATCTCGGGGTGGGCGGCGGTCGAGGCGTGCACGAACGCGGCGTCGGGCTCCTGGGCGAGCAGCGAGTCCAGGTCCTGGTGGCACCGGTCGGCCGGGATGCGGTGGGCGGCGGCGACCGCGTCCAGGGTGGCCGGGGTGCGGGTCTGGAGGTGGAGCTCGATGCCCGGCAGGGAGCCGAGCACCGGCAGGTACGCCTTCCGCGCGATGTCCCCGAGTCCGATGCAGCCGACCTTCACAGGGTGTTCCTCTCGCTGGTCAGCGCCGTGTGCGGGGCGCCTCATCCGTCGTCCCGGCAGCATACGCGGCGCCCGGGGGCCGCCAGTCGGCGATCCCGTCGAAGGTGCGCAGGACGAGGCCGGGACCGAGCCGGGAGACGGTGGACATGAGGAAGTCGCGTGCGGCGACGGCCGGCGCACCGGTCAGGCTCATGAGCCGGGAGACACGGTCGGCCTTGCGAACGACACCGGCGGTGCGCGGCAGCCGTTCGGCGGTGTACGCGGCGAGGCCGGCGCCCAGGTCCCGGCCGGGGGCCACGTGGTGGGCGAGGACGATGCCGTCCTCGATGGCCTGGTTGCCGCCCTGGCCGAGGGTGGGGGCCATGGCGTGCGCGGAGTCGCCGAGCAGGGCGGTGCGGCCGCGGTGGAAGGCGGGAAGCGGGACGGCCATCCGGTACACGTCGTGGCGGAGGATGTCCCGCGGCGCGGTGGCGGCGATGATTCCGGGGACCGGGTCGTGCCAGTCGCCGAAGCGGCGCAGGAGTTCGGCCTTCTCGTCGTCGGCCGCCCGGGTTCCGGCGGGGGCGGTCGCCGCCGCGTAGGCGTAGATCCTGCCGTCCTTGAGCGGCTGGCTGCCCCAGAGCGCGCCGCGCCCCCAGGTCTCGTGCGGCGGGAAGGGGCGGTCCGGGGCCGGGACGACGGCCCGCCAGGTGGTGAAGCCCGCGTAGGAGGGGCCGGGGGCGTCCGGGAAGAGGGCGCCGCGTATGCCGGAGTGGATTCCGTCGGCTCCGACGACGAGTTCGGCCTCGATCGTCCCGGTGGGCGTACCGACCACGGCGGGGGCGCCGCCCGCGGTGCCGGGGTCGGCCAGACGGGCCGGGCAGCCGGTGCGGATGGCGGAGGCGGGGAGCCGGGCGGCGATGCGGTCGATGAGGACGGAGCGGTGCAGGAGGACGAGCGGACCGCCGAACCGTTCGGCCGCCGCGGCGGCGTCGGTGCGGGAGAGCCAGCGGCCGGACGGCGTGCGCATCCCGCCCTCGCCCTGCCAGGCGGCCAGGGACCTGATCTCGTCGCCGAGGCCGACCACGTCGAGCGCGCGCTGGGCGTTGGGGGCGAGCCCGATGCCGGCGCCGACGGGCTCCAGGGAGTCGGCGCGTTCCAGCACGGTGACCTGCCAGCCGGACCGGTGCAGCGCGAGCGCGGAGGTGAGTCCGCCGATCCCGCTGCCGATGACGACCGCACGGGGCATGTCCATGACGCTCCCTCCACTGCAACTACACCTGTAGTGACAGCACCCAACGTACTACAGCTGTAGTTGCGGCGGTAGGTTGACCTCATGACCGCACGTCCCACCGGCTCCGACCGGGCCGAACTGATCGCCGACGCAGCGCTCGCCCTTCTCGCGGAGCGCGGCATGCGGGGGCTGACGCACCGGGCGGTGGACGAGCGGGCCGGACTGCCCCAGGGCTCGACGTCGAACCACGCCCGGACCCGACAGGCGCTGCTGGAGGCAGCGGTGCGACGGCTGGCGGAGCGCGAGGGCCGGGTCCTCGCACCCGGCGGGCTCGGGGCGGGCGCGGACACCGGCGAGCCGGCGACGGGGCTGGCCCGGGCCCTGCACCGCTATCTGACGCACCACCCGGAGCTGCTGGTCTGCCGGTACGAACTGGCGCTGGAGGCCACCCGCCGCCCGCAGCTGCGGGAGTTCTTCGACGCGACGGGCATGCAGTTCCGCGCTCCGCTGGTGGCACTGATGACCGCGGCCGGGTCGCCGGAACCGGAGCGGCACACGCTGTCCCTCGTGGCCTGGTGCGAGGGGTTGATGTTCTCGTGCGCGGCCGGCTCGTACCACCGCTCCGTACCGAGCGAGGCGGAGCTGCGCACCGGCTTCGACGAGCTGCTGCGCGGGATGCTGGGGCGCTGAAGCGCCATCGCGGCGGCGCCGGGCTGACCGGTGTCACTCGTGCGGGCGGATCAGGGGCGTCGGAGGCGTGGACCGGTCACCGGCCCCGCAAGGTTGATCACGTGCAACGAACGAGAACCGCCGTGCAACTCCTGGTCTGCCTCACGGTCGCGGCCCTGTCGGGGTGCGTGTCCGTCCAGCCGCACCCGGCCGCCCCGCCGCGCCCCGGGGTCAGCCGGCCGGCCCACGACCTGGCCCCGCAGACCGCCGGGCCGCCGGTCCACGACACGCTGGAGGCCGTACCGAAGACGAAGCCGTCCCGCGCGGCCC